>DAHWFY010000048.1 GCA_027336365.1 Bacillota bacterium | reverse complement strand
TCATTCGGAACCAGGTCAACGAAATCATCGACGATTTGTCCAAGCATCGAAATGAAAAGGATTATTTTTATGAGCTTCGAGAGCTTGATCGCCAACCGGAATTTCAGGAACTATCGGCTGTGGAACGTGCTTCAAGGCTGATATTTCTCAATAAGACCTGTTTCAACGGGCTTTTTCGTGTGAATAGTCAAGGGCAGTTTAATGTTCCGTTTGGCGATTACAAAAACCCGAACATCGTAAACGAAATCATTATCCGAGCGGTTCATCATTACCTGTCATCGAATGACGTCCAAATCCTTAACCAGGACTTCATAGATGCTGTATCTACTGCCAAAAAGAGCGATTTCATCTATATTGACCCCCCGTATGACCCGGTTTCCGATACGTCATCCTTTACGGGATACAGCCTCGATGGTTTTGACAGGAAGGAACAAATTAGACTCAAGGAGACGATCGATGATTTGACCAAACGCGGTTGTCATGTGCTTTTGAGCAATTCAGCGACCGATTTCATTAAAGACCTCTACTCTGATTACAAAACGGTGATAGTCGAGGCGACCAGAGCCATAAACTCCAACGCTGCAAGGCGTGGAAAAATTGATGAGGTTTTGGTGATGAATTATGGGACTGAATGATAAGGCGTGGGAAACTCTCCTTGAACGTCTTGATATTTTAAGCGGCATCCGACGAACAGGCTTTTATGAAATTGATGCAAAAACCATCAAAACGGTTCGAGAACCGCGTCTAATGGCGAAGTTCGACCACAAGAGCAACTTGCCGGACGTTTTTCGGAAGAATGGTTTGTCCATTCTTCCCATTTCCCGTTTCCGCTACATTATCGGGGAGTTTGAAGCCTATCAGACAATCTCCTATAATACCCACTTAACTCCTACGTCCATCAGCTTCCCGTCCTACATTTCATCCATCGATCCCACTAATCTCTATTCGGAGAGTGTGGCACTGCATTGTGCCTATGCGTCAGGGATGATTGAGGATTTGATCGGCGAGATGTCGATGCCTACCATTTCAGGACGTATGTCATCTAATAACTTTGATTTTCTGATTTCCAGTAAAGGGAATTCCGAGCAATCTATTTCCATTTCCAAATCGCAAATCGAAATAGATGCTGGATACGAGAGCGAAAATCGGCTGATTCTTGTTGAGGCAAAACAGGAAACCATTACGGATTTTCTTATTCGTCAGCTCTACTATCCCTATCGTTTGTGGCTAAACCAAGTCCATAAAGAAGTCATTCCCGTGTTCTTCACGCACTCCAACGATGTATTCAGCTTCTTTGTCTACGAATTCGTGAATATTACACGTTACAATTCGCTCCGCCTAGTCTATCAAAAGGATTATGTGATTGCCCATGAAGACATTGAACTGAACGACATTCTTGAAATCGCATCCTCAGTGTCCACGGTTGCAGAGCCTGAGGTACCGTTTCCGCAAGCCGACAACTTCGTTCGTATCATCGATTTGTTGGGGCTTCTGGTTGAGAATAACCTTGAAAAAGATGAGATTACGAGCAATTACAACTTCGATGCCCGCCAAACGAATTACTATACAACGGCGGGGATGTATTTGGGTCTGATCGAACGTTACATCAATGCTGATCATGTGGTTGTGTTTCGTTTAACGCCTAAGGGTCGGAACATCATGCGTAAACACTTTAAAGCAAAGTATTTGTCTTTGGCGTCCTGTATTTTAGAACACAACGTATTCAAACAAGTATTCAGCGAATATATCCAAAACGGATACCCACCTGACCGAAACCGAGTCGTTGATATTATGAAGGCATGCAATCTATACCATGTAGGAACCGATAGCACCTATTTTAGGCGGTCTCAAACGATTTTGAAGTGGCTGCAATGGATATTGGATTTGCAAAATACATAAATGATAATTTGCTAAATAGAAAATAATTACAGTCCAATGGTCAGCCGTGAAGACGGGCATCTACGCATACTTGTCTGAACAAAACCGACGTCTAAGTCAACAGGTTGACAATCACACCCGTTCCTTGACGTGCGAACGCTTCAGTACATTGCTTCAGCCCTTCAATTTCTGGGCAATCTCAACTGCACGCTTCGACTGATGTCTAGCGGCCGCGAGAACGGGTTCTTCCACTGTGGCTGAATTCATGGTGGCAGTGGTACCGTAGGGATTGCCCCCAGCAGAAAAGACGGCTGGGTTGGTGTATCCTGGAGCCACCACAATGGCCCCCCAGTGGTACATCGTGGTATACATGGAAAGGATGGTGGCCTCTTGCCCGCCGTGTGGATTTTGAGCGGAACTCATGGCGGTAACGACCTTGTTGGCCAACTTTCCCTGGGCCCAGAGAGGTCCGACTAAGTCAAAAAACTGTTTCATCTGAGACGGCATGTTGCCAAATCTCGTGGGAGCACTGAAAATGAATGTATCTGCCCATTCGAGGTCTTCCAGTGTGGCAACCGGGATGAGGTCTTTGGTGGCTTCATAATGGGTTTTCCAGGCCGGATTTGAATCAATGGCAGCTTGCGGTGCCAATTCTGATACGCGGCGAAGTCGGACCTCGGCTCCTGCTTCTTTTGCCGCTTGTTCTGCTGCTTGCGCCAACTGGTAATTGGTTCCGGTGGAGCTATAGTAGACGACGGCAACATTCACACTTGTCATAACACTGCCTCCCCATTCATGCTTATGTTTAATTTGTTAGATCTGTTATATATGTTGCTATATTTATGTTAGCATTGTACCGGTTACTCTTACGAATGTCAACTTGTCGCGTCGAGGATTGTCACGGATATCAATGTGCGTGGAGATGTGAAACACGGAAATGATCACGATGATATCAAGGAGAAACTCGAATGAGAGATGACCTAGCTCAATTGATGAAAAACCCGATTTTGTTGGATTTTCCTGAGCAATTTTACACTTCACGCCTGTTGATTCGTACTCCCTTGCCAGGAGACGGCGCGCCCATGAACGAGGCTATTCGGGAGTCTCTGCCTTCTCTGAGGCCATGGATGCCGTGGGCTAGAGAGATACCCACAATAGCAGAGTCGGAACAAAATGTACGCTGGGCGCGGGTTCGATTTCTCACGCGGGAAGATCTCCGGATGCATCTGTTTCATCGGGAAAGCGGCCGATTTCTAGGTGCCAGCGGATTACATCGGATGAACTGGGTTGCTGGTCGGTTTGAAATTGGCTATTGGTTGCGCGACGGGGAAACGGGCAAAGGGTATGTCACGGAAGCGGTCAACGGCATCGCGAATTTTGCCATTCACCATTTGCATGCACAACGGATTGAAATTCGGTGCGATAGTCAGAATCAGCGCAGTCGACGCGTGGCTGAACGCTGCGGCTTTTCTCTGGAGGCCATCTTGGCTCGAGACTCGGTGAATGAGGGGGGACACCTGCGGGATACTCTGGTCTTTGTCAGGTTTGCGCCCTCAAACTCTCAGTTTCCTGGCGAAATCCAATAGGCTTCTGGTGGAGTCCAAGATGGTGAAAATAGCCAGATGATTATTTTCATCACCAAAGTGAGAATACGAGAGAAAAACGTACTTTTTTGCGAGAAGACAAGGTGGAGTAAGGTGAATATAGTGGTGAACAGAGGAAATGATTCGGAAGTGCATCATTTGAACGAGAGCTCGAGTTCGGTGGGTGGTACTTTCCGACATACAGATAACGTGGTGCGATTTGTGGGGTGGGTTCATATCGGGTATCCTGGTGCAGACCTTCATGCCGCTGATAGCGGCACCAGCAAGGAAGATAAATCTGCGTTATTGTATTTACTGTATAGGATGCTCGATGCAAGACGCAGAAAATCAACTGCATCTTGTGAGAGATACCCACAAAATAATTTTGTAAAGGAGCCGACTCGACTTGCCTACGATAGATCAGTTGCAGCATTATGCGGAGGTACTTCTCCGCATTGGGTTACATGTTCAACCCGAACAGCCGGTGCTCATCAGCGCACCCTTGGAGGCGGCTGAATTTGTGCGCATTTTGGTGGCACAGGCATACGAGGCGGGAGCTTCGACGGTGGGCGTAGACTGGGAAGACCCGTTATCCAGGCGCATCCGATTGGAAAAAGAGGCGGATGAGTTCCTGGGCCAGTTCCCCAAGTGGCCTGTTCAGAAGGCACTGGAAATGTGCAATGACAACACGGCTTTCTTGTATATCGACGCGGAAAATCCCGACTTACTGGCAGGGGTAGATCCCAAACGTATCGCTCTGTTCCACAAAGCTCGTGGGACAGCGATGAAACCGGTGGAAAAGTACTTCATGGAGGATCGCGTCACTTGGCTGGTGTGCTCCATCCCCAGCAAGGACTGGGCAATGAAGATGTTTCCCAATGAGACGGGGGATGTGGCCGTCGATAAGCTGTGGGACGTGATTTTCACCACCATGCGGATGAATGAGAAAAATCCCGTGGCGGCTTGGCAGGCCCACTTAGATGGTCTGGAGGAGAGAGCGCAGTTTTTGAACGACAGACACTTCAGAAGTCTTCACTACCAAGCACCAGGCACAGATTTGACGGTGGAGTTGCCGGACTTACACTTCTGGCAGGCGGCACGCAGCATGAATGGACAGGGCAATTGGTTTGTCGCCAACCTGCCTACGGAAGAGGTGTACACCTTGCCCAAAAGGGACGGGGTGCATGGTGTGGTGAGCAGTACCAAACCCCTGGCATACGGTGGAGTCGTGATTGAAGGTATTCAACTCACCTTTGAGAGCGGTCGGATTGTAAGTTACCAGGCTGAAACTGGGGTTGATACGTTGAAGGAACTGATTGAAACAGACGAAGGCTCCCATTACCTGGGTGAGGTGGCCTTGGTACCGGTGAATTCCCCCATCTCCAACATGAACACCCTTTTTTACAATACCCTCTTTGATGAGAACGCCTCCTGTCACCTGGCCATTGGTGAAGCGTACCCCACCTGCCTTGAGGGGGGTAAAGAAATGTCCAAAGAGGATTTGGAACGTCACGGAGCCAACGACAGCATCAGCCATGTGGACTTCATGGTGGGCTCGACCGAATTGGATATTGACGGAATTTTGCCTGACGGCACGACGGTTCCCCTATTTCGTGCGGGTAATTGGGTGATTTGAGATCTGACAACCCTGGTTCTGGCACAAAACCAGGGATGATTAGGCGGGAGTGGTTCATATGTTAAGGGAGGTCATGGGGTGTGATACGGGAAGGGTATGTCCAAGTGGAGGGTGGACGTGTGTGGTACCAGATGCTGGGGTCTGGAAATGCGGTTCCCCTGCTGGTTTTGCACGGTGGACCGGGAAGTTCCCACCTGGGCATGCGGAGATTAGGGGAGCTGCAGCAGGAGAGGCCTGTGATTTTGTATGATCAGTTAGGATGTGGAAAATCGGATCGACCCACAGACAGTTCTCTATGGGTTGTAGATCGGTTTGTGCGAGAGTTGGCAACGTTACGAGACGCCCTGAATTTGACCTTGGTTCACATCCTTGGCCATTCCTGGGGGACCATGCTGTTGACAGATTATTTGCTGACTCAACCAGACGGTGTGGTCAGTGCGGTGTTTTCCAGTCCTTGTCTAAGCGTTGCCAGATGGGTGGCGGACGCCAACGCCTACCGCCAAGGGTTGCCTGAAGCGGTACAGTCAACGCTCAAGCAGTGCGAACTCCTTGGGACCACTCAGTCTGGAGAGTATAAGGTTGCCACCGAAGAGTATATGAAACGTCACGTCTGTCGGGTTTCCGTTCCAATTGAGGAAAGGGCGGAACGGGATGCGGCGTTTGGCGATGAAGTGTACCACTGGATGTGGGGGCCGTCCGAGTTCCACGCCACCGGGAATTTGAAAACCTATGAACGGATGGACCGCCTGCGCGAAATTCATGTCCCTGCTCTGTTCACTTGTGGGGCTTATGACGAAGCGACGCCGGCGTCCACCCGCGCCTACCAGGCATTGGTTGCTAACTCTAAGCTCCATGTTTTTCCGAACAGTTCTCACTCTCCTCTACGGGAAGAGCCTGAGGCTTATTTGGCAACCATTCGAGAGTTTTTGACACAGGTGGAGCTAGACACGTAGTGACATGAGTTTCTTGAGATTTGTGAAAGGAACCAGGGTCACATTCGGCGGTAGGTGCAAAATTTTGTCCAGTTGAATATTCAATTTACCATTCCATTTTCTCCCTCAAGCGGGTGATGTGAGCTGCGTGGTGGCGGCCATGCCAAGCATAGACACCCAGAGTGGTGGCCAAATCTCGTTCGCTACCGTCGGCTCGACGGTACTTTCGACGGAAATCCACTTCGTTCATTGTCCACAGGAGGTTGGCAAAGCGCTCCTGGAGGCTGTCGAACAGGGCAAGCGACACCCCAATGTCTCCCGTTTTAGCATCCATCAGATCTGCCCATCCATTCACATCGTGGCCGGGAATAGAAGGCCTTTCTTCTGTCAGGGTACGTCGGAAGGTGATGTAGGTGTTCACATGGGTATCTGCGAGGTGATGGACCACTTGACGAACCGTCCAGCCCCCAGGTCTGTAGGGGGTATCCAATTGCTCGGGGGTCAGACCGCGAACCGCGTCCATCAAGAGAGTGGGGGCATTCTCCATTTCCAAGATCCAGTTGCGGATGTGTTCCATCGTGATGTCCTGCGGAATGGCTGGATGTCCAATGGGATATTTCATGTCTTCTTCCATCAATGGGACTCCTCTCTGATCAGTTTTAGTTTTTTATTCATTCAATGACCGCATGCCTTGCAATCAAGAGGGAGGAGGGATATCCTCAACCCTTTGCTATTTAGAGGTTGCCCGGAAAGGGGTCAGAACTCCCCGGCGCATTGCCGCGTCGTCGCCCAAAATGCTCCCTCACGTACCAGAAACGTACGCTGGGTGCGCATTTTGGGCTGGCCTCCTCGCGCTGCTTGGGTCTGACTTATTCCAGTAAATACAGTTGCGTGGATTTACATCCCTTGTTGGTGCCGCTCACAGCGGCATGACGGTCTATCCAGTAAATTCAGTTGCGTAGAACCTCCATCACTATAAGGCATATTTCGTCTGTGATGAATTGTTCAATCAAATGAGAAAGGACGAATAACGTGCGAGTTTTTTTTGACCTCATGTGGTTCTTTCAGGAGCACAAGAAACGTTACCTTGGTGGAATTGTCCTGTTAATTGTGGTTGATCTCATCGCCTTGCTGCCCCCTTATGTAGTGGGTATTATTGTCAACGAATTGACTCACCATACATTGACTCGCTCTCGACTGGCCTACGGGTTATTGGTGATTTTAGCCTCTGCTCTGATTTCATACGCCATTCGCTACTTATGGAGAATTTTGCTGTATGGCGGATCAATTCAGTTGGCAACTGATTTACGTACACGTCTTTATCACCACTTTAGCCTCATGTCGCCACAATTCTACCATCAGCAGAGGATTGGTGATCTGATGGCTCATTCCACTAATGATGTGCAGGCCGTCCAAGAAACCGCCGGCGACGGTGTGCTCACTCTGGTGGACTCGATTACGACCGGAACCGTTGTCATTGCCACCATGGCTTCCACCATCAGTTGGGAACTGACCCTCATTTCTTTATCGCCCATGCCACTGATGGCATTTGCGGTATCCCGATACGGGAGAATTTTACATAAGCGTTTTCATTTGGCGCAAGCAGCGTTTTCGGATATTAACGACAGAATACAAGAATATATTTCCGGTATTCGTGTGGTCCGAGCCTTTGGTCAGGAAGCATGGGAACGAAAGAATTTTGTGGAACTTTCTCGAGATGTGGTGGATAAAAATGTCGCCGTCGCCCGTATTGATTCACTGTTTGACCCCACTATCTTCGTCATTGTCGGATTTTCTTATTTTTTATCCATCGCTTTTGGAGCGGTTTTTGTCATCCATGGGCATCTGAACATTGGCCAACTCACCAGTTTTACCCTGTATTTAGGAGAACTCATTTGGCCTATGCTTGCCTTTGGATTTCTGTTCAATATTGTGGAAAGGGGGGGTGCCTCCTATGAGCGAATTCAACAACTTTTGCATATTGTGTCCGAGGTCCAAGACCGGCCTCACGCCCTGCACATCGTGCCCAGTGGGGATATCACTTATCACATTCATGCCTTCCGTTACCCCAACAGTGAGCGTGCTGCATTAAAGAACATTGATTTGCGGATTAAACAGGGGCAGACCATCGGCATTGTTGGACGGACTGGGTCCGGTAAAACGACCTTCATGCGGACTCTTCTGCGAGAATTTGATGTTCAGGACGGTGACATTGCCATTGGCGGGCATTCAATTTACGATGTGACACTCAACAGCCTGCGACAAAGCCTGGCCTATGCGCCTCAGGATGATTTCCTGTTTTCCGCCTCGGTGGCCGAAAACATTGCTTTCGTCCGACCCGATACAGCCATGGAGACAATTGAACGAGTGGCTCACATGGCCAGTATGGATGGGGATATTGAATCATTTCCTGAAGGATATCAGACTCTCATTGGAGAACGGGGCGCGACCCTTTCGGGTGGGCAAAAACAGAGGATCTCGATAGCGCGTGCCCTCTTGCAAGATGCCGAGATTCTGCTGTTGGATGATACCTTGTCGGCGGTGGATGCAAGAACGGAAACGAATATCCTTGCGGAATTACGTCAAAACCGCGCGGGGCGGACTACCCTCATTGCGACGCATCGATTAAGAACCATTGAACACGCGGATTGGATCATCGTGTTAGAGGAGGGGGCCATTGTCGAGCAGGGAACCCATGATTCACTGTGGGCATTGGGGGGGAGATATGCCGATATGTACAGGCGTCAGCAATTGGAGAGTTTGGTTGAACAAGGAGGTGGCCGGGGTTGAGTATGGAGGGGCTGGAGTACGCGCTCCCAGAGGTGAAACGGGGCATCTTTGTGCGTCTTCTTCGCTATATGCTACCATATCGCGGAAAAGTTATCCTGTCCGTGAGTATTTTGCTGATGGCCACCGCGGCAGACGTCTTTCAGCCTATTCTCATCAAGATCTTCATTGATGGCTACCTCATCCCCAGACACTTCCCGGAGCAGGAGTTGATGTGGCTGGGGGGCGGCTATATGGCTTTAGTCGTTTTTACTGCTGGATTGAACGTGGTGCAACTGCTATTATTCCAAATGCTGGCTCTTGACATCATTCAACGTCTGCGGGTGGAATTGTTTGACAAAGTCCAAAAACTGGCATTGGCCTTTTTTGACCGGACTCCCGTAGGTGTGCTGGTTTCCAGAATAACCAATGACACTCAGGCAATTTTGGATATGTTCATGACCGTGCTTTCAACGTTTATTCAAAACATCACCGTTCTTGTCGGTATCCTAATTGCCATGTTTGCCCTGGATGCGCGTCTTGCAATCTACTGCATGTTTCTTATTCCAGTTATCATTGGCATCATGATACTATACCGTAAAGTCACTTCACCTATTTTCCATTTATCTCGGCAACGGTTATCCCAGCTCAATGCCAAGTTGAATGAATCCTTGCAGGGAATGTCGATTATCCAAGCGATGCGTCAGGAACCCAGACTTCGCAAGGAATTTGGCGAAATTAATGAGGCTTATCGGCGAGTTCGTTTCCGCAATACTCAGTTGAACGCGTTACTCCTGCGTCCATTGATGGATGGAGTCTATCTTTTCACTCTGGCGCTCATATTAGGATATTTTGGATTATATTCCTTTTCTCATATGGTTAATATCGGTGTTCTGTACGCCTTTGTCGCCTATTTGAGCCGATTCTTTGAACCAGTGAATAACATGCTTCAACGTCTCAATTTTTTCCAACAGGCCATGGTTTCCGCCGAGAGGGTATTTCAGATTATGGACAACACGGATGCCGCCCCCACTCAAGAAGGCTACGCAAACCCGGAAATCAAGGAAGGACGTGTCACTTTTGAGGACGTGTCTTTTTCATATGATGGTCGGACGGATGTGCTCCAGCATATCAGTTTCACTGCAATGCCAGGACAAACGGTTGCCATTGTGGGACACACCGGTAGTGGAAAGAGCTCCATGATAAACCTGCTCATGCGATTTTATCCGATGGATAGGGGGCGGATTACCATTGATGGCATGGATCTGCGGTTGTTTTCAGAGAGTGAACTCCGGCGCAAAGTGGGTCTGGTTTTACAGGATCCTTTTTTGTTTGTCGGAGATATCACCTCCAATATTCGGCTGGGAAATGACTTCATTTCTAGTGAACAGGTGGTGGAGGCGGCACAATTCGTGCAAGCCGACGAGTTTGTTCGCAATCTGCCAGGGGGGTATCATGCTCCCATCGGGGAGCGTGGAGCAACACTTTCCACTGGACAGCGTCAGTTGCTTTCCTTTGCGCGGACGATGGCCATAAACCCAATTATCTTGGTCCTTGATGAAGCCACCGCCAGCGTGGATACCGAAACCGAGGAGGCCATTCAGCGCACTTTGCAAAAAATGCGGTATGGCCGGACGACAATCGCCATCGCTCATCGATTGTCCACCATTCAGGATGCAGACCTCATCTTGGTGCTACACCATGGTGAGATTGTGGAACAAGGAACCCATCAACAGTTGCTGGCACAGGAGGGACTCTATCATAAGATGTATCTGTTGCAACAAGGCGGCAGTACGGAAATCAATCGAGCATAAATCCACTGTGCAGATAAGTCCCTGAATCTCTATCGTACTTGAATCGTCATCAATGGAGAGAGGATGGAGAGAGCCCAATTAGCGATTTTCCCTTTTCACCATGTTTAAAAGGGTTTCTTGACACTGGGCACAGACAGGATGTTCATGGAACATCACGATACCTTCTGTGCTGTCACAAAATATACAGGCAGGAAGGTATTTCTCAATGGCAACTTGGTCTCCTTCCACGTACAACTCCATGAAATCGTATTCATGAATTTCAAACTCACGACGCAACTTCTTTGGGACCACAATCCTGCCCAGCGTGTCTACTTTTCGCACGATTCCAGTCGATTTCATAGTGTTCTCCCCCTACCTTATTTGTCTCATTGTACATCATTATACATCCGGTCATCTCATGGATGTCGAATTTTTTCCTTTTGGTAGGTTTGTGCAGGGAATTTCAATTTCTTGTTTGTCATGATGGCCTGCCACTGAGGGTCCTGGTGAGATCCTGAAGGGGGAGGTGAACACTCGCTCCATAATATTTGATTGATTAATAAACAATATGATTAAAAGTTTTGATGATGAATCTTTTCAACCATCCCCTCTTTCCAGTATAGTGAAGGTAACTCGCAAGAGATTGGAGAGCAATTGGACATGATGACGCTGTTTCGCTTTTTGCGACCCTATCGAACGTTTGTGATTTTGGTGATGGTGCTCACATTTCTTCAGACGATGTCCACCTTGTATTTGCCAAATCTGATGTCCAATATCGTGGATGTCGGGGTGATGAAGGGGAACATCTCCTATATCATCAAGGTCGGAGTGTTCATGCTGTTGGTAACCACGTTGGGTGGAGTGGCTTCTGTCTATGCCAGCCTCTATGGGGCTAAGGCGACCGCAGGGTTTGGACAGCGACTCAGGAGCCATCTTTTTGCCCACGTTGAAAATTTCACCGTGCATGAGTTCGACCAACTCGGCACGTCATCCCTCATTGTACGAACCACTAATGACGTCATGCAGGTGCAGCAGTTGGTCAACATGATGCTGCGTATGATGGTGATGGCTCCCTTAACCGCCTTGGGCGGCATTATTTTAGCGGTGTATACCGATGCTAAACTCTCGCTCGTCATCGTGGTGGCGATTCCAGTCTTGGGCATTGCAATCTATCTGGTCATGGGTCATGGCCTTGGATTGTTTCGAACCATGCAAAAGAAGGTCGACCGAATCAATCGAGTCCTCAGGGAGAACTTGACTGGGGTACGCGTCATCCGTTCCTTTAATCGAACGTCCTATGAAATCGACCGATTTGATGAGGCAAATCTGGATCTCACGGACACGTCGGTACGGGTTTTTCAACTCATGGCCGCAATGATGCCGGTGGTCATGCTCATCATGAATCTGTCGACCCTCGCCATTGTCTGGTTTGGCGGCATCCAGATTAATAATGGAGCGCTTCAAATCGGGAAGTTGATGGCGTTCATTCAGTACGTGATG
Organism: Bacillota bacterium; assembly: GCA_027336365.1. Classification (GTDB taxonomy): domain Bacteria; phylum Bacillota; class Bacilli; order Alicyclobacillales; family Alicyclobacillaceae; genus QXHL01. The sequence goes on along the minus strand of DAHWFY010000048.1, from coordinate 6,013 downwards.
CAAATTATGTTTTCCGTGATGATGGTCTCAATGATGGCGTTTATGATTCCCCGCGGTCAGGCGTCGGCGCTCAGGATTAACGAGGTGCTCGCCATGACCCCGGAAATTAAGGACCCGCCCCATCCTCAAACGACACATGCTGAGCGAGGGCAGATAGAGTTTCGACATGTCACTTTTACTTACCCGGGTGCGGAAGAACCGGCCATTTCTGACATCTCCTTTAGTGCCAACGCTGGCGAAATGACCGCCATTATCGGTGGAACCGGGTCGGGGAAATCCACCTTGATGAATCTGATTCTCCGCTTCCATGATGTCGCAACGGGCAACATCCTCATCGACGGTGTGGATGTGCGGGAGATGACCCAAGCTCAGCTACGCGCCAAGATGGGATATGTGCCTCAACGAGCGGTGCTATTCAGCGGTAGCATTGCTCAGAACATTCGTTATGGAGTCGATGACGCGTCGGACGAAGCCGTGTGCCATGCTGCGGATGTTGCGCAGGTCACCGAGTTTCTCACCGAGTTACCCGACGGGTTTGACTCTGTGATTTCCCAGGGCGGAGCCAATCTTTCAGGGGGACAAAAACAGCGGCTTTCGATGGCTCGGGCGTTGGTGCGTCGCGCGGACATCTATCTTTTCGATGACAGCTTTTCAGCCTTGGATTACAAGACCGATGCCAAACTTCGCACTGCTCTGCGACGTGAGATAGCGTCGGCCACCGTCCTTATTGTGGCGCAGCGGGCCAGCACCGTGATGGATGCGGATCGCATTGTGGTGCTGGACGACGGGCGATTGGTGGGCATAGGGACACATCATGAACTCATGGAGACCTGCCCGGTCTATCAAGAAATCGTATTGTCACAGCTTTCGCCGGAGGAAATCGCATGAGTGAAGAACGGAAAGATCCACAGCGTCCAGGGTTTGCAGGCGGGCACGGTCAAGGCGGATTTGGTGCCGGAGGTCCGATGGGGCTCGCCATGCCAGTGGAAAAGCCCAAGAATGCCAAGGGCACGGCAAGGCGCCTTTTGAGGTATTTTCGCTCCCGTGCGGTTTTGTTGGGGGTGGTGCTCATTGCGGCCATTTTGAGCACCGTCTTTAGCATCTTAAGTCCGAAGATCCTGGGGAATATCACCACTGACCTGTTTGTTGGATTCATTGCGAAAATTCGCGGTGTGCCGGGGGGCGGGGTGGATTTTCAGCAGATCTTGCACCTGCTGATGGTTTTGGCATTTTTGTATGTATTCAGCGCCATTTTCAGTTGGGTGCAGCAATACGTGATGGCCGGGATTGCACAGAGAATCGTGTACACGATACGAAAAGAAGTGATGGAGAAACTGGCTCGGCTCCCCGTTGAATTTTTCGACACTCATCCACATGGGGAAATTTTGAGTCGTTTCGTGAATGATTTCGACAATATCAGTAGCACCTTGCAGCAGAGTTTGACTCAACTCATTACGGCAGGGGTGACTTTCATCGGTGTCGTCGTCATGATGCTCACGATTAGCCCCTTGATGACGTTGGTGATTGCTCTCACGTTGCCTCTGAGCTTCATTGTCACGAAAGGGATTGCAACCCGTTCTCAACAATACTTTTTAGCTCGGCAACGCCAACTTGGTGAATTGAACGGGCACGTGGAGGAAATGTACACGGGCCATGCCATTGTTAAAGCCTTTGGCCGTGAACCTCAATCCATTGAGACGTTTGAAGAGATGAATGAACGACTGTATGCATCCACTTGGAAGGCGCAGTTTGTCACAGGCATCATTATGCCACTCATGAACGTGATTGGGAACTTGGGCTATGTGTTGGTGAGCGTTATCGGTGGGATTTTAGTGACACGGCACGCCATCCAGATTGGCGACATTCAGGCGTTTATCCAGTATGCTCGACAGTTTACGCAACCGATGACTCAGCTTGCAAGTATCTCGAACACAATTCAGTCGGCGTTGGCGTCGTCTGAACGCGTGTTTGAAATTTTGGATGAACCGGAAGAGACACCCGAATTGACCCAACCAGACCTGGTAACCACGCCGCAAGGGAATGTCGCCTTGCATGATGTGGCCTTTCGCTATGAGAAGGACCATCCGCTCATCAATCATCTCAATATGGACGTTAAGGCTGGACAAATGGTTGCCATCGTGGGCCCCACAGGGGCAGGTAAAACCACCCTGGTGAACCTCCTGATGCGTTTTTATGATGTGAACGCCGGACAAATCACAGTGGACGGGGTGGATATCACTCACCTTCGCCGGGGGGATTTAAGACGCCTGTTCGGAATGGTGTTGCAGGATACCTGGCTGTTCAATGGCACCATTCGGGACAACATCGCTTATGGACGCGAGCATGCAAACGAGGAGGAAATCGTGGAGGCCGCCCGTGCAGCTCATGCGGACCACTTTATCCGCACTCTACCGCAGGGCTATGATACGGAGTTGAACGAAGAGGCTTCCAACATATCGCAAGGGCAGCGGCAACTTTTGACCATTGCTCGCGCAGTCCTGGCAGACTTGCCCATTTTAATTTTGGATGAAGCAACCAGCAGCGTTGACACCCGGACCGAAATGGCAATCCAAGACGCCATGAAAAATCTGATGCGCGGGCGAACCAGCTTTGTCATTGCACATCGTCTCTCAACCATTCGCGAGGCTGATTTGATTTTGGTGATGAATCATGGGCAGGTCATTGAACAAGGGACTCATTCGGATCTTCTCAAACAAGGCGGTTTTTATGCGGACTTATACAACAGCCAGTTTGCGACCACACCCATCGAGTGAGGCGGTGTTCTGACAGGCGATGGTGGACATCAGCATGGATGGGACTGATGGGAGAGAGGTTCAGTACCCAAGTAGTTCTGAGCGGCCGATTTTTTGCAAGTATTCCTGGTACATCTTATACGCAGGTTGAATCGCCGGTAACAGTTTTACAATTTTCGGAATAGGGCCCTTGGCCACCATTTGCCGCCTCGACAGAGCTGCCAAAAGATTCAATTTTCCCAGCCAAAATTGGTTGGCGATATCCGCCTTCATGGTCATGTGAACATCCGGTTTTTTCTCCGTCCGCCCTTCAATGACAGCAAAATATGCTCCATCAGCCGCCTCAGTGGCGTCAATGGTTAAAATAGAAGCTGGATCAGAGTACTCGAATTGGATGATGAGACCAGATTTTTGAATAGCGGGACCCATTGTCTCATCGCGGGAAGCGTTGCGAAAAAACGTGCCCAATACCGCATAGACATCTTCTTCATCTTTAAACAAAGCCATAAAGTCACTCTCCCATCACGTTTTTGTACATCTGTAGGATCTCTTCAGGAGGCACGGTCCTGGGGTTATAAACTAAACTTCCATCTTCACTGGCTCGTTCCACCAGAAACGTCAGTTGGTTCTCCGTGACACCCGCTCCCCGCAGGCTGTGGGGCAGGTCTGCGGTTTCCGTCACTTGGCGACGAAAACGAACCAGCTCATCAATCACGTCCTGTGCAGTGGCGATAACGGGGGTGTGCTCACGTTGTTTGCTGATGAATTCTGAGCGCAGTCCAACCTCTGCAATCCGGTCCGCCGCAACCGCTAAATTGCTTGTCAATCCCTCAGTCAACATCAACATATTGGCAAGTCCGTGGGGAACTCCGGCCACACCGCCAAGGGAATGAGCCAGTGCGTGGACAATGCCCACCATGCTGTGATTAAATGCCACCCCGGCCATCGCGCTTGCCACCTGCAGGTTCGCGCGGGCCTCCTCAAATCCACTTGGGGCTAGGGCAGGCAAGAGGTTTTGACGGATGAGATTTGCCGCTGCTACCGCCCAAGCGTCGCTCAATGGACTGTGTTCGAGGTCGATAAATGCTTCCAGGGCATGTGTCAGGGCATCCATCGCCGTGGTTGCCACGAGTCGGGTGGGCAGGGAATAGGTTACACCTGGGTCAAGCACCGCCAGGGTGGGGGCTAGAGTGCGGTCGATAAACGTCAACTTGCGGTGGTCCTCGCGATCTACGACGACAGAGACCATTGTGACCTCGGAACCAGTGCCCACTGTGGTGGGCACCGCCACCAACGGCAACAGAGGATGGGTCAAAATCTGGGCACCCTGATAGTCCCGCAGATCTCCACCATGTGTCAGGACGATATTGGCGGCTTTGGCCGTGTCGATGACACTTCCACCCCCAATGGCAAATAGCATCTCGACTCCAGCCTTGGAGAACTCAGTCGCAGCCCGTTGCACAATTGGAATGTCGCTGTCCTGGGGCACGTCTGCAAAGGTGGCCACAACCTCCATCCCCGCTTCGCGCAGGCTAGGCTGCAAAACATCAATGAGGTTCAGCCCTTCAATGACGGGATCCATGACGATGCCGACCTTTTTTCTCCTGAATGGCTCTAACTCCGGACCCAATTGGCCCAATAATCCAGGTGCTCCCCCAACAATTCGGGTGGGAGAAAAAAACTGAAAAAAATCCAGCAACAGGCTCCCTCCACTCTCCCTATTCATATAGGGTGATTATCTCATCCTCCAACTCCACGTACACGTTTTTAATTTGAGTGTAATCATTTAAAGCTTCAATGCCGAGTTCTCGTCCTATGCCAGACTGCTTGTTACCGCCAAAGGGGGCTTCCACGCAAAGACGATTGTATTGGTTAATCCACACCGTTCCGAGTTGCAACCTCCTTGCAACCCGCAATCCGCGTTTGATGTTTTCGGTCCACACGGCACCTGCTAACCCATATGCCGAATCATTGGCAATTTGAATGGCTTGTTCTTCATCTGCAAACGAGATAACACTTGCAACTGGGCCAAATATCTCCTCACGGGCAATCTCCATATCGTTGGACACGTGGGCAAATACCGTGGGGGGGAGATAGAATCCCCCGTGCAGCGCTTCTTCCGCTGGTTCTACACCCCCCGCAAGCAACGTGGCGCCAGCAGCCTTGCCCCCCTCGACGAATCGGCGGACCTTGTCGTACTGTCCGCGATGAATGAGCGACCCTACCCGGGTTTCCCAATCCAAAGGATGCCCAACCTTTAGATGCCTCGCCCGCTCCACCAGGAGATCCACAAACTCGTCGTAAATCGATTGTTCCACAAGCACGCGAGTACCAGCAATGCAAACCTCTCCTTGATTCATAAAGGCGCCCAAGACCACACCTTCCAAGGCCTGATTCAAGTTCGCATCGGCAAAAACAATGTTTGGTCCCTTCCCACCTAGTTCCAGTGTCACCTTCTTCAGCGTTTTTGCCGCGAGTTCCATGATTCGCTTGCCGGTTCCAGTGGATCCGGTGAAGCTGACTTTATCCACTCCCGGGTCTGCCACCAGAGCCTCGCCCACCGTGGGACCGAAACCCGTGACGACGTTGAAAACGCCCGCTGGAACGCCGACTCCTTCACAAATTGTGGCGAGCTCCATTGCGGTAGATGGCGTATACTCCGACGGCTTGAGCACAACAGTGTTCCCCGTTAAAAGTGCGGGGGCCACCTTAAAAGCCGCAAGCAGCAGCGGAAAGTTGAATGGTACAATTGCCACGATGACACCGAGAGGTTCACGCAAGGTGAAGTCCAGTGCATTTTGCGGCAAAGCCACCTGGCGTCCACCAAGGTAAGATGTCAGATCTGCGTAATATTCAAAGCAGTCTGCCGCCAAGTGAATGTCAATCAAGGTTGTTTCGACAATGGGTTTACCGCTGTCCAGAGTTTCTATTTCTGCCAATCGTTCCACATCACTGCGAATTCGCTCGGCAATTTGTCTGAGTAGCTTGGCACGAACCGGTGCGTTCAGATGGCTGCTCCATTCTCCTCCATCAAACGCCGCCCGCGCCGCCGCAACAGCTCGTTTTGCGTCCTCCGCTGTGCTGTCCGGAACCGTGGCCACAACCTGCCCATCTCCCGGACAGACGCTCTCAAACCGCTTACCGCCAGCAGACTCCGTCCACACTCCGTTGATATAATTCATGTGGCTCTTCGCGGTTTGCGATGGGTTGAACAAGTCAATCATGGGAGTATAAAAACCAATTGGCAAACCAGAGTTAGG
>DAHWFY010000047.1 GCA_027336365.1 Bacillota bacterium | reverse complement strand
CGGGTGACAACAGAATTGGCTCCAATCATCACATGTTGACCAATGGTAACTCCCGGGCCAATGAAGGCGCCCACCCCAATCAGCACATCGTTGGCAATGATAACCGGTTTCGGTTCGGTCAAACCGGAGATAAGGATGCAGCGATTCGGGTCCTCATATGCGTGTCCAACGTCGGCAAGAAAGACTCGTTCGCCAATCACACAACTGTCGCCAATTTCAATCCGACGGGCACACGACATGCCGAGGAAGCGACCCAATTGTGTGTTGTTGCCAATAATGATTTCAGCCTCTGGCATTGGCAATGAGAACCAAGAGTGTTCGGCAATGAACACGTTCTCCCCATACGTGATTCTTCCCGGACCATACACCACATGCGGTTCCACAATAATTGGAGTTCCCATTTGTCTCACCCGTCCGCAGTATATGACGAGTGCGGCAGTTTGACAGGGACAGTTTGATAGGGATAGTTCTCCATGCCGCTGATAGCGGCACCAGCAAGGGATGTAAATCCACGTTATTGCATTTACTGAATAGACCCCACGAGATGCAGCGAGGCTGGCCGTGTGGTGCAGCGAGGCTGACTGGGAATGGAGGCACCGTCCTCTGTAGGAAATACCTGAAAGTGTTGAGACAGGCCAGATAGGGACCGTGCGCACTTCCGTGCAGAGGTACGCAGGGTCCCTGTCGAAAAGGTCCATTCATCAAACGAGGAGAACGTCTGTCTGTCACTCAACGAGGGGCAATCCAGGGCAAGAATTAAAAGCTTTCTCTCAGATGGTTACAGTCCGGAAATGGTGAAACTCGCCAGTTCGCTGACCACCTCGTTGAGGGTGGGGTGGGGATGAATGGTTTGAGCCAAGCTGTCCACAGTACCGTGATGAGTGAGAACATAAGTGGCTTCTTCAATCAGTTCCCCTGCTTCACTGCCCATGACCTGCAACCCCTTCAATTCTCGCGATGTGGGGTCCCATATCAACTGAGCGTAACCCGTCAAATCCCCGACAATGCGGGCCCGAGCGTCTTGAGCATAGTTCCAACGCACCAAACGCCACTCGGGGTGTTCTGTCAAGCTGCGGCTGTCAGCTCCCACAGCGGCAATTTCCGGGGATGTGAAGATGACATGGGGGACCACCAAATTCTCTGGGTTGGTCAAGCGTCCCAGGATGTGCAGTGCCGCCAACTGGGCTTGACGAGTGGCCGCGTGCGCCAGCATGATGCGTCCGTTGACGTCCCCAGGAGCATAAATGTGCGGGACCTCGGTTTGATAGAAGTCGTTGACAGGCACTTCCCCATGAGACCCCAGGTGTAGCCCCGCTTTGTCCCAGGACAGTCCGGCGGTGTTCGGTTTGCGGCCAACGGCCATGAGAACTCTCTGACTCTCCAGGGTATGGAAGTGTCCTTCTGTGTCTTGGTAGTTGATTTGCCACAGGTCTTCAGTGGCTTGGCGAATTGCTTGAATATCGACATTCAAGTCCACGGAAATTCCTGCGTTGGATTGTTGCCAGGACTGAATCAGGGCCTCGGAAACTCCAGGATCTTCCGTCAACAGCAGCCGGGGCGCGGCCTCCAAAATGTGCACTTGAGTGCCCAAACGGCTGAACAAGGTGGCGAGTTCACAACCAATATATCCGCCTCCAATGAGGGTCAAGGTCCTTGGTATCTCATCCATGCGTAGGGCGTCGGCACTCGTCCAGATGTGCGGGTTGTCTGCGCCCACAATGTGCAGGGTGGACGAGGTAGAACCAGGAGCTATCAGAAGAAAGTCGGCCTCTAACAACAAGTCTTCCTGTTCCGGTCGTTGGACGCGCAATTCATGGGAGCTGACAAAATCTGCGGTTCCTTGAATGATCTCAATGCCCAAGCGGGAACATACCTGGTTGGCGCCTTGAACTCTGGCTGCGAGAATATCCGTCTTGCGTTGCCGCAGTTGGACCAAGTCCAGTCCACCGAAATGGGCATCGGTGATGCCAAACGGTGCGCTTTCTGTGAAAGCATGGAGACGACTGGCGGTTTCAAGAAAAATTTTGGATGGAATGCACCCTTCAAATAGACAGGTTCCTCCTAGGCCTTTCCCTTGTTCCACGATGGCCACTTTCTTTCCCGCCCGTGCCAGTAATTGGGCTCCGGGGGTGGCCCCAGGGCCACCCCCCAGTGTGACGCCATCAAAATGCAATTTTTTCATGTTCTACTCGCCTCCCCTTTCGAACAACTCCTACGAATGCGAATGAAGGCCACGATGCGTCAAGGCGTCAAAGCAGGTTTGACAGTACCATTCTCCATTCAGGGATTGGGCATACTGAGTGACCACCAATTCCTTGCATTCGTGACATTGCACGGCGTCAAACGTTTCACCAGCCTTGGTCACCGGGTAGTTTTCATACAGGGTGACATCAAACATTTCCCGCCAGTCTCGTGTCAGGGTGTCTTCAATCAGTGGGTCCACCACACTTGGGTCCAGGTCGTAAGGGGGGATTCCCTTTCGCCGTTCCTCGAAAAAGGGCATGGTCAAACACTGTTTCATGCGGTCGTGCTTGGCACAGATGCGCACGGCGCGTTTTGTCTTCGGGTCAATCAGGGTGAAGGCAAATTTACCTAGAGGTTTTTTGATAATATTGCTTTTGCCAAAAGTGCACCCCGTGGAATACTGCAACCCATCGGCGAGACAACCGGAAAAATGATTGTCGCCAATTTCCACAATCATCATTAACTCACCGCCGGTGCGAGCACGTTGCACTCCCAGAAGGTCCATCGCCAAGTGACCGGCTCGCAGTCCTTGCGGCATGGCGGGGCACTTGTGTCCGTGAAAAAATTGTGCACCCTTCAACTCTTCATCCGTCACACGCGTTTCATGTTCCAGTGTGATCATGTTTAGCTACCTCCTCCAGATTCGGATCTTTCGATTCGGATGATCAATCCAGACGTTCAAAGATCTCTGTGAACAGGGCACATTGTAGGCCTTGTGAATCGATTAGTCAATCTATTTTATTCTAATCTTCGAGAATCGGACAAGTTTTGGACGAGTCGGAACAACGAGGCTTATTGCGTGTCATCCTGAGACACTGGAGCAAGAACAGTAATTGGTGCACAAAAGCACATTGGTGAGGGTTACCAGATAGGTGAGTATCGGTCATGAACAATAAAACTGTCTTGTGCCCCTTCAATTTAGTCGAATGAACTTGATGAATCAATCGACATTTGTAAAAAAAGGATTTCACAAAAACTCCATATAAAAGGCCTTGCCAGCTAGCTCATTCGGGTCTACATTGACTATGCAATCAATCTATTTCATGCGCTCTTAGACAGGAGAGCAGAAAGCAGGGATACTTATGCTACTGTGGTCAGGTCTTCTTATTTTTATTGTATCGTTCATCTTTTCCATGCTCGGACTCGGCGGTGGAATGCTTTATGTTCCTATTTTTCATTGGTTGGGATTTGCTTTGAAAGACGTGGTCATTCCGTTAGGACTGCTGCTGAATGGATTAAACACCTTGATTGCTCTCATTCCTTACGGGCGAAAACACCTGGTGGACTGGAAGGGTGGATTGCCCATGGCACTGAGCGCCCTCGTATTGGCTCCGGTAGGTTCAATGTTGGCCACGCGAGTGCCAGATCACCTATTGGTCATCCTGTTTTCCATCATGGTGCTGATTGCCGCTGGACGAACTTTGTGGGTGGCAAATCGCCCGGACAAAGACATGGTGATGTCTGTGACGCAGAGAGCCATTGTGGGGAGCATCGTGGCAGGTTTGGCTGGTTTTCTCGGTGGCATGCTCGGAATTGGTGGTGGATTCATCATCAGTCCTCTGTTGATGTGGATTGGCTACAAAACTAAGCAGGCAGCGGCAACGACTGCATATATTGTGACTTTCTCCAGTTTCTCAGGTTTCTTGGGTCACGCCACGCACATGAAGATTGACCCTGTACTCCTCATCGTCACCGTATTGTCGGTGATTGTGGCGTCTTTGCTGGGTTCTTGGTTTATGGCCAACCGTGCGAAACCGACGTGGGTCAAGTGGTTTTACGGTGTTTTGCTCGTCGGTGTCGCTGCGAAAATGCTGATTCCCGTACTCTGAGAAACACACGAGTTGTGTAGTTTCAGGCAAGTTTCCATCACTTTAAAAACAAATCTGAGGAGTTCATCAACAAGTCTGAGGAGTTCATCGAGGGGTCCATATGGACGTCAAACAGACTTGTAACGGGACGTGAAGCTCATGGCAGGGAAATTGGCTTCCGTGGTTTTTATATGCCCGAACTGTCACACCAAACGCACCATTGAAACCATGGGCTGGGTTTTGTGGGTAAACTGTCTGCGTTGTGGAACTCAAATGCGCTATACTGGACCCAGCCCTGCCGGGGAAGAAACGCCAACAACTTCTGAAAAAAAGCACTGAAGGTTGTTTTCAGAAACGGATGATCTCAATCGATGGTATCGGAACACACAATGGACTCGGGGCTGAGGTGAAATTGAAATTGCGAATTCACTCGTTGCGTAAATACGCGGCCGCCCAAGTTCAAAAGGCCATGGGCCCCATTCCAACGTTGCGCGAGCCCCGTCGCTGGACGTTGCCACTGGTGGCTGTCCTGGGTCTGCTGCCCATGGGTTTGCCGGAATTACCCGTTTCCTGGCCCTTTTTAGTGTTTCACCCGTCTCAATTGCAGGAACTGATGAACTGGATGGAATGGCTGTGGGGCGGTACCGCCACCTTGTTCACTCTGCCCGTGGCCGTTACCGCGCTCATTACGGGGCTGGGAGTGCCGGGGACCAATCGAATTGGCCTGTTTCGGTATTTTCGACAGCGTGGCTTTGATGGGGTGGTTGTGCTTGGCTTGGTGTTGCTGGCATCTTCCGCGATGGCCATCAGCCGTGCTCTGTTGATGAACCAAGATGTCAGCCCCATTCATCTCGGGCGGATTCTCGCTGGTATCATTGGCGGACTCTTGGGACTTTTGGTGGCGTTGGGTTTTCTGGTGTGGCAGACCATCGTTCTGCTGTCTTCAGCTCGGGATGCGCGGGCTCAGCATCAACGTCTGATTCGACACCTGGACGCCACGGTTCACGACATTGCCATTCACCTGATTGCGGAAAAAATTTTGGGGCAATGGGCTAAAACCCACAGGGTGTTGAGGCTACATTTGCCACTGGACTCGTTTGATGGAAATGTGATTCGAGCGCGCCGGCAAGCGGTGATTCGGGACATTCGTCTGGGGTCGCTGACACGCTGGGCGGAGTCTTTGCAGAAACCGGTCACCGAGAAAATCGCGGCCTTGGCGGTGACAAACTTCACGTTGGGAAAGCCTGTGATTGTTCAGGAACGTTTGGCGGTTGTCGCAGCAGACCCGCAGTCTTCTGAACGAGCCTTTCTACGTTCATTTCGCTGGGGACGGGTTCGTTCCTACGAACTTACACAGGAATTGATGGATGAACTGGTTGATTTAGCCGCTAATGCGGTGTCCGATTGTGCGGCGGACCGAAGGTCTTCTTTTCGCGTTATACTCAAGGTCTATGAGGATTTTTATGCCGAAATGTTGCGATTAACAAGTTTATTGCAAAGTCAAAATGAGATAGATATTTCTTCCGACTTAGTGTTTACTTCCACCTGGACACATCAACTCCAAGAAGTGGGTAAAGCGGTGGTTGCCAATGGGTCCGATACATTGATATCCATGTGGCTGTTTTCTATCCGACGGCTGCTCCAAATTGCCCTTCGTTATGGAGCGAAAGAAACACAGATACGAGACTTTTTTCAGTTGCTTGCGGATTATGCACTTACCATCCAAATTCCACCGCCTTTTTTTTGGAAGTATCTTGATGAGTATCAGATCATCCTGGATAACGAGGCCGAACATGGCAAAAGTCCAGACCGTCAAAAGAACGCTTTGACCCAGATGCGTATTCAATTGACCACTTTGGCTCCAGTGTTATTGTCGGGGCTCCCTCTTTCTCAGTTTCACGCCATCACGGACTGGGTGGAACGAATTGGTGCCGGGGTGGACTCCGTCTCTGTGCTTGAACCTACTCATGTGCTTGAACCTACTCATAGGATGGGAAACTTGGAGGGGCATCTCACTCACACCAAAAGCGTATTGTGGTTGGGACATGGCAATTGGCTGATTCAACATTGGCAACAACATTTTGCTCCTACGGCCCTCGTACAGAGGCAATTGCGCTATCTTCGGGGGCAGTTTAAGTCCCTGGCAGGATTGTGGACCGCAGCCAGACATATCTGTGATGAGGGACGCGTGACTTGGACAGCCGAGTTGAGAACTTCCCACTCTGGTGAAATCCATACACAAAACCGGGTGGGTTGGGGCTTTCTTTTAATGGCCATCTCCCTTTTGTCCATGCGGCCGAGTGAAGAACTTCCCCCAGATCCGGAAGCCATGACTTGGTTTCAGGACCATTTGCAGGAACCCTGGGATACCATGATTAAAAATCCTGAAACATGGTCTGAATTGACGCCCATTCCATCCTCTTATTTGCCCATGGCGATGGATAGGGTGAGAGAGAAATTCCTTTCGAGTCAACATCGAGGACGGATGGAGCAATATCAGCACATTGCCGCGAGCTCGATGGATTCCCAGCGAGTGAAGGAATTTGCAGAGGAAGTGATCCAGTCAGCACAGGCGGGAGGTTTGCAAATTGTTGAACGATTCGCTCAATCGGGTCACCTGCAATCCCTGTCCCATCCTCAGGATATGGATTGTTCCATTCCGCTTCTCCAAGACGTGGTTTTGTCCAAACGTGCGTTCATCCACTCTGCGACTGGACAGGAGTTTCCGACCTTCTATCCACCCCTTTGGGTATATGAGGACACGGCTGTTCTGGAGTCGGCGTCGAGACGTGCTCCAATTCCCGTGTCCAATCGTTCCAATACGGTGACTGTCTTGAAAGAGGCCATCCATACTTTAAAAGCCGGAGGATTTCATCCGGATTTCCTCGTGGTGCCCACAGATAGACGACTCACTCACACTCTGCGGTCTGATCCCTCCTTCCGCCCTGTTATGGACGAGTGGCCTAGTTGCATCGGACAATTAGCGGACGTGTCTGTTCACCAAGCGGCGCACTGGCATAATACTGTGATGGTGGCAGATCTCACCCGTTGGCTCCGTCTTAGTTTCTGTTCCACTCTGGCCAATCACGGTCGCTATTGGGTAGAACTGCGTTCTCCCACCCAGGAAGAGTTGCAACATTGGCTTGTTCAACCTCCTAAAGGGGACCTCGGTATGGACTGGCCCTTGGATGGAGAAGCCCTCAAGATTGCCTTACAAGGTCTGGTTGTGTTTACCTTGCGAGAGGCCATTTTCATTGAGGAAATAACTTCTGAAGCCTGTCTGGTCTTTCAGTACCCTGAAAGGTCAGAGGGGGATGGGTAAGAACTGACGCATGGTAACGGATATCATTCGGGGACACGTTAGGTCTTGACGACAGTAAAGTGGCGTGATATATAAGTATAGTATTATATAAGATTAAGGAGGTACACGACATGAAAATTGATATTTTCGATCCGGAAATGTGCTGTTCTACAGGAGTCTGTGGAACCTCGCCTGACCCGGAGTTGATTCGCGTGGGAGAAATGGTGGAAAAGTTGAAGGCGGACGGACATGTTGTCGCCCGTCACATGCTCAGCCGAGACACCTCTGCCTTTACAGCCAATTCTCAGGTGTATCAACTCATGCTCAAGGAAGGCATGAAGGCGTTGCCGATTGTGGCTGTCGATGGAGTCATTCGCGCGGTAGGGAGATATCCCCAGCGTGTGGATGAATTGCAGGTGACAAAGGAGTCTTAAGTCATGACGAAGTATCTCTTTTTTTCCGGAAAAGGCGGGGTTGGAAAGACCTCGCTTTCTTCCGGCACGGCGGTCATGTTGGCAAAACGAGGGGAACGGACATTGCTCGTCACAACAGACCCCGCGTCGAATTTGGGGGATGTGTTTGAGCAGGAAGTGGGTTTGGAGCGACGGGAAGTGAAGGGTATTTCTCACCTGTTCATCCAAGAAATCAATCCGGATGATGCGTTGCAGTCCTACAAGGACCGTGCTTTGGCTCCCTTGCGGTCGGTGTTTCCGGAAGCGGTGGTCCGAGCCACGGAAGAAAAAATGAGTGGGCCTTGTACGGCGGAAGTGGCCACTTTTGATGAATTCATTGCGTGCATGCATCAACCGAACTATGACTGGGTGGTATTTGACACGGCGCCCACGGGACATACCTTGCGATTGCTTGAGCTGCCCAGCAGTTGGAGTTTGCATATTGAAGAGAGCGCGGCGGGCAGCGGACAGACTTGCATCGGGAGTGTGGATGCTCTTTCGGCCTCCAAGGAACAATATGACCATGCGGTTCGCGTATTACAGGATGTGTCGAAAACTACTTTTATTTTTGTGACACAGCCCGCACGTCTCTCGATGGATGAAATGCTACGGTCCTCCGATGAATTGCGCAAACTCGACATTCAAAATCAAGTGGCCGTGATGAATGGGGTGATTCCGGAGGACGAACGGAATCACCCATATTCTGGACGTCGCTGGAGGAAGCAGGAACTTTTTCTTCAGGAACTTGCCATTCGCTTTGCCGGACCTATTGGAACCATGCCTTTGTACGCGGATGAAGTCAAGGGAATTTCTATGTTGGAGCAGGTGGGGAGGGACTTACAGCATGCCATTTTCATATGAAAAGTTACCTGCCGACCTTCTCATTCCCCAGAAAGGAAAACATCGTCGTGTTTTTTTCGCGGGAAAGGGTGGAGTTGGGAAAACTACCTTGGCGTGCACATCTGCCTTATACACGGCGGACCAAGGGTTCAAGACCCTGTTGGTGACAACGGACCCCGCCGCACACATTGGGAATGTGTTGGGACAAACCGTCACCTCTCAGCCCAAGCAAGTCTCTCACACCCCTCTGTGGCTAGTTCGGATTGACCCAAAAACCGCGTTTGAGCAGTATCGACAACAGGTGTTGTCTTCCCTGGAGGGACGGTTCACAGATTTAGAAACAGTAAAACGGGTCAGCGAAGAGCTCAATTCACCTTGTACAGAAGAAGTGGCGGTGTTCCAAGAATTTCTAGATTACGTTTTGAGTGAGGACTTTGCTGTGACCGTGTTTGATACGGCACCCACCGGGCATACTTTGCGGTTGCTGCAGTTGTCGTGGAATTATGAGACCGAGTTGGAACACAAAGACGCCTTTACTGCTGAAACCGCCGCATTGGACGACATTCAACTCGCCCGTATGCATGCGGCCATTCGCACCCTGCAAGACCCTGATGAAACGGGCATGTTTTTTGTTACCTTGCCGGAAACAACGCCGATTGCCGAAATGGAGCGTGCCATGGCGGACTTGGAACGAACTCATATTCACACGCAAGCCATTGTGGTGAATCAGGTTCTTCCGGAAGAGGCGGCCACCAGTCGTCTATTTGGCAGGCGTTTGGAGTTACAGATGCGACAGATTCACGCGTTACAGCAACGAAACGCCGTACAGACGGTTGTCATGGCAACGCTGCAAGACGACGAGGTCCTTGGCACCGAGTTATTAAATCAATTTGTCAAGCAAGTGATAGAGAAACCCAAGAAGACCTGGATATGAGCCCTGTAAAATTATGTTTTTTGGAGGTGAATGAGACATGAAAGGAGATTCCTTCGAAGATTTGGCGGAGGTCTACAAAGCTCTGGCGGATAAGACTCGGTTGCACATGCTGGCCTTGGTGGCCCAAGAAGAACTGTGTGTGTGCGAACTGGTGGCCGTGCTGGGGCTCTCTCAGCCGGCTGTCTCTCAACATCTGCGCAAGCTTCGTCAGGCAGGGCTGATTAAAGAACGTAAGAGTGCACAATGGGTATTTTACCGTATGGATGGAACAAACTTTCCGCTATTAATGAACATTGTTCATGATTTACCGGATGTCAGGGAGGAAATTCAGTTTCTGAAGGCCCAGGGGCTGCGTGTCCAATGCAACTTGACCTAAGTTAGAAGAGATGTTCTTGCACCAGGATGTCAAGAGAAAATGAGCGGGAGTGGATAGTGATGAGAAAAGAAATTCGATTTCAAGTTCAGGCAGCAGGGAAAGGCATTACGACACATGTGGTGTCTGGAGACCACCAGTTTATCGTAGACGAACCTGCGGGCCTTGGCGGTACAGGCAGTGGGCCAAATCCATTGGAGTATGTTTTGGGGGCATTGGCCGGATGTGAGGAAGCCACAGCCCAGATGATTGCACAGCGTTCTGGCTTTCAATTGCATGGAATTCAATTTCACATCGAGGGGAGCCTGGACCCACGGGGCTTTGCCGGTGTGACTGGGGCGCGTCCCTATTTTCAACAGGTGCACGTCCATGCGGTTGTGAATACCCCAGAAACCGAGGAACGGCTACACGCCTTTCAGGCTGCTGTAGAACAGCGATGTCCTGTCTTTACACTCATTCAAGCGGCCGGAGTCGAAATGCAGGCACATTGGGAGAGGGAAATTCCTGCGTAGGACCTTCAGGCCACTGATAGTGACACCAGCAAGGAATGTAAATCTACGCAATTGTATTTACTGGATAAGGCAACGCAATTTTTCGCAATCGCCCGAGGTGGGAAGTGAACTCATTGGTCTATTTGGCAGTAGGAATCTTTGTGCTGACTTTGATTTTGGTTATCTGGCAGCCACGTGGACTGTCGATAGGTTGGACCGCTGCGGGGGGTGGTGTACTCGCCCTTTTGCTGGGCGTGGTCTCGTGGGCCAATGTCGGCGACGTGGTGCATATTGTTTGGGATGCCACCCTGACCTTTGTGGCGGTCATTCTCATTTCCTTAATCCTGGACGCGGTGGGTTTTTTCGAGTGGGCAGCGTTACATATGGCCCGGTTGTCGCGAGGCAAGGGCATTGTACTGTTTCTTCTTTTGGGTGTGCTGGGAGCGTTGGTGGCCATGTTTTTTGCTAACGATGGGGCTGCCCTGATTCTGACCCCGATTGTTTATGAACAGACCAAGGCACTCAAATTGAATTCCAAGGCAACGCTGGCTCTCATTATGGCCAGCGGGTTCATCGCTGACACCACCTCGTTGCCTCTGGTGGTCTCCAACTTGGTCAACATTGTATCGGCAGACTACTTTCATTTGGGATTTGCTTCGTTTGCCTTGCGCATGGTGCCGGTGGACGTAGTGGCCTTGGGTGCGAGTTTGTTGGCACTCTACTGGGTATATCACCGGGCATTGCCACTGACAGTAGATATTCGAAATCTGCCGGAACCTCGCGCCGCCATCAAAGATGGTCATGTGTTTCGAGCCGCTTGGGTGGTTCTGGCCCTGCTTTTAGTGGGTTACTTTGCGAGTCAGTTGTTACATTGGCCTGTATCTATTTTCGCCGGAACGGCGGCAATTGTCTTGCTCATCATTGCCCACCGGAGTCCGGTGGTTCACGTACCCAAGTTGGTCCGCGAGGCGCCATGGAAAATCGTTGTATTTTCCATTGGCATGTACGTGGTGGTGTTTGGGCTACGCAACGTGGGGCTGACACATCTGCTTGGGGGTGGATTATCCATCCTTGCAAATCACGGGAGTTGGGTGGGCATTGTAGGAACCGGGGTGGTGGCGGCTGGCTTGTCTTCCATCATGAACAATATGCCCACAGTCATGATTAACGCGCTGGCCATTCACGATGCGGTTGTTCCTGCAGGATTACATACCGCCATGGCCTATGCAAACGTCATTGGCTGTGACCTGGGTCCAAAAATCACACCGATTGGCTCCTTGGCAACCCTGTTGTGGCTACATGTCTTGGAGCGGCGAGGAATTCAGATTGGCTGGGGGTACTATTTTCGCATCGGTATCCTCATGACCGTGCCAGTACTGTTGGTGACGTTGACTGCACTGTGGGCTTGGTCGGGCGTGGTGACTTGACGACCCCATTGGAAGAGGTCCCGCTGGAAAGATGCCGCTGGGAAACGGTATCGGTCCAAAGGAGAGGACACTGGTGATGGAAGGGAGTGTGGTGAGCATGCCCAAGCAATCGTACCATGTGACCGTGTACCGGTCTGACGCAGACCACGCCATAGCGACAACGCGCACGTTTCAACTGACCCCGGGAGTCCGCCGCGCGGATCCAACCGCAGGCTTCAACCCTGTAGAAACGCTGCTTGTGGCGTTAGGGTCCTGCCTGCTCACTGCGTTGACGGCCGTTGCCGATTTGTCTCGCGTTCCCATGGATAGCGCCTCGATTGCGCTGACGGCCACCCGACAAGACCAGCCCTTACAGTTGGTGGGCATCACTTACCAACTGGTTGTCCAGACTCCTGTGTCGGCAGACCGCCTGGATCGCTTGATTGAGTTGGCAAAAAAAAACAGTACGGTGTATCAAACACTCAGGCAGGCACTCCCCATTGAGGGGACCTGGGAGCAGGGTACGTGTGCCGAGGTTTCGTCGAATAAGGCATGAATCCCTGCGCTTCAGGGTAACTCATTGAACATTGAGAGTGCGCGAAAGGGAGGTGAGGCCGCACAGTGGGCGAGCAGGAGTGACATACAAGTTGGATAAACGATGCCGAAAATGGAACTGAGCAAGGTTGGGTGAGTTTTTGGTTTCATGGAGAGAATTGGGGAACAAGCGGTTACTTCACAGGAAGAAGGCATGTTTGATGTTGGAAATTCCGGAATGGGTATGGGAGTTTCACGGTCACCATTGCCCCTTTATGCCGATTGGTTTTCGGATGGGGGTCATTGCGATGCGGGAACTGGGCATTGACAAGGCGAAAGACCATGGCGTATTTGCATTCCCGGAAATCGGTGTGGGGCATCCCCAGACCTGTATGGCCGATGGCATTCAAGCCTCCACGGGCTGCACCTATGGAAAGATGATGATTGAGCGCACAAATTACGGCAAGATTGCCTTTACCCTCTACACTCCGGAAAAAGGGGCACTACGTGTTGCGGCACAACCCGGTTTTTTGGATGAGTTGGGGGCATTTGAGTTTTTCGACTATCGGAAAAAGGGCATCGAACCCTCCGAAATTCCTTGGGAAGTCACTCGACCAGCGGTGGAGTATGTGCTAAATACCCCAGAGAATGAGGCTTTTCGGATTACGCGGCCCACGGGCATCGAGTTCTCTCGCCCAAAGAATTCCTTTACGAAAGTTCGCTGTGACGCGTGTGGTGAATACGTGTTTGAACGCTACCTCCGAACTCGGGATGGCAAAAATTTATGCATTCCCTGTGCCGGATACTTGAAGGAAGAAACCAACGTAACCCCTTAACACCCCGATTGAAATTTACTTGACAGAGCTGGGGCAATATTGAATTGAATTCACAGAAGGAGGTTTTTTCAATGGCGGACGAGAATCGTAAATTAGCCATGGTTGTGTTCGGAGGCACCGTGGACAAACTGTATCCGGCAGCCATTATGGCATCTGGTGCGGTAATGAACGATATGGATGTCGATATTTTTATTACCTTTTGGGGCATGATGCCATTTCGCAAGGGCGCACCATATCAGCTTCAGAGCGTGAGTAAAGACCATGAAGAAATGGGTGCGGCAATGATGCACGCAATGCAGGAAAAAAAGGTACCGTCCTGGTATGACACCCTGCAACAAGCCAAGGAAATTGGCAACGTTCATGTACACGCCTGTGCCATGACTGCAGATTTGTTTGGATTGGGACAAGACGACTTTGAGCCGATTGTGGACGATATCATCGGTGTCGGCGAGTTTATTGACATGGCTGCCAGCGCCACTACCACGATGTATCTCGGGTAAAGTAGTCTGAGAGAAATGAAGCGTTTGAACGCTAAGGAGGTTTTTTCCATGAGCGATGTACAAGCCACCAAAGAGATTGACGCACGCGGCAGTTTCTGTCCTGGACCGATGATGGAATTGATTCGTGTTGTTCGTTCTTCTGAAGTAGGGGATGTAGTGGCAGTGTTGTCCAATGACCAGGGATCCAGACGGGATATTCCCACCTGGGTGGAGAAAGCGAAACACGAACTGGTGGGCATTGAAACACTGGATGGATATGACCGAATTGTTGTAAAGAAACTCCACTGAGGGTGAACGACAGGGAGAATAAGGCCGAATGGTGTGAATGGGGCCTTGGTTCTCCCTTTTTTCAAAAATCCTCTTGTAATCCTATAAACCCTTGAAAAATAACCCCCTGCGAATTCATGAAAAACTACAGAAGCAGCTTATGGTTTTCAGATGTAGGGCAACCATAAATTACTCTCTCAATTGCTTATTGACATATGTACATATGAGATTAAAATAGCGGTGTAAAACAGTGAAGCTACTCTGATACGTATGCAAGGGAGGTGAAAAAATGCCGTCTTTTACCGAATGGACTGAGGTGCACAAAGCCTTGGCCGATCCGACTCGTTTGCACATCTTGGCGCTGCTGGCAGTGGGAGAGTTGTGTGTCTGTGAATTGGTAGAAGTGATTGGGGCTTCCCAACCTACCGTGTCGCGGCACTTGGGTAAATTGAAACAGGCGCGATTGGTCCAAGAACAGCGCGTCGCCCAGTGGGTGTTCTATTCACTGGATGACACAAAGGTTTCCTTTCTCCGCGAGATAATCAAAGTTCTGCCCTCTGTGGCGGAGGAGTTTACCGCAGTGAAAGGGAATGCGCAAATTGCTTGTCACATCCGCCAGTCGGCTGTAAAGGTTCCCAGTCCACTCGTGGGTGCTCTCAGGGACACTAGCCAGTAAATACAATTGTGTGGATTTACATTCCTTGGTGGTGCCGCTAACAGCGGCATGGCGGTCTACTCGATTAAAATCAGAAAGGGTGGTTGTTCATGTCAACTGTGATTTCCAGCGACAATCTCAAAGCGGCACAGGCCTTTCACGGCAACGTGTGTCTCGGCCTTCCATTAGGGTTACGGGCTGGGCAGGAAGCATTACAAGCCCTGAATGTGTCCCGTGCCAAGGACAAAGAACTGGTGACCATTGTGGAACTCGCCCCGGAGCAGTTTTCGCACTGCTTTGTCGACGGGATTCAGTGGGTAACAGGGTGCACGACGGGAAAGAACAACCTGCAAGTTCAGCCTATGGGAAAATTTGCGGCGACGGTGGTGGATGTGTCTCGTCATATCGCCGTGCGCGTGAGCTATCGAGCAGATTTCCTCAAGGAATTTTTAAATTGGCCTCCTGTAGCGGCAAAGTGGACCCACCAAATGGATTTTCACCCCCAGCCAGGCGAGGTCAATGACGATATTCAAGCGGTGCTAACACGCCCTGTCGCAGAGTTATTTACCTTGCAGTTTTTTGAAAACTATCCATACCTCTCTCCAGTCATGGATTGGAGCCACGAGGTTTGTTCGGATTGCGGTGAATTGGTGATTGGCTCTTACACGCATTCCTTGGCAGGTGCGGTCCTGTGTCCGGCATGCTGGAGTCATCGGGTCTACGCGCAAGTTGAAGAAGGGAAGGATTAACCATGGCTGGGCTACTAGGGGTCAGCGGTGGAGTGGCCGTCATTTCTTTCATTTTCTCGATGCTGGGGCAGGGCGGGGGCATGGTCTATATGCCACTGTTTCACTGGCTTGGCTACGACATTAAAACCATGGCCATTCCCCTAGGCATCCTGCTGAGTGCGACGGCAAAAGTATTTTCCCTGCCCCAATACCATCGCCATCGCCTGATTGATTGGAAGGGTGCCTGGCCGATGATGATTGCGGTGCTTCTTATGGCCCCCTTGGGGGCTTGGGCCACCCCCTACGTGCCTGAAAAGGTGCTGTTGTGGGCTTTTGCCGCCATGTTATTGGTGGCCGCGGTCCGTACCCTGTGGGCGGTGGGTCAGCCCGATCCGGATGCGGTCGTATCCTGGCTACGCCGTGTGGTTCTGGGTTCTCTGGTAGCGGGGGGTGCTGCGTTCATCGGGGGTTTGTTGGGCATCGCGGGTGGTTTTATCATCAGCCCAATGTTAATGTGGATTGGCTATTCGGCTAAGAAAAGTGCCGCCACCACGGCGGCTATTGCCACCCTTTCCAGTTTGGCTGGATTTGCAGGCCACGTCTCCCACATGTCCATTCCCTGGTTCATCCTCGTCTTGACGCTGGTGGCTGCCATGGTGGGCAGCGTAGCAGGGTCTTGGTTTTTGGCGAATCGGGCCAAACCCGCATGGGTGAAGGCGATGTACGGGGTGATACTCATTGGCATCGCCGGCCAGCTCATTGGTGAACCGTGGCATTTGGGGGATGTATTGGCTGGGATTGGCGTACTTCTTGTCGGGGGATACTTGGTGATTCGACAACGGGTCCATCATCGCGGACAGTCGGGCCACTTGTCTGCATAGGGGGAAGTTGCGTCATTTGCAGCCGTTTTTGCAGCCATTCCTGTAAACGCTAATAAGCGTCCCACCACTAATTTCTATAAAACCGCTAATTTCTATAAAACCGCAAGAGTCAGAACGGGAGATGTGCTATGTCCACACACAGATTGCAGGTGACCCAGGCTCTGTATTGGGAATTTGCATCCATCCTCTGGATGATTGGTGAGGCCGCTTTCGCCCTTGATGCCGGTTGGAAGGCCCATTCGTTAGTCCTCACCGGGTTTGGGGCCGACAGCTTGATTGAATTACTGTCGGCGGTGATTCTATTTTGGCGGCTTCGGGTAGAAGCTCGCGGGGCGTCCGATGACACCGTTGAACGCGCGGAACGGACTGCGGCATGGGGGTCCGCCGGACTTTTGGCGTTATTAGCCTTGTATTTGCTCAGTGCTACCCTGTGGGAGATGGCCTCCCACATTCCCGTTCAGCCCAGTGGACTCGGAGTGGTCGTCACCGCGGTCTCTGGGGTTGTCATGATTGGATTCGCCCGCCGCAAACAGCAGCTGGGCACGGCGTTAAACAGTGCAGCATTAAAATCAGATGCAGTCGAAAGTTGGACCTGTGCCTACATGGCGTGGACCGGGTTATTGGGGACGTTGGGGGTGTGGGCGTTCGGCTGGACATGGGTGGATCCATTAGCTGCCTTAATTCTTACCTACTGGGTCAGCCGGGAAGGCTGGCACGCATTTATAGAAGCTCGCGAGTCGCAATGAATCCTAACAATCGCCGACAAACCCCAACAAAATTGGGCTTAGTTAGGATGGTTCCCATCCGGTTCTGTTCCCTGATTGCCCATATTCGGTTTCCCGAACCGCCCGATCCGCCCGAACCCCCGAACCGCAAGGTTATGCACTAGTTTGAGACTGTCCGATATACTAGGTTTCGTAGTACATTCACATTCCATATAGGGGTTTCTTCTGCAAATCATACTCCCTATCTAGGATTCTCTCGGGAACTGAATCGGAAATCTTAAATAAGGGACCACAGGTCGCTTATGGGCCTTTTCAAGCCATTTTTCGCATAAATAGGCGTCCGCCAGGCCCTTATTTCAGCAAAAAATTCGGGTACCGTCAAGAAGTTTGTGTAATCCATTTATAGGAAGCAGGGTAGAACCTCTCGATTGAATCATTGGTATGGCAGAATCTCGAGTCAGAAGGTTCTGCACTTTTGCCTTTACTCTCGATGGCCTCACCCCCCTAGGGGGGTGAACTTGTCATATTGTGTTATAATTGTTTGTTCCACCCTTTCCTTCCTTGCATCTATTCCTGGGTCATTCCATATCTCTTGGTGAACATTTCCTTCAACGTTGCCTGGGTATGGGGTTCGGCAAACCCTCGTAAGGCTCGCTTGGACCATTTTTCGTTGTAGTCTGTGGCAAACAGATAGACAATTTTCTCCGCAGCTTCAAGGTTCGCTATGCTGTTCATCGGTTTGACCCGCTTGCGAATTTCTTTAATGGTCCGTTCTATGGCATTGGTGGTGTAGATGGCGTAGCGGATAGGCTCAGGGTACTTGTAAAAGACCAGTAGATCTTCTAAGTCATCCCGCCAGGATTGCACTTCACGAGGGTATTTGGCGTTCCACTTGCTCTCAAATAACTTAAAGGATGCCAATGCTTGCTCATGCGTTGCGTTGGAGTAAACCCCCTTTAAGTCCGCCAGAACGCCCATCTTATCCTTGGCCCGCACCTTGACAATGATGTTTCGGAGCTTGTGGACTACACAGCGCTGAAAGTCTGCCTTCGGATAAACGGCAAGGAAGGCATCCTTCAATCCAGTCAATCCATCGGCTACACCCACTAAGATTTCCTCAAGTCCTCGTGCAC
>DAHWFY010000046.1 GCA_027336365.1 Bacillota bacterium | reverse complement strand
CGGTTTCGCAGCAACTCCTCGTGTAACAACAAGCCCCCCGTGAGCACCACAGGTAACCCTCCCGCAACCTCCAACTGTTGGAAGACCGAGTGAATCAGGGCCACATGAGCCGCAGTGGCCTGACGGGCAATCCCATCTGCCACCTCGTCCCCTGTCGCCAAGGACAGTACATAAGGGGCAAAACCGGCAATTTTCCCCACGGGATGAGGCGTATCGTAGATTTTCGGAATGAGGTCCAGGGGGTGGTGAACTGCAAACACCCGTGCAGTTTGTTGCCATAAGGTGGTTTCTTGCCCCCGCCCTTCAAAACTCTGAATGGCGGCCATCAGTCCTTGACGACCGATGTCAAAGCCGCTGCCTTCATCCCCCAAAAAGTGGCCGTAACCTCCACTGCGAGCCTGTCGCTTTGTCCCCGTTTCACCGACAGCCACACTGCCTGTGCCGACATTCAACACCAGTCCAGGTTGTCCCTCTGTGCCACCGGTGAGTGCTGCAAAGGCGTCGTTAGCAACCTCCACCTTGGCTTTTGGAAAGATGCCAGACAACTGCTGTGCCATCCTCTCTCCCTGAGACGGGTGGTCAATTCCCGCCATGCAAGCCGACAAACCCACCAGGTCAGATTCAGCCCCCTCCAAACCGAGAAGACATTCTTGTACCAGACGTTGGACGGTGACCACGGCTTGATTCCACCCCACCGTCACCGGGTTGCTGGCAGGTCCCTGCCGACGTATGGCCCGGCCACTACGGGTGTCCAAGGCAGCGGCTTCGGTCTTACTACCGCCGCCGTCAATTCCTACGTAAACCCCCACAACCCTCGCCCCTTCGTTAACTCAACCACGGTCCCCATGCGTATGTGACCTCTCTGTCTCACTCAGCGTAAGCGTACTGGCCGTCCGGTACGAGCGGACTCATAGGCCGCCAACGCCACCTCCGTAGCCCGCAACCCGTCCTCGCCACTGGCCAAGGGCTGATTATCCTCCCGCACGCAGGAGATAAACCCCTCTACCATTTGCATGTCAGGGTCATTTCCCCACCCCAAATACAGCGGCTTGCCCGCCTGCTGACTGTAATGAACCAGGTGCTGCGCAAAGGCATCGACTCTTGTAACCCCCTGAGTGCCCACAACTTCCAGGGTAACGTCTCCCCAAGTGGGATAACTCTTGGGCCGTGACCAACTGGGGTCATGGGCGGCAATCACTCCATTTTCAAATTCCAGAGTCAGCAATCCGCAATCATCAATGGGCATGTCATAAAAGCGGGTGTCCACCTCCGCATAGACCTCCCGAACCTCGCTTTGGGCATACCATCGCATCAGGTCAATGACATGCACGGTGTGGTCCATGACGGCTCCTCCACCTGACCGTTGTTGATCAATAAACCAGCCTCCTGGATTCTGACCGCGATTGGTGCCATTCATCGCCAAAATCCGCCCCACGGCCCCAGCCTCTAACTGGTGTTTGACATGTTGAATCGGGGTGTTGAAACGCATGGGGAATGCGGTCTGCAACTTCACTCCCGCCTTTTGGCAGGCGTCAATCATGCGTTGCCCATCGCCCATCCGAGTGGCGATGGGCTTTTCACACAATACGTGTTTCCCCGCCTCGGCAGCAGCCACCACCATCTCCGCATGGCGAGAGTTTTCACTACAAATAATCACGGCGTCCAGGTCTTGTGCAAGAGCATCTTGATAATCTTGCACATACACGGTGCCAAATTGTTGAGCAGCAGCCAGACCCCGTTCCTCCTCCTCATCGGCCACCACAGCCAACTCCACACCAGGCAACCGCCGCAATGCCGTCGCATAGCTGTATGCGTGCATGTGAGCAAAACTGAGAATCCCGATTTTCACCTTTGCTCACCCCCCACCTGTTGAGCTTTTGCGGAAAAAATCAACCCATCCGTCTTCCGGCCCTCTACCAAACCCTCAGCTTGTTGTTTTCGCCACATCTCCACATCAATCGGCTGCCCAGTCTGAATAGAGGCCAATACGGCAAGACTTATCTCCAAGGCGGCATACGCATCTGCAGCCGTCACAACTGGAGATGCGCCCGTACGAATGCAATCGATAAAGTGCTCCAATTCCAAATAATATGGGCTTTTGACCAACGGACTGGCCGGAATCGCCACTCCTTTTTCTCCTGCTTTTTGAGCCCTCACCAAGGTGTGCACCGAAGGACCGTCTGTACTGCTGTATTGGACCATCCCCTCCATTCCGGCAATCTCCAGTGATGTCCCAAACCCCTCCGGATAGGCCCAGGTCCCTGATACATGGGCAATCACACCATTCTTGCAACGCAAACTGGCGAAGGCATGATCCAGGCGATTTGTTTCTCTTCCCAAGAGGCTTTTTCCGTACACCCGTTGCACATCCCCAAAACACCAGCGCACAAAATCAAAATCGTGAATCATCAGGTCCACAACGAGCGAACCACTGGACCCGACCTGACTGTACCAATCGTTCCACCCGTTAGGATACCCGCCACCCCGCGTCAAGCGAGTCGTGCCCACCCGCCCCAGTTGCCCCTCCCGAACCATCCGTTGCGCCTGTTGATATTCCGGAAAAAATCGTACCACCTGACCCACATACAAACCCACGCCGGCTGCCGTACAAGCATCTATCATTTCCCTGGCATCCGCCAAGGTGCGTGCGAGGGGCTTCTCACAGACCACCTGTTTGCCCAATGCCGCCGCCTGCAGAACATATGCCTTGTGCAGATGAGTAGGAACACACACGTCCACTACTTGTGGGTCCTCTGCCGCAAGGACGTCCTCCAACCTGGTGTATGCCCAGGTTCCCAAGGACTGTGCCAGTGCCTCCGCCACTTCTAGACGTATGTCCACAATTCCAACCAACTCAACCCCAGGCATGTGGGCATATGCCTGGGAGTGCGTGCTCCCCATGGTGCCCGCGCCAATCACGACAACCTTCATTCGTGTCATCCCCTTGTCAAGTCATATCCACAGGTTCCCTGTCAACGTGACTCCGTTTGAGGCTAGCGGTCCACACTGGCAGAGGGGTGAAACAATTGAGCGAGGCTGAGAGAAGCCACTCCAATCAGACCCCCCTGTCCCCCCAGAGTTGACCTGTGAAACTCTAACCCCGTCTGAAAGTGAGGCAGGGCCACTGCCAAAAGAGCCGAACGGACGCTGTCAAAAAAAGTTTGACTGGACGCCGCCAACCCCCCCAGAATGACCCGCTCCAAGTTGAGAATATTGACCTGTCCACCAATCACTCGGCCCACTTCTGCACCCGCTTGAACAACCACCTGCAGTGCAACCTCATCATCCAGGGAATCCGCTCGCGCCAATAAAGTTTCCAAGTCCATCACCTCGGCACCCCCCCCGCTAGCATGGTAGTCACGGACCATGGCAGGTCCGGCCGCAACAGCTTCCAGGCACCCCTGACGACCACAACCGCAGACGGGAGCGTCAGGATCAACGCGAACGCGAACGTGCCCGATTTCCCCCGCCAAACCACGGGCTCCGCTAAACAACTCACCGTTAAACACCAGCCCGGCCCCAATGCCTGTGTCCACAGACACATACATTCCACTGCCCTCTTCCACCCGATCCAACAGAAATTCAAATTCTCCATAGGCCGCCGCATTGGTGTCGTTTTCAACCAGAATATTGTCCTCCACCGACAGGGCCTCTTGCAGTCGTCGCCGCAGAGGCAACAAATACCATCCCAAGTTATCGGCTTCAATTACCATTCCATCATCGCGAATGAGTCCGGGACTGGCCACTCCCAGCCCTAGGAGAGAAAGATTGTGCTCCCCACACCACTGTCTCCCGGACTGAAGGGCGGATAGGACCTGGCGATAACTCTCCTCACCTCCCTTGCGGGACAGCGGAATAAACCACTGTTTAATTACCTGCATGCCCAGATTGATGACGCCCACACGCATCTGCGCTCCACTCAGATCCGCAACAACAAAGTGCCCACCGTCCGGGTCCACTTCTAACAAGACCGGGCGCCTTCCCCCGTTGGACATGGCGTGGCCACACTCCCGGATGAGGCGCTTCTCCTGCAGGTTCCCGGTGATTACCGAAACTGTGCTGGGTGCCAATCGTGAACGTTCCACAATGTCTGTCCGTGAAATGGGCGATAATCTGCGAATCAGTTGAAAAATGAACCCCGTATTGGCATCTCGCAAATCGCTTTGATTTCCTGCTCCCAATTCCATCCTACTCTCCGCATCCTACTTCATTCGAAATACAAATTAAGTCTCTACACTTATCCTATCATAACTTCAATTTCGACAACACAAGAAGAAAGAAAAATTTTTATCGCATATTGGACACCTCCTGCTCAAAAGCCAACATCATTCCGTCTCGCGCCATACTGCACATACCGCCATAGCAACAAGAAAGCGATCATAACAAATAAGATGGGAACCCCGCCAATAAGGATGCGCAGGTACACCACCGCCTTGATTGTCTGCACCGGAGCATTCGCATTAAACCCACTGATGGAAAAAAACACGGCCATCACAGCGTACTGGAGAGACAACCCAAGACGGACAATGAATCCATTCATACCCAGGTACATCCCCTCTCGTCGACGCCCAGTCAAGAAAGCGTCGTAGTCAATGACATCGGCCAACAAGACCGGCAAAAGCACCATAAACGCGGACACCGAAATCCCCAACACGGCTCCTGTGACGAGGGTTGTCATCGGTGAATGATCCCACAGCAAAGCCATCAAGGTTAGAGCGTACAGCACGAGAGCCACCATCACCGACTTGCCTGACCCCATTTTATCCGCAAGACGTGCCCACACAAAGGACAGAGGTATGGCAACAATAAACGTCCCCCCAAGGAAAAACATACTCTGGGTAGGAGTCAGAGCCACCACATAGGTGGTGTAAAAGGTGGATAAAGTGGTCATGAGGGTAGTTGTAAATTGAATGAGAAAACTGGCGGTGACAAACACCACAAAACGCCGATTGCGAAAAGTGGCCGCCAAGGCCTCGCCCAGCCGGAACGGTTGCTCCCGCAGCGCCGCATTTTCGAAGCTTCCGTAAAGTGAAACATACATCGACAATCCACCCAAAACGGCAAAAACAAGCGCCATGGTCTGCCATCCCAAAGACTGACCGAGTCCCTTCGCCAAGGCAACTCCAAGAATCATGCCGACAATTCCGAACACCTGCTGCAGAGCAGACACAAACCCCCGCTCTCGCTCATTGGGATACATCTCTGGAAACAAGGCCAAAGTGTTGAGCACCGTAAAGGTAAAGAACAGATCAAACAAAAAAGTGAGGACCAAAAAATAAATCAACAATCCCTGGTGGCCAAGTCGTGGAGGAGCAAACAGAAAAAAAAAGGAGGCTGCGAAAGGTAAAGAACCAATAACGACATAAGGAATACGCCGTCCCCAGGAAGTTTGAGTACGGTCACTAATGTGACCTGCGATTAAATTTAAAAACGCGTTCACAAAGCCATAAACCGTCATTCCCACGGAAATTGCTACTCCGGGAACCTTGAGCTGAGTGACATAAAAATAAACCGCTACCGTGTTGAACGCCTGCCACAGCAAGTTGATGCCCAACTGATTTGCTGCGTAGGCAATTTTCTTTCCCATAGGGACTGGCGACAATTGCACCACGGCCACGTGCTCTGCGGTTGTCATTCAGAAGTCAACTCCCATCGTTCCCCACTGCTTCAGCGGTGGCTACATGTATACGGCGGCCGGAAAAAAGTGCAGTTGACGCCGAGCCAATACTTTGAACTCCTCAGCATACCCACTGGCTATTCCCACTGGCGTTGGCGGATGCATACGACGAAACGCCTCTGCAGCCTGCTCGGCAAAAAACTGACGGAGCAGGACCCACTCAGGATTATCAAACTGGCTTTTGTGGGCTAGAATCGCCTTCATTTTCTCCTCCCAAGTGACCGTCACATCTACCCGAGTATTCGGATAACTGGAGCCATAGAATGCTACCTGAGGCACCCCATAAGGTGAACCCGCCTCAGGAAACTGGATGTTGCCCGCCGTAAGGACAGCTGCAGCCACCGCTCGACCCGTCTTCTGGTGATCCGGATGGGATTCGTAAGGCATCCAGGGGTCCACGGTCATCACCAACTCCGGCTTTTCTCTGCGCAAAATGGGAATCAAGGCCTCCATGACGGCCCGCTCTCCGTAATCGCCCCCATCTTCAAACCCCAGTTCCAATTGCTCGGCCACCCCAATCACCTTGCCGGCAGCCTCTCGCTCACGACGCCGAACCGCAATCAGTTCTTTTGCAATCACGCTGGAGTCTTCTGTTCCCCAGCGACCATCGGTGACGGTGACAAATACTATCCGGCACCCTCGTTTCGCCAAGGTCAACAGTGTTCCTCCCGCTCCCACCTCGTTGTCGTCAGGGTGCGGCTTCACACATACTGCCGATTTGATCTCCAGTATCTCCGGCAAACCGAGCAATTGCCTGACATCCACAACAATCCCTCGCATCCGCTAGGAACTTTCAAAGCAAACATGGCAAAAAACAATCCCATTCCGTAAGCCACTGGTCAACCCATTTCATCACGCCCAGCCTAGCGAATCAACACGGGCACGTCAATCATTTTTCGAAAACAGAATAAATCATTCATCCCCCTTACCCCCACTGGCATCCGCCTTACCCCCACTGGGCTCCCCACCGCTTCATCTCCTTTATGACAACATGAAATGCCTCGCCTTTGTGAGTCACAGAATACTCTACGGTCACAGGCACAGTGGGAAAAACCTGGCGATTGACCACCCCGTAGCGCTCCAGATGGCGTAGGGTATCTGTCAAAGACTTGGGACTGATGCCATGCATGGCCCTTTGCAATTGACTGAACCGCCGTGGGCCCTCATACAACTCCCTGAGCACAAAAAAAGCCCACTTATTCCCAAGAATGTTCCAGGCTTTTTCAATGGAACACTCTATTACCATAGGTTCTTCCGCAGTCACTGCTTCATCCGAGTTTTCCAGCACGGAATCAGTCCCCACAGATGCAGTCCCCATATTTCCACCGGGAGTTATTTCACTCGAACGCAAGCCTGTAAAACCTTTTTTCTCAATCAAGGTTAGCTGTTCTAATTCCGTGAAATTTGTTCCTTGTTTAGACACCCTACACCACACCTTTACAACAATTTTCGTTTCCATCGACCTACTTGTTTCATTGCACCGATAGATCCTGTTTAGTAAATACAGTTGCCTGGATTTACATTCTTTGCTGATGTCGCTATCAGCGGCATGAGGGAATATTTCGGCTTACTTTGTGTAAGCAAGTATGCCTGATGAAATAATATTAAATGAAATTCACTACTTTATCAATCTGCTGATGGCGTATACAATAGCGGTGATTCAGAAAGTGATGGTCCTTGACAAAGAGGACACACGAAAAGGAGGAAATTTTATGCAATACCGCATGTTGGGCAGAACTGGATTGAAAGTCAGTGAACTGTGTCTCGGTGCCATGACCTTCGGACGAGAGGCCAACGAGACAGACAGCCACCACATGCTGGACCGGTTCGTTGCGGCAGGTGGCAATTTCATTGACACCGCAGACGTGTACACTCACGGGATATCTGAGGAAATCGTCGGTCACTGGTTGAAAGGAAAGCGTCGCAGTGACCACGTCATTGCAACCAAGGTCCGCTTTGCTATGGGAGAAGGTTGCAACGATGTGGGGTTGACACGCAAGCACATCATGGATGGCGCCGAAGCCAGCTTACGCCGTCTAGGCACTGACTACATTGACCTATATCAAGTGCACGCTTGGGACCCCCTTACCCCGCTTGAAGAGACTCTTAGCACCCTTAATGACTTAGTCCGCAAGGGTTGGGTTCGCTACATTGGTGTAAGTAATTTCCGAGCATGGCAACTCCAAAAGGCGATTTACACCAGTCGCATGCAAGGTTGGGAAGTCGTTGCCTCCCTACAACCCCAGTACAACCTGCTGTGTCGTGCCACCGAGTTCGAACTGCTGCCTTTGGCTGAACACGAGGGAGTAGGCATCATCCCATGGAGTCCCTTGCGCGGTGGTTGGTTGAGTGGTAAGTTCCATCGCGGCATGAGCCAGCCTCCAGCCAATACCCGAATTGAAGAAGCAGAAAAACAGGGCTGGGGTGAAGCTTGGAGCAAATACAACAATGAGTCCACATGGAGAGTCCTCGACGCATTGTTCACAGTCGCCGAACAAGTGGAGAAAACCCCAGCCCAGGTGGCGCTCAACTGGTTACTCAGTCGCAAAGCTGTTACCGCTCCCATCATTGGCGCCCGCAACATGGTTCAATTGGAGAGCAACTTGGGCGCCAGTGGCTGGTCCCTTTCCTCAGAACAGGTTGCTCAACTGGACGAGGCCAGCCATCTGTCAGTATCCTATCCATATGACGAGGCTGCAGAACAACAACAGAGATCCGGACGAGTATAGACGGTCCGAAAACGTACGTCACGGGCTTACGCACGGTCTAAACGCTCCCCGCCGGGGAGCAGACCCAGCACACATGTTGGGCTGGCCTCCTTGTACTGCTTGGGTCTGACCTCGTCCTGTCCGGACAATCACGAATAGGCCGTTCATTCACGGCCAAATATTTCCATAATTACCGATCCAGTTTATAAGGAATTCCATCGGCCGCAGGGGCCACGCTCCTGCCAATGATGCCGGTTAGTGCCAACACTGTTAAAACATAAGGTAGCATGGCAATCAGGTCGGTGGGTATGGCATTGCCCTGCAAGGAATTGCTCAAGGAACTGGCAAAACCAAACAAGAGGGCCGCCCCAAACGAGCCAAAGGGAGTCCATTTGCCAAAAATCATGGCCGCC
This sequence comes from Bacillota bacterium, assembly GCA_027336365.1. Lineage (GTDB taxonomy): Bacteria > Bacillota > Bacilli > Alicyclobacillales > Alicyclobacillaceae > QXHL01. Next base: position 9,585 of record DAHWFY010000046.1, on the reverse strand, counting down.
AGAGCAATATAACCGCGTCCGTTGGTCATATTCACATCGAAGCTGTTGAGAATGCCAATGGACAGGTATGCACCACCGAGGGCGGACAGAACACCGCCAATGATGACACCTGTGTAGCGCAACCTCCACACATTCAGTCCCAAGGTGTCAGCAGCCAGAGGATTCTCTCCAACCGCTCGCATTCTCAGCCCCAGACGAGTGTGAAACAGAAACCAGTGCGAAACAACGACAAGAACGAGCATGAGATAAACCAAGACACTCTGTTGGTAGAAAAACCACCCCAGTATTGGGACAGACTTAATTGCAGGAATCGTGATTGTGGCCAAAGACGCGGTACTTGGCGGCGTGCCATTGTAACCAAAAATCGTATTCAGCAAAAACGCCGTGATGCCTGCGGCGAAAATGTTGACCGCCATGCCGAGAACCACCTGATTGGACGCCAAGCGAATGGCTGCCCAGGCAAACACCCATGCAATCAGGGCCCCCGCCGTCATGGCGGCCAGCAGTCCCAACCAGGGACTCCCCGTCCAGTATGAAAAAGATACCGCAAAGAAAGCGCCAATCAACATGATGCCTTCCATCGCTATGTTTACCACACCGGTCCGTTCAGAAAAGGTTCCGCCAATGGCAGGTAAGGCCAGCGGAGTGGCAAGGGACAAGGTTCCGGCCCACAGTTGCGGGTTCAAAAGTACACTCAAGCTATTTTGCCTCCTTCCTGTATACCTGCAGCCTTTCGACCTTTCCCATTTCGGCGAACCCAAGCGCGAATCTCTGGAATCAATTGTTCAGCCGCAACAAAGAAAACGACAAGACCGGTCAGAACGTTGGTCAGACTGGCAGGCACCCCTGAAACCTGTTGCATTGTTTGCCCCCCTGTACTCAGGGCGGCGAAAAAAATACCGGCAATAATACAGCCAAAGGGGTTGTTCCTAGCCAACAGGGCCACAACAATGGCCGTGTACCCGTATTGTGAAGCAAAACTATCGTTCAATTGATGTGCAACACCCAGCATCTGCACCCCACCCGCCAAACCAGCGAACAATCCAGATATGCCAAGGGCGAGGATGGTATACCAGGCCACGTGAACACCGGCATATTTGGCGGCACGTTGGTTATAGCCAACCGTCCGAATCTGAAACCCGAAGGTGGTTTTCTGCAACAAAAACCAGACAACCACCGCAGCAATGAATGCAATAAAAATCCCAATAGACAGTTGAGATTGGACAAAAGCCTTTATCGGCAAAAATGGAAGTTGCGCATGGCTGGAAATCATCGGCGATTCAGGAATGTATCCCGGCTGTCGCATTGGAGCATGCGGTTCCTCAATCATATATTGCGCCAGCAAGATGCCAATATAGCTCATCATCATGGTGGTAATCACTTCGTGAGCGCCCACATAGGCTTTGGCGAGACCCGGAATGACCCCGCCCCATACGGCCCCCGCCAGCATTCCCGCCACCAGAGCCAAACTGATGTGCAACCAGCCTGGCAGACTGTTGAAGTGATACCCCACCCAAACAGATGCGATTGCACCCACCCAGTATTGACCCTCTGCCCCAATATTGAACAACCCCGCCTTAAAAGCAATGGCAATCCCCAGACCAATCAAGATGAGTGGAACGGCACCGGACAGAGTGGCTCCAATGCTGAACAGGTTCCCGAAAGCACCGAACAACAAAGAACCATACACCGTAACCGGATTAAACCCAATCGACGCCACCACGATGGCCCCAATCACGATGGCAAACAGCGACGCGAGGATGGGTAGACCCAGCCCGCGCACTACAGAGCGCACAACCGGTGTCACGGTTTCCTCACCTCCTGCAAGTCGAGCGACGAAATACGGGCAGTTCCGTCTTCCCGAGATCCCGTCATTAGCAATCCAATTTTTTCACGGGTCACCGTCTTAGCATCCACGATGTCCTGCAACACGCCGTTGTGAATCACACCAATGCGGTCCGACAAACTCATCATCTCATCCAATTCCAAGGACACCAGCAAAATGGCCTTCCCTTGGTCACGCAGATGCAGCAACTGGCGGTGAACGCCCTCAATGGCTCCCACATCCAGTCCCCGAGTGGGTTGCGCCACAATCAGCAACTTTGGGTCCCGAGCGACTTCCCGGGCCAAGATAACCTTCTGCTGATTCCCGCCAGACAAGTCAGCCGCCTTGCGCAAAGCATCAGGAGGCCGAATGTCGAATCGGCGGATCAAATCTTCCGCAAACTTCACGGCGGCTTGTCTTGACAGCCAGCCGTTTCTGGAAAAGGGACGACGGCGATAATCTCTCAGGATTAAATTTTCCACAAGATCGAAGTTCAACACGAGACCCTCGACCTGTCGATCCTGGGGCACATAGGCAATTCCCGTCTCCGTTCGCGCGCCGGGAGACAGATGGGTGATGTCCTTCCCATCAAACCGCACGGACCCTCCGGAAACGTTTACCAGCCCGGCGATAGCATCAACTAACTCGAACTGCCCATTGCCATCAATGCCCGCCAGACCAAAGATCTCGCCCGCATGCACCTGAAAAGAAACGCCACGAACTCGAGGATGCTTTTCCTTGTCATGAACTTCTACATTTTGAATATCCAGTAACACCGGTCCCAGTTTCTGCGCTTCCTTTTCAATACGTAGGACCACATCCCGACCGACCATCAGGTTTGCCAACTGTTGAGAGGTCGTTTCAGCCACCGACAGGGTGGCCACCGTTTTTCCGGCGCGCATCACGGTCACCCGATTTGCGACAGCCCGAACCTCGTCCAACTTATGACTGATAAAGAGAATGGGGACCCCTTCGTCTCGCAAATGGCGAATAATCACAAACAATTCTTCTGTCTCCTGCGGTGTCAACAGAGCCGTGGGTTCATCCAAAATGAGCAGTTTAGCCTTCCGATAAAAGGCCTTCAGGATTTCCACGCGCTGTTGCAGTCCAACAGAAAGGTCACCCACTTTGGCTGCCGGATCCACCGTCAGCTTGTACTGGGCAGACAGTCTGCGCACCTTTTCCTCAGCCTGCTTGCGGTGATAGCGGATTCGGCCTGGTTCATCCCCCAGAACTACGTTGTCCGCCACAGTAAGGGCGGGAATCAACATGAAATGTTGGTGCACCATTCCTATGCCTGCGTGAATGGCATCCCGCGGACTGTTGAAGTGCACCGGTTTGCCTTCCAGGAGAATTTCGCCACTGTCCGGCTCGTAAAGTCCATAAATCAGTTTCATCAAGGTTGACTTCCCCGCGCCATTTTCGCCAAGAATGGCATGTACCTCACCCTGACGCAGGGTGAGGTTAATGTGATCATTTGCCAAAACGCCAGGGAAAGCCTTGGTCAATTCTGTGACCGCAAGAAAATCTCCCATGACTCGCTCCATCCAACAAATTATTGTTTAGGTATATTTGGAGATACAGTAATCTGACCCGACTGAATTTCCTGCTTCAACTTGTCCACTTGCTGCACAATCGACTGGGGGACGACGCTATTCGCAGGTGCAATGCTGACCCCGTCGTTTGCCAGATCAAAATACTGAATGCCACTCTTGAACGTTCCGTCGACAACCTGTTTGATCACCTGGTAGGTGGAAGTATCCACACCCTTCATGGCGCTCGTAATCACCGTATTCGGGGCCAGGTAGTTCTGGTTGGCATCCACGCCAATGGCGTACACACCAGCAGCCTTGGCAGCATCAATGGAGCCGATACCGGATCCGCCCGCCACCGGGAATAGGATGTCGGCGCCATTGGAAATTTCATTTTGAGCCAGTTGCTGACCAACTGCCTGATCTGTAAAACTATTGGTGTACTTCAGGAGAATTTTTACCCCAGGGTCAGTCTTTGCCGCTCCCTGGTAAAACCCGGCAATGTACGTATTCACCGGGGGAATGGGTTGGCCGCCAATAACCCCCAGTACATTCTTTCCGTTGATGCCCTTGATACCCGTCTCCTTTTGCATCAAACCAGCCATCGCTCCCACCAGGTAACCGCACTGTTCCGTCTTGAAAATGGCAGAAGTAACATTGGGACGATCCGTGACAGCATCATCAATCAATAGAAATTTCGTGTTTGGATACTCCTTGGAGACCTGCTCCACCGCCTGTTGCATTAAGAACCCCACGGCAATCACGAGATTGTCTCCCTGCTGAGCAAACCGCGTCAGGTTTGGTACGTAGTCAGAAGCAGAATTGGACTGTACCACCGCGCCCTGAACACCCAGTTTCTGCTCTGCCTTTTGCAACCCGACATAAGACAAATGATTAAAACCGTGGTCATTCAATCCACCGGTGTCCGTGACCAGACCCACCTTGACACTACTGTGCGTCCCCCCAGTGCTGTTGGCGCTGGGCGACGAATTCGTCCCGCTTTGTCCTGCCGCTCCACACCCTGCTACCAGTGCTGTCACCGCCAGCACCGCTCCAATTCCAGTACCCCACTTTTTCATCCGCATCCATTTAACCCTCCTGATTGAGTCTGCTTTGTATCCCCCGCCTGTTTGACTGGGGCTCTTGAACCTCCATCAAATCCGAATCAGGCACCACCCCCCATCAGAAAAAAGCGTGGAGTAATTGCGAAACATAGCCCCTCTGTCTGTCCAGCCACATTTAAGATTCATCTGTGACGATAGGCCAGGAGACACTTCTCATACTTTGATAATTAGGAGGCACTTTTCATACTTTGATAAATCGCTGAACGAAATCCCGTAATGCGAGGGTATGATAGATTTCTTTCGGTTTATTCGCCAGATGGATATGTAAAAGAGGTTGTCCGGAAAGGGGCCAGAACTTCCCGGCGCATTCCTGCGTCGTCATCCAAAATGCTCCTTCACATACCGATTACGTAGGGCACGAGGCTCCCGCCCGGTCTAAACGCTTCCCACTGGGAGCAGACCCTATGCGCATTTTGGGCTGGCCTCCTCACACTGCTTGGGTCTGAATTAATCAGTAAATACAATTGCGTGGATTTGCATTCCTTGCTGGTGCCGCCATCAGCGGCATGAGGGTCTAACCCCTTTCCGGACACGCACTGATAGGATAACAGACATTGACAATCTTACGCTTTAAAATACAATGCAAGTATGCACGCAGAAGAGCGGCCACGCAAGCCCCCTGCTAAATAGTTGAGGTGCCCACATGTCCAGAAAAATTCTCGTTATTGGCGGTGCCAATGTTGACATCAAGGGTAGAATGTTTCAACCTACCGAATTTGGAACAAGCAATCCCGGACAAATGTGGCAAACCGCGGGTGGCGTCGCGCGCAACATTGCTGAAAATTTGGTGCTTCTCGGCAACAGGGTCCGTTTGATTACCGCCCTTGGCCAGGATGACAACGGCAAATTTTTGCTCCGTCATCTCCGCGCAATGGGCATTGACGTGAAGCACATTCTCGTGTGTCCGAGCAGACCGACCGGTGTCTATTTGGCCATGGTACGCAACACCGGAGAACTGGAATTAGCTGTATCCGACATGTCCGTGATGGAATGTTTGACCTCGGAAGCCCTGGATTCCCGAAAATCTGCGTTTAACAACGTGCAAATGGTTTTCATGGATGCCAATCTCCCTGCACAGTCGTTGGTACTGGGATTCCAAATGGCTAAAGCGAGGGGATTAATGACAGTGGCTGACCCCGTCTCTGCCTCCAAGTCCCTACGGCTTATACCCTGTCTCAGTGACATCAATCTCGTTACCCCGAGTCGGGACGAATTGGCCGCAATGACTGGCATGTCGGTGTATCATTTGACCGATGTGAAGAAAGCTGCCCTACATCTGCGCAGCAAGGGAGTCCAACGCGTGATTGTTACGTTGGGCGAGCAAGGCGTATTAATGGCCACCGAGGAGGGAGAACATCATTTCCCGGCAAAACGGGTAAATGTGGTCGACGTTACGGGTGCTGGCGATTCATTCACTGCGGGACTCATCCACGGATGGCTACGTGGGATGTCCATCCCGGAAGCAGTGGAACTCGGGCAAGATTTAGCAGCCCGAATTGTCCAGTCCACATTTTCAGTATTGAATCGTGAGGGAGATTGATACATTGATGAATTTTAAAAGCGATTACCTAACATACAGTGAAGAAGTGATGCAAGCCATGACGGAGCAGTCTCCAGTTGTAGCCCTGGAAACGACGATTGTAACGCATGGCATGCCTTACCCGCAGAACGTGCAGACCGCCCTGTCAGTGGAACGTATCATTCGCAAACATGGTGCCGTGCCAGCAACCATTTGCATCCAAAACGGCAAGATCCGAGTTGGCTTAACCGAGAAAGAAATTGAAGAACTGGCACAGACCCCTGACGTTATCAAAGCCAGCCGAAGAGACATTCCCGTCGCCCTCGTCACTGGTAAAACCGCCTCCACAACAGTAGCCGCCACCATGATAGCCGCGCATCTGGCGGACATCTCTGTTTTTGTCACCGGAGGAATTGGAGGGGTGCATCGTGGCGCGGAACAAACGATGGACATATCTGCAGATCTGCAGGAGTTAGCAAAGACCAATGTGATGGTGGTGTCTGCGGGAGTTAAAGCAATTCTGGACATTGGATTGACACTGGAGATGCTGGAAACCCTGGGTGTTCCTGTCCTCGGTTACGGAACGGAGCGCTTTCCAGCCTTCTATACCCGCGACAGCGGATTTAATGCCGGGGTTCGCGTCGACAGCCCAATCGAGGTGGCTCGTATGGTCCACACCAAATGGTCTTTGGGCCTCGACGGCGGAATTCTCATTGCTAATCCCATCCCTGAACATTCAGCTTTGCACCCTGAAGAAATCCAACGTTCTATCGATGCCGCAATCACCCAATCCAAAGATCACGGTATCACAGGCAAGGACGTTACCCCATACTTATTGGCTACCCTTGAGCGGCTGACGGCAGGAAAATCGCTGCAAGCCAACATCGCTCTCATTGAACACAACGCAAGCGTGGGCGCACAGATTGCTAAGGCATACCAAGAATATCCCCAAAACTGAACCACCAGAAACGGCACTTTGATTCGATTGTTTAAGGTGCCGATTGATTTAAAAGGAAGTTCCTCTTGGCACAACTCAGTTGAAAGCCTCCTCTTCCGGTTCTTTACCATCAGACCTGAGAAGTCAGTCATTGCTTATCACTACTCAGGTCGATGATGTCCTACCCACTGTGAAAAAGGGAGGCCTTGGTCCCCAATCCCATGGCAACTCGTGTGCCACCGTGTTTCCTGACTGTTGACGTTGCCGCGAATGGAACCTTTTTTTCGCGGTGAACTCATTTTACATCCTGTGTTGCGCCAATGAAGTGCTGGTCTGCTGTGCTCCGCGAGACATCAAGTCCAAGACAAAGTCATGCAATTCAGGTTCGGCCAACGCCAAGTCCAACGTGGCTTCAATGAATCCAAGTTTATCTCCGATGTCGTAACGACGTCCGGTAAACTCATAGGCTAACAATCCCTCGGCTTGATTCAACCTGGCCAAGGCATCAGTCAACTGAATTTCACCGCCCGCGCCAATCACTCCATCTTCGAGAAATTCAAACACTCGTGGCGTTAGGACATAGCGTCCCGTGATGGCCAGGGTAGACGGAGCCTCATCCGGAGCGGGTTTTTCTACCAAGGAATGAACTCGGGACAGGCGCTTGCCTAAGTCTCTAGAATCGACAATCCCATAGCGGGAAACGTGCTCTCGCGATACATTTTGCACGGCTACCACGGCCTGCTCGTATTGCTCGTAGACCTGCACCAATTGTTTCAAGCAGGGGATCTCACCGCGGACAATGTCATCTCCCAAGAGAACAGCAAAAGGCTCATCACCCACAAAGCGACGGGCACACCACACCGCATGTCCCAAGCCAAGAGGCTGCTTTTGCCGGATATAATGAATATTCGCCAATTCCGTAATTCGCTGTACCTCTGCCAATAGAGACAACTTCCCTTTGCTGCTGAGAGATTCCTCCAACTCGAATGAGCGGTCAAAGTGATCCTCAATAGCCCTCTTACCCTTACCTGTGACAATCAGGATGTCCTCAATTCCAGAGGCCACCGCCTCCTCCACAATGTACTGGATTGCCGGCTTGTCCACCAGCGGCATCATCTCTTTTGGCATTGCCTTGGTGGCTGGCAAGAAACGGGTTCCCAATCCTGCCGCGGGTATGACGGCCTTTTTTACCTGCATAACCTCGCCTACTTCCCCCCATACATTTCTGGAAACTCCCAACCAATTCCTGAAAGAGATTCGACGTCTGACGACAAATTCCTCCCCCCACCAGGTAAACACTCAAATCCCTGTCCCAGACAATTTAAAAAAACCGCAAAAGATTAAATTAGACTACCCTGAGTTTGTTCTTACTCTGACTGGAAAAACAGGTATGTTGCAATTTAAAAGAGGCCATCGGTTGAGTACCGATGGCCTCACTGTCATGACTGGATCTGTTGGTAGTGGTAAAAGCTCTAAGTTTACGAACCAGAACCTCCGGTGATAGGTGCTGTAGCGGATGCCCCGGTACCCGTTCCAGAAGCAGACGTACCCGGGTGTGCAGAACTCGCTTTGTGGAACCAATTATTCTTGTTGACGAGTGTACTCACTCGCTTGTTCACCTGCTGATCTATTGCCTGTTGCAGGTCTGCCGTCAGTTGACTGGCGGATACTCCATGAGCTTGAGCCACTTGTGCGATGGATTGGCCTCCTTTCAGGTCCGTCACCAACTGGGATCGAGTCATGTGCAAGTCCTGTGCCACCTTATCCATAAAGTACATTTGGGCCTTGAACTCCATGGGTTTGGCAACGAGGTGTGTGCTCGCCAAGATAGTGGGAAGTTTGGCGTCCACAGCTTGCTCCAGTTTGGTTTCCCGACTTTGCGTCAGATGTCCGGCACTTACCCTGGTCTCCAAGATTGTGTGAACCAGGGACTCCAACTTGGTCTGGAGCGCCGCTTGTGAAATGTTATGCTCCTGTGCAACTTGGTCTAAGGATTTTCCACTCTCCAGTTCCGTTCGCAACTGCTGAGGAGTCATATTAAAATAACCAGCTAATTGGGACATGGATTTCCCCATCACCATCCGCGTCCATTCCGGATGACCGTGATGCTTCACCGTGGTGACACTCGTCTGTCCCAAACTTGTTGGTGTACTGGTACTGGCGAAAGATTCCGTGTACCATCCTCCCGCCACCAGACACGCAGCGGCTGCACCTGTTATCATAACAACTCTTGCCTTATTCCATTTCACCGTGGTCACCCCTCAATTTTGGAAGAGTCATTGCGGGACGACTTCAGTCGCCCCTTACACAGTCAAATTGTAGGCAGAAATTCTTGAAGCCACATTGAAAAGCCTTGCATATTTAAGTTGATTTGGCCTTTTGATGAAGTTATCCGGAGAGAATCATATGTTGGTAAGAACCCTTCTAGAGCGCGTCTGGGAAGTTTTGACCCCTTCCCGGACAACCTCTATAATACAAAATATATCTTGCGTACTCCCTGCTCCTATTCCAGCAAATACAGTTGCGTGGATTTATCTTCTTTGTTGGTGCCGCTAACAGCGGCATGAAGGTCTAATCGCGGATCATCAAGAAATGAGAAAAAGCGGTGCGAAATGGCGGGGGTTCGCAATGTTCCGCAATGATTCGCA
>DAHWFY010000045.1 GCA_027336365.1 Bacillota bacterium | reverse complement strand
CAGCGGGAAGTCTCACTCCGCCGAATCGTCGGAGAGTTTGGTAAGTCTGAGGAATTCGGATGGGTCTCATTTAGCAGATCAGTGGTGGATAGACCGTTCTGTACCTGAAGGACAGCGTCTGTACAGACTGCGCATTGTGCCGACAGGAACCTGCGCGTTACCAGGCGCGCGGTTGTTTATGGCCTTGAAGGCATATGGTGCGAGTTGCCAGGTGGTAGCCGCCCACCCCAGCGCGACGGAACTGGCCCAAGGGGTGACCGCAACGGAAGTGGAACTGGTTGTTGTTTGTGATTTGGCAGAGGAGAACCTGGCGGCCATTGGCATGGGTATTTCCGAGATTGCCCGGGTGGAGGTACAGTCGGTTCCTGAGATGGCTGGAGTACAGACGGAGAAAGAGAAAACTTTGGCGACAGGTGGAGTGCAACCTGCGAAAATGGGAGTGGGGAAAGAAGAAAAATCCGGGGGTCTGGGAGCCAGGGTAACCCATCGGCCAGCGACGAATGTGCGGGTGAGCACGGATAAATTGGACTTGCTGTTTAACCTGGTCACAGAATTGGTGGAAACCAAGACCCGCTTGGAGTCAGTGGCCCAGCAGCAGGCGAGCCGTGACTTGTTGGAGACCGCGGAGCAATTGTCCAGATTGTCTCGGCAATTGCAAGATTTAGTGATGCAAACACGTCTGATGCCATTGGAAACGGTGTTTCAACGTTTTCCCAGGATGGTTCGGGACTTGGCCAAAGGCCTTGGCAAACAGGTGGAGTTTCGGGTGGAGGGGGCGCAAACGGAATTAGACCGCGCCATGGTGGAAGAACTGGGAGACCTGTTGGTTCACCTGTTGCGTAACGCGATTGACCACGGCATAGAGGCACCGGAAAAGCGTGTCGCCTTGGGGAAATCAGCCGCGGGCGTGGTGCGGTTGGCGGCTTACAGCAAGGGTAACCGCGCAGTTATTGAGATTTCCGATGATGGGCAAGGCATTGACGGGACAAGTGTGTTACAAAAGGCATTGAAGCAGGGTTTGGTCTCTGCTGCAGAGGCCGATAACCTGCGATTGGAACAGATATACACTTTCCTGTTCTATCCCGGGTTCAGTACCGCACAGGTGATCTCCAACGTGTCCGGACGGGGGGTTGGTCTGGATGTGGTGCGTTCCAAGGTACAGTCTTTGGGTGGAGAGGTCCATGTGGAGTCTCAACTTGGCAAAGGCTCCATGTTTCGCATCAATCTGCCGCTGACGCTCTCCATCTTTGAGGCTATGCTCGTAGCGGTTGGCAGTGAGGTGTATGCCATACCGCTGGATGCAGTCCATCAAGTCTACACGCAGAAACGACAGGACTTGCACACACTGCATGGGAGGCCCTTGTTTTTTGTGGAGAATCAGTCGATGCCGCTAGTGTTTCTCGGTGAGGCCTTCCAGGTTCCTGATTACCAAACGGATTTGCAGCAGGTGCCAGTGTTGGTCCTGGCCCGGGACGGTCGTTATGCAGCACTGGCCGTGGATGGCTTTTTAGGTCAACAAGAGATTGTTCTGAAAACACTGGGGGCCTATTTTCCCCAAGAGATTCCGGGGATTTCCGGAGCCACCATCCTTGGCGATGGGCGTGTGGCACTGGTGGTCAATCCTGGGTCCTTTTTAAGGAAGGAGTGATGAGTGTGGAGGTGGTGCTGTTTACTCTTGTACAGGAAAGGTACGGGGTCCCTGCGAATCAGGTGGAGTCCATTGAGCCTCCTTTGTCCGTCACTCGTCTGCCAGGCACGGCCGCATTTGTGATGGGGCTGACGAACTTGCGGGGCACGGTTATTCCGGTGATTGACTTGCGGAAGTTTGGCTGGAATACCCATGTGGAGCATTTGAATGCCGCAGATGAAGTGTTTGTTGAGGCGACGGAGGAACGGGTATTGGTGGTGCACGTAGGAGAAATTACGGCTGGGCTACGTGTGGACGAGGTGTTGGATGTCATGAACGTGGATTTTGTCAGAGAGAACCCCTCTGGCATGATTGAAACCCAAGCTGCACAAGGGGATCTTTTTGACGGGATTACGTATTTAGAACAACGGCCCGTAGGTCTCATTCGCCTAAATACGGTATTGAATCCTACCTTTGTGCTGGCAACTCGCCCCGGTGAACTGCGGTGACCTGCTTATGGAATTTGTAGACGGCAATGAGGGGTATGACAAGCTGGTGGCCGGGGTCTTACATTTGACCGGAGTGGACCTGGGTGCTTACAAGCAGCGGCAGATGCAGCGTCGGTTGCAGGCTTATCTGATTGGCAGAGGGTACCCATCTTACGAACACCTGCTCTTAGCCTTGCAACGAGAACCGGATAGAGTGAGGCAACTGATGGACTACATTGGAATCAATGTCACAGAATTCTTCCGGGACTCAAGGCCTTGGCAAGTTTTAAAGTTGCAAGTGTTGCCCCAGTTGTTGCAAGGTCCTGGGAGTCTGTCTATTTGGAGTGCGGCCTGTGCAACGGGGCAGGAAGCGTATAGTCTGGCATTGACGTGCAACCAACTCAATGGGTTGCACCGAGTCCACATTCTGGCGACGGACGTGGATGAGGGGGCGCTCGCGACAGCAGCGGCGGCTCACTACACGGCGAAGGAGGTAAAAGGAATTCCCACCGAGATGTTGGACCGGGATTTTGTTCAAGCGGGTGAGTACTACATACCATCACCTCGGGTGCGCCGAGCAGTGCGGTTTGCAAGGCACAATCTGTTGGCAGACCCGTATCCAGCGGCGATAGACTTAATTGTCTGTCGCAATGTATTGATTTATCTAAAGGACGAAACAAAGTCCCGCATCATTTCTGGTTTTGCGGGTTCTCTCAAGCCAGGTGGGTACTTGTTTCTCGGTGGCACGGAACACTTGAACCAGCCTGCAAGCTATGGTTTAGAGAGGTTGGAACTGCACTTTTATCGCAAGGTGTGAAGGGATGAAATCGCACATTCACTATATTGTTGCCATTGGTGCTTCTACAGGCGGGCCAAAGGCTCTTGAAACGGTGCTGAAAAATCTGCCCGCAAGTTATCCTCACCCCATTTTGGTGGTGCAACATATGCCTGCTTCTTTCATGAACGCCTTTGCCAATCGGCTTAATGATTTGTTGAGCCTGCCTGTTCTCGTCGCCTTCGACGGACAAGACATTCTTGGCGGTGCGGTGTACGTGGCACCAGGAGGGAAGCATTTGAGGGTGTGTCCAGATGAAGAGGATCCAGGTGTTTTGCGTGTCTGCCTGAATGACGACCCCCCACGTCATGGTGTTCGACCTGCGGTGGACGAATTGTTTCAATCTTTGGCTCCTTTGAATCATCTGCATCGGTGCTTGGTCCTGCTGACCGGTATGGGTCATGATGGGGCTCAAGGCATGCGGCAGGCCAAGCAGGGGGGGAGCGAACTAACGATAGCTCAGAGTCAGGCCACCTGTACGGTCTTTGGCATGCCGAAGGCGGCCATTGATCTGGGCGTAGTGGATGTGGTGCTGAACTTGTCAGACATTGGACCGCGTCTCGCCCGTTGGCCGGGTCCATGAACAACCTGAAACTAACCAGTAAATACAACTGCGTGGATTTACATTCCCTGTTGGTGCCGCTAACGGCGGCATGGCGGTTTACCCCGTGATTGTCGGGTCAGTTCTTTGGTGGAGTTGTCGTTAGCCCTTGAGAATGTAGCCCACTCCACGGACCGTGTGCAGCAACGGATCGCCAAAGGGAACATCCATTTTGTTGCGCAGGTAGCGAACATAGACATCAACCACGTTGGTCTCGCCTACAAAGTCGTAGCCCCATACCCGCTCCATGATCTGTTCGCGGGTCAACACATGATTTTTGTTGCGAGCAAATGTCTCGAGCAAGTCAAATTCGCGGGCCGTGAGTGTAATGGCATGGCCAGCTCGTTCCACTTCTCGCGTGGCGGTGTTAATTTTCAGGTCCGCCACGGCCAGAACCTCAGCTTGAGTTTGAGTGCGTTGATTGCGGCGCAATAGGACCCGGATTCGAGCGAGGAGTTCCTCGATGGCAAAGGGCTTAGGAACGTAATCGTCGGCTCCGCTGTCCAAACCAGCCACTCGTTCAGGGACCGATTGGCGAGCTGTCAACATGATGATGGGAACATCGCTGAAGCCGCGGATGCGGCGGCATACCTCCATCCCACTGATGCCCGGGAGCATAATGTCCAAAAGGATTAAATCCCATGAATCTCCTTCTGCCAAACGCAATCCCTCATATCCGTCTGCGGCGATGGCGGTCTCATAGCCCTCGTGTTCGAGTTCCAGGGTGAGAAATTCTGCAATATCCTGTTCGTCTTCTACCACAAGAATTCTTTGTGGATGAGGCATTGAAATCACCCCTCTTTGTGTTCTAGCATAGCACGCGTTGCCTGTCTTTGCCCACTATTTGTATCAATGGTGAATTTCTCATTCTCTCCTCAGCAAACCTTCATCTTCGGCAAACTCCGTATTTATCTGGACACGGGATCTTCCCTCAAAATTCGCGTACACTCAAAAATACACCTGGCCAAGCAGGATGGGACGGCCCCAGTCGATTGGCGACGCTGGACGGAAAGGACTGTGATGTGAAAGTGTGCGGCGTTGCGGCAGTGCTCCTGAAATGGGGCGCTCAGGGCGAGCAGGATACGGCACTGGGCCCCATGAACTGTATACAAAATCAAGCGTCCCAGGACCTGCAGGATATGCTGGAGGTCCTGGTCCACCGTGGGCCCGATGGGACTTTTGTCGAATCCAGAGACAAAATTGCTTTCGGCATGACTCGTCTGACGATTGTCGGCGGGGATGACGGAAAACAACCCATTTGGAATGAGGATGGCTCCATCGGTTTGGTCTGCAACGGAGAAATCTATAACTACCAACAGTTACGACGCCGCTTGGTGGCACAAGGCCACCGTTTTTCCACTTGTTCAGATGTGGAAGTGATTGTGCATCTGTATGAGGCATACGGAGAGGCATTTGTTCATCACCTGCGGGGCATCTTTGCGTTGATTCTCTGGGATGAAGGGAAACAGATTCTGTTGGCGGCCAGGGATAGGCTGGGAGTCAAGCCTTTGTACTACCACGAGACAGCAACGGCTTTCTACTTTGCTTCAGAGCTCAAGGCTTTGCAGGGGGTGTTGCCGGGCTTGCGTGGGGATGGACAAGGTTTGGCTCTGTACCATGCTTACCGGTTTACGCCTGCACCTCACACACCTCTTAGCCATGTGTACAAATTGTCACCCGGATTCTTGGCCAAGGTGGAGTGGGGAAAATTGTCTACCATCTCTTACTGGCAACCTGTTTTGCCAACACTGACGAAACAGGCCAAGGGCAGAAAGTTGGCAGACAGATGGCAACGACGGGATACCCTGCGAGGATTGTTGCGGGATGCCGTAACCATACAAATGGCGCCTGGGGTCACCTCCGGGGTATTTCTCAGCGGGGGGTTGGACTCTACAGCTTTACTTGCGATGCAACGAGAGTTGGGGGAAAAATCTTTAGCCTGGACGGTAGGCTTTGAACAACCTGCAGATCTGCTGCGGGGAGCGGTCCGTCAAGAGTATGATGAAATGGCGGAGGCACGCTCTGTGGCGGACCATTTTGGTGTCCGTCACCACAACGAGGTCATTGCGGCAAGGGAGGTATGGGACTTACTGCCACAAATTATCGCGGATTTGGATGAGCCTGTTGCTGACCCGACGGCGTTGCCCCTGTGGTTCGTATGTCGTATGGCGCAGTCTGACGGGGCTCGCGTGGTTTTTTCAGGCGAGGGATTGGACGAATTGTTTGCCGGTTATGAGGTGTATCAGCAGGTGGCTTGGTTGCGCCGTTTACGACGGGTTCCGCGTGCATGGCGGCTTACCGTCATGCACGAACTGGAGCGTCGCAACCTGGCGGGATCTGGCGTTTTGGGTCGATCCCTGCATCCGGTGTGGGCTTGGTATCGGGGGGTCAGCGGAGCATTCACGGAGGCAGAGGTAAGGGAGTTGTTTCATGGATTTGGGAGTGGACTCCATCATGAAATTCAATCGTTGATTGACTTGGATCCGGCCCAGGGGTATGCCCGACGGGTGTTGGCGCCAGTGGCCCAGCACGATGTGCTGACGCAACTTCTGTATTTTGATATCAAGTCATGGCTTCCAGACAATACCTTGAGTAAATCGGACCGTATCTCCATGGCGCACGGTTTGGAACTGCGGGTTCCCTTTTTGGATGACCACTTGGTGGATTTCGCCCTTCAACTCCCGGTGGGGGACAAATTGCGGGGCAAGGTGGGAAAGGCGCTGATAAGGCAGGCCTTGGCAGGGCTGGTGCCGGAATTTGTATTGCACCGCAAGAAAGCGGGATTTCCAGTTCCCATCTCCAGTTGGCTGTTTGGTGAATGGCAGACGTGGGCGAAAGAACGACTTTTAGATTCTCAATCACTTACCGGTATGTGGCATCAGCATCAAGCGGTTGAGCGTCTTTTTCTCGCCGAGGGTTCAGCTAGGCGGCGGTCTGCCCGCTTAATTTGGACCCTGTTAACACTGGAGATGTGGTGGTCTCAAGCCCATAAAACGAAAAGAACCGGATTCATTAGTGACAATGCCTAAATGGAGATATCCGTCGGATGCGTTACAATACAGACGCAGTCATGTTGTGTTGCAACCGCGCGGCTGAGACCTGCATAGGCGGAGTTGATGTTTTGTGGACAAGAAAACCATCGCGCAATGGGCTAAGGAATATGGTGTCGTCATATTGGACATGGACGGGTTTGGCGGAGCCCAACGACAGGAACATCGACTGACGCGAACGGAGTTCGAGCAAGGATTGGCCGAATGCACCATCTTGCGTTGGCCTCAAGACGGATTGGGGTCCGCAGGAGGGGAGACCGCCGCGACAGAACCCGCGATAAACCAGACCCATCCTGAAGTTGTTGCTGGCTCGACAATGACCCCTGTTGCGACGCCAGTATCCACGGTTGCAGACCTGCAGGAATCTATATTTGAACTCCCGGATGGGGACCATGAGAACGGTGGAGCGCAAGGGGAGAAAGAAAGCAATCCAGCCGAACGTCGCTCTCGTACAAGCCATGCGGCTATTTTTCCGGTTATTCCCTGGCGACGTCTGGGTTGGCTGTTTCTCGTGATACCGTTGCCTGCCTTGACCACACTGTTGGTGCATCTGTTGTACCGGGCGGTGGCTCGTTGGTTTCATTGGCATGGGTATTTTTCGGGGGGGCTGTTGGCCGCCGACGTATTTGTGCTGTGGCTTCAACCGGTGGCTCCTTGGTTGTCTGGGCCGGGCTATCCTTATTATGTAGTGGTCAATATGGTGACACAGGTGTTGCACGGGTCCTATGTATATGTGCTGCACCAGGTATTGCATCAACCCTTCTTACCCCCAGCTACCGCAACTGTTCTACAGTCTGTGAGTGTCAATGGGGTCCCTTTACCCCTTTATTTTACCGTGGACAAGGCCGTGATAAGCAGTCTTTGGCTTGCCACGCTAATCATTAGCGTGGGAGATTTGACAGGCCGTGGGCTGAAACGGGTCAAGTCTCACTTTGTGCGGTAAGTTGCCACGCTGATTTGTTTAGCGAGGTCCATTAAGATCACACTTTTCTCGAACTATATGTGTCAAATTTATGGCGGAGATAAAATTTCATATTGTCAGAATCAACAAAATGATTTATACTCTGATAAAAGCAAGCGCTTGTTTAACTAGTTTGTTTGGACTATGAATGTTGGTTGAATTGTACTAGTATTAGGTTTGCCGACGATGATAGCGTTTTCAATCACTGGGGAACTAGCACAAAGTTCAGTTGAGGAGGGCAGAAACAGAAGATACGACTCTTCAAAAACAAGCAAGCGCTTGTTTTTGAATCTGAGTTGCCTTTATCCCAGTAAATACATTGTTGTGGATTGATGGCTCTTGCTGGTGCCGCTAACACCGGCATAAGGGTCTAGTCCGACAAAAATCGGCCAATGCGCACAAGGACTGAGTCCGGTGAATGGAGTGAGTTCGGTGAGTCCAGGGAGCCAAGTGAATGGAGATTCAAGGCAGGTTACATTTATGGAACGGATTGAACGGGGAGAAAAAATTGAAGCAACCGATTGGATGCCGGAAGAATACCGCAAGTTGCTGATTAAACAGATCCATATGCACGGCATCAGCGAGGTGATGGGTGCCTATCCAGAAAAAGAGTGGGTACCCAAAGCCCCTAACCTGCGTCGCAAGTTGGCCCTTATTGCCAAGGTCCAAGATGAAATTGGCCATGGACAGCTTTTGCTACGGGTGGCGGAGGACTTGGCCAAACCCTACGGCAAGGTGAGGGACGACATGATTGAGGACGTGTATACCGGTCGAGTGAAGTTCCATAACGTGTTTCATATGGATGCACCCACATGGGCGGATGCAGGAGTCATTGGATTTCTCGTTGATGGCGGCGCCATCATCACCCAGGCTTCTTTGCTGGACAGTTCCTATGCTCCTTATGGACGCATTCTCACGCGCATATGCGCAGAGGAAAGCTTTCATATGCAGCATGGGGAGTCCATTGTGTTGGCCTTGGCGGAGGGGACGGAAGAACAAAGAGAAATGCTGCAACAGGCCATTCACCATTGGTGGCCGTCCATGATGTTCTTCTTTGGTCCACCCGAGATGTCGGGGGCCTCGTTACGGATGATGGACTACAGGATTCGCACTCGGACCAACGAGGAATTGAGACAACGATTCATTGGCCGCTATGCACCGCGCATTCACGCTCTGGGATTGACCATTCCGGATGCAAAACTTTGTCATGACCCTACGACAGACCAGTGGACCTACAGTGAACCAGACTGGGACTGGTTTGGTCATATGGTGAGGGAAAATACGGGACCGAAATCACAGGAACGGTTGCAGATGAGAAAGCAGGCTCACGAGGGACAGAAGTGGGTTCGCGATGCCATGATTCGGGCCACGGTGTTGCAAACACAAGCCATCTGAGGGGGATTACAAATGGCGGACAACAAGGAGAACGACCCAGAAAGTCAACACTATGACGTGTATGAGGTGTTTGTTCAGCGGGACCCCTTAGGGTATCACACCCACATTGGCAGTGTTGTCGCAGCTTCGTCAGAAATGGCTCAGATTGTGGCGAGGGAGAACTTTTTACGACGAGACACGGCCATCAGCATTTGGGTGGTGCGCCAAACGAATATTCACGAAACCTCATACGAAGACACGGACTTCTTTGTCAACCGGGCGACGGACAAGAGCTACCGGGACGTGGCTGGCTATGTGGACAATGCGAAAAAATGGAAGGCATTTAAGGAACGGGCTATCACGATTGACGATCTGGTCCGTGATGCAAAGAGGTGAATGGGATGGATGATGCACGAACACATGTGGCTGTCGACGCACAAACCGAGCAGGCCCTGGCGGAATATCTACTGCAATTAGCGGACGATGAATTGGCGGTGGGACAACGCTATGCCGAGTGGTTGGGGTTGGCACCGGACTTGGAAGAGGATGTGGCCTTCAGTTCCATTTCCCAGGATGAACTGGCCCACAGTCTGTTCTACTATACCCTGTTGGAAAATTTAGGCGTGGGCTGCGCGGATGAATTGGCTTATGCCCGTCCCGCAAACGAGCGACGCAACAGCGTTTTGCTGGAACAGCCAAGCAAGGACTGGGCATACACCATTGCCAGAGGGTTTTGTTTTGATGTATTAGAACAGATACGCCTGGCAGCCGCACTGCGTTCCACCTACTTGCCCCTGGCACAAGGAGCGCAAAAGATTCAACGGGAAGAACGATATCATCTACTGCATATGCAGACATGGTTCGAGCGATTGGGCATGGCTGGCGGTGAGGCAAGACAGCGGTTGAATGAAGCGGTGGAGTCGCTCTGGTTAGACCTGCCGGACCTGTTTTCCCTGGGCACCGCGGGGAATATTTTGTTCAAGTCGGGTGTGTTGCCCTTGACCGAGGCGGAGTTGCGACAGACGTGGGAGCAGCAGGTGAAACCCTCCTTTGCACACGCCGGACTGGCGTGGCGGTCCTTGCCGACGAGATCAGACAAAAACGGACGTCTGGGCCAACATGGGGCGGCTCTGGTGGAACTGCTGCAGACTTTTGCTGAAGTGTATCGGACAAATCCAGTCGCGGTTTGGTAGGAGGGAAGAACCATGGAACAGCGGGGAGAACCGAGCGGGGTGAATTTGGCCCCGCCGGACCACGACCTGGCACACCAGGTATGGAAGGCGCTGGAAGAGGTATATGATCCCGAATTGCCTACCCTTAGTCTAGTGGAACTGGGGATGGTGCACGAGGTGGCGGTGGCAGACGCAGAGGTGCATGTGAAACTGATGCCCACCTTTGTTGGCTGCCCGGCTTTGGAAATCATGCGTCATCAGGTGGAGCGCAGGCTACGCGAGGTGACCGACGTTGGCATCGTGCAGGTGGAGTTCGTATTTGATACCCCATGGACCTCCAGCCATATCCAGGCATCCGGCCGGGAGAAATTAAAAAAATTCGGAATTGCCCCGCCTCCGGCCAGCTTTTCACCCACAACAGCGCCCGCCTGTCCCTATTGCAGCGCAGAGGGGGCAGAAGTCGTCAGTGTGTTTGGTCCCAGCGCTTGTCGCTCGGTGTTTTATTGCAAAAACTGTCAGCAACCTTTTGAGGGAATCAAGTTTGTTTGAAGCGTTTGCATGAATAGCCCTCATGCCACTGATAGCGACACCAGCGAGGGAATGTAAATCCATACAGGTGTGTTTACTGGGATATATTGTACAGGAATAGGGGGATTGGGGCGGAATGATTTGGCAGTCGGAAATTGAAACCATGAATCCCTCTGACTTGCAAAATCTGCAGTTGGAGAGGTTGCGGACCACCGTGGCAAGGGTATATCATCGAGTCCCATTTTATCGTAAGAAACTGGATGAAATGGGAGTAAAACCAGAGGGAATTCGCGGCCTAGAGGATGTCCACAAACTCCCTTTTACACGGAAAAGTGACCTGCGGGAAAACTACCCCTTCGGCCTGTTCGCGGTGGATAGGAAAGAGGTGGTGCGTATTCACGGGTCCTCAGGAACCAAGGGGAAACCCACAGTGGTGGGTTACACGCGCAATGATATTACCCACTGGAGTGAGATTGTTGCCAGAGCCATCACCATCGCCGGCGGGAGGTCGGGAGATGTATTTCACAACGCCTATGGATATGGATTGTTCACGGGGGGATTGGGGCTTCATTACGGGGCGGAACGACTGGGGATGTCCGTGGTTCCCGTCTCTGGGGGCAATACTCCGCGTCAGGTCATGATTCTGGAAGACTTTCGGCCTCGTGGCATTGCGGGGACTCCGTCTTATGTCTTGAACATTGCGGAGACCATGGAACAAATGGGTAAAGATCCGAGACAAACAAGTTTGGAGTATGGGATTTTTGGTGCTGAACCCTGGTCCGAGGAGATGCGCAAGATCTTGGAGGCCAAGTTCAATTTGCGGGCACTCGACATCTACGGATTGTCCGAAGTCATGGGACCCGGCGTGGGGATGGAGTGTTTCGAACGGCAAGAGGGGATGCATGTGGCCGAGGATCACTTTTATGTGGAGGTTATCCACCCCTTGACCGGAGAAAACCTTCCCATGGGGGAACCGGGCGAATTGGTGTTTACCTCTCTGACTAAGGAAGCGTTTCCTATTTTGCGTTATCGTACTGGTGATATCGCTTTTTTGTATCCGGAACCCTGCAGTTGTGGTCGCACCCATATTCGTATGTCGCGCATCAAGGGGCGCATCGATGATATGGTCATTGTTCGCGGTGTGAACGTCTTTCCATCGGAGATTGAGTCTGTGGTGATGAATCACCCGGCACTCAGTCCTTATTATCAGGTGGAGGTCACCCGTGCCGGAACCTTGGATGAAATTGCCGTGTTTGCCGAGGTTTCAGACAGCGTGTTTAAGGACCAGGGTGGGTTCAATCCGGAGTCGGACCTGTTTCGTCGGGTTCGTCATGAACTGAAAACCGCCCTGCGCAACACCCTGCTCATCTCGACGGATGTCACCCTGTTGGCTCCAAATACCCTGCCTCGCAGCACGGGTAAGGCCACCCGGTTGGTGGATAAACGTCATTTGTACGAGGACTCCGGCGAAGGGTTGCCCGTTTAGGCGAGAATTTCATGGACAACGGGGAGGACAATGATGGCAGAAGCGGTGATTGTTGACGCGGTCAGAACGCCCTTTGGGCGCTATCGCGGGGGACTCAAGTCGGTGCGACCGGATGACTTGGCTGCTGTGACGATTGCGGGTTTGCTGCAGAGACACCCAGACCTGCCTTTGGCAGAGGTGGAGGATGTGGTGTTTGGTTGCGCCAATCAAGCGGGTGAAGACAATCGTAACGTGGCTCGGATGGCTCTGCTGTTGGCGGGTCTGCCAGACAGTGTGGCCGGGGTGACGGTCAATCGATTGTGCGGATCGAGCCTGGACACGGTTCATACGGCTGCTGCCCACATCATGGCGGGGGCCGGGCAGGTCTATGTGGCCGGGGGTGTGGAGAACATGTCTCGAGCGCCTCTGGTGATGCTCAAACCGGAAGAAGAGTTGCCCAGAGGCAATCGGGAAATGGTGGATACCACTTTAGGCTGGCGGTTTATTAATCCTCGCTTGGCTGCCCTCTATCCTCCATACAGCATGGGGGAGACTGCGGAGAATGTGGCAGAAAAATACAAAATTTCGCGCGAACGACAGGACATTTTCGCCTTGGAGAGCCAGTCGCGAGCCGCTCGTGCTTGGCGGGAAGACCGCTTTTCGGACCACCTGATTCCGGTTCAAGTGCATGCTGGAAAGAAGCAGACCGCGTGGTTTACAAAAGACGAACACCTGCGGCCCGACACGACCCTGGAGAAGTTGTCTCAATTGCCGCCTGCATTTCGTGAGGGGGGCAGTGTGACGGCGGGGAATTCCTCTGGACTCAACGATGGGGCGGCTGCTTTGCTGGTGATGGACAAGGCGTATGCGACTCGCCACGGACATAGGCCCTTGGCTCGCATCGTGGCATACGGGGTGGCGGGGGTGGACCCAGCCTATATGGGGCTGGGACCGATTTACGCCACCCGCAAGGTGCTGTCACGCAGTGGGCTGTCGGTGGCGGATCTGGACCTGGTGGAGTTGAATGAAGCCTTTGCAGCCCAGTCTCTTGCATGCATTCAGGAATTGGGACTGGACATGGAGAAGACGAACGTTAATGGCGGAGCCATTGCCTACGGGCACCCCCTGGGGGCCAGTGGAGCGAGAATCCTTGGTGAACTGGTCCATGAACTGGAGCGACGGCAAGGTCGTTATGGATTGGCCACCATGTGCATCGGCGTGGGGCAAGGCATCGCTACCCTGGTGGAGCGACTGTGAAACGAGAATTGAACATCAAACAAAGGAGAAATGAAATTCCATGAAGGACACCATGACGAAAACCAACGCGCGCCTCCAAATACAGCCCCACTATTCGCTACTCATCAATGGCGAATATGTGGAAAGCGGCAGTGGACAGTGGTTTGAGACTTATAATCCGGCCAGCGGCAAAAAGCTTGCCGAGGTGGCAAAGGCAAACCGAGGAGATGTGGACAAGGCGGTGGCCGCCGCTCGTCAGGCTTTGAACGGCAAGTGGGGCCGCTACAGTGCAGCCCGCCGGGCTCAGGTGCTCAATCGCGTCGCCAGCCTATTGCGCGAGCGCTTTGACGAGGTTTGTGAGTTGGAGGTTCTTAACAGCGGTAAATCTCTCGCCAATGCTCAGGGACAGGTGATGCAGGCCATCGAGGACTTTGAACTGTTTGCCGCAGCAGCCTTGGTTCACGAGGGGAGCACCAAACCGGTCCCCAACGGCTTTTTTAATTACACGTTGAAAGAACCAGTGGGGGTGTGCGCCCAAATTGTGCCCTGGAACTATCCATTCATGATGGCCGCTTGGAAGGTTGCCCCCGCCTTGGCTGCGGGTTGTTCCGTCGTGCTCAAGCCTGCCAGTTTGACGCCCATCACCGCTTATGTGTTGGCCGACATTTGTCATGAGGCGGGGTTGCCGGCCGGTGCACTCAATGTTGTCACAGGTAGCGGTGCGGATATTGGGGCGTATTTAGTGGAACATCCGGGAGTGGACAAGGTGGCCTTTACTGGTGAAACCACCACAGGCAAGGACATCATGGCCAGGGCTTCGCAGACCTTAAAGCGAATTACTCTGGAGTTGGGGGGGAAGTCGCCTAACATTGTGTTTCCAGATGCGGATTTTGACGCCGCCATTGACGGGGCACTGTTTGGCATTTACTACAATACCGGTCAGTCCTGTGAGGCAAGGTCTCGCTTGTTTGTGCACGAGTCCATCTATGACCCATTCATTACGGCGTTTGTGACAAAGGCCAACAAACTAGTGATGGGCAATCCATTGGATGCAAAGACACACATTGGAGCCATCATCTCTGAGGAACAGGTACAGGTGATTGACGGTTATGTGCAATCAGCCCTGGCAGATGGCGCGCGGGTGGTTTATGGGGGGAAACGTCCCGAAGGCCCGGAGTTTGCCCAGGGGCACTGGTATCTGCCCACGGTGATTGTGGACGTCACCAACGACATGAAGGTGGCTCAAGAGGAAATTTTTGGTCCGGTGATTGTGGTGGTGAAGTTTAAGGATGAAAAAGAGGCTGTCAAACTTGCCAATGAAACCGTGTATGGTCTGGCAGCTTCTCTTTGGACGCGGGACTTTGGCCGTGCGCACCGGGTAGCCGCGCAATTGAAGGCTGGCACGGTCATGATTAACAGTCCCTTCTCGGCCCTTCCGGGGTTGCCGTTTGGTGGCTATAAACAATCCGGATTTGGCCGCGAGTTGGCGGCCGAATCTCTCGAATTGTATACGGAGACTAAGAGCGTGCTTGCTTATATTGGTGAGAAACCCCTGAATCCCTTTGGGGTGTAAGTGGATGGGAGTCTTCGTGCGTGTCGAAGATTACGGTGGGTAGACAGATTGCACAGCATTGAATTAGTATGGGATAGACCCTCATGCCGCCTTGCGGCACCAGCAAGGGATGTAAATCCACGCAACTGTATTTAACTGTATTTAGTGGATGGATTTTAGAAAAGACAGTCAACCACGGAGAGACCATGGTCGATTCTATTTTGTCGAACCCAGATTCGTTTCCAATTCAGCAGGTGCAGAGGTTTCGTGACCTGACCCTAATTTTTACGGCGGACGCGCAGGTATGGGTGTTGGCTTGCGATGGGTTGGGCGGAATTGGTCAACTGCCAGCCGATGTTGTGTCTGCCAGTCCAGCGGTGGTGGGGCATTTTGCTCTACGGGTGCCACTCATGGAGGTATTGGCTGCGGGAGCACGTCCCGTGGCGGTCATGGACACGTTGACCAGTCCACGGGGAGATTACAGCGCGGCCATGATTGCAGCGATGCGTGAATTGGCGAGCGAGGTGGGGTTAACAGACCCGGCGGCGTTTAATGGCAGCACGGAAGACAACGTTCTCACGGTACAGACGGGGGTGGGTGTCACGGTCCTGGCCGTGGCGTCCCGTTCACGTCTGGCCTTAGGAACCGCCCGTTCGGGCCAATGGGTGGGACTGGCGGGGTTGCCCAAAAGTGCGCCACAACACACCGTTTCTCCGGGTGATCCGGAGATGATTTCGCTGCCGGAATTGTGGTCCCTGCGTCATTTGGCCGGAGTCAGCGACATTGTTCCTGTGGGTTCCCGAGGAATGTACGCCGAGGTTGAAGAATTGGCCGCATCTGCAGGGCTGCGCTGGGAGGCATCCAGCGAACGTGGGGATTGGAGGGATTCCGGAGGGCCCAGTACCTGCGTGGTATTTGCTTGCGATCCAAGCATTGCACCGTCTATTGCACGGACTCTGCGAGCCCCTCTGTCTTGGCTGGGATATTTACACTGATTCAACTCAATAAGGAAGGATGTTTGTCAGAATTGCTCCCACTTCTGGATAGACCCTCATGCCGCTGTTAGCGGCACCAACAGGGAATGTAAATCCACGTTATTGTATTTACTGGATAGGTACGTGCTCTCGCTTCTAAGCGAGGCGAAAGCGGGAGTGGTTGACAAAGGATCTCCCGTGTCTTAAAGCGTTAAAAGATGGGGGGGACTGCCGTGCATCTGGAAAGTTATGAGGTCTTTTGCGCGGCGGTGGATTACGGTAGTTTACATAAGGCAGCCCAGGGATTGCACATGACTCAGTCTACCGCCAGTCGACACATTCAGGCTTTGGAGAACGAGTATGGGGGAGAACTCTTTGCACGCAGTGCAACAGGGCTAACTCTCACTCCATTGGGGGAAGCCTTGTTTCCTTATGCCGTCGAGTTGTTGAATTGTCACCAGCAGAGCAAGGAAAAGCTTAACCGTCTGCGCAGGGAAGGCAGCGGTCTGGCGGTGGGTGCCACTTTGACTGTGGGGGAGTATGTGCTGCCACAGATGCTGGGTCAACTGCGCAAAAACTATCCGGAGGCACAAATTCGCATGCGGGTTTGCAATACTCAGCAGGTCCTGGACGACCTAATTCACCACCGGATAGACATTGGCATTGTGGAGGCCGAAGTGCCTCAGGAGTTGGAGAAAAGAGAAATTCACTCCATGGCTTGGCGCGAAGACCATTTAGTTCTCGTGTGTTCGCCAAACCATCCTTTGACTTGTCGAGATGAGGTGTCTATTACCGATTTGTCGGGAGAGTCTTTGCTGTGGCGGGAAGAAGGTTCAGGCACACGGCGGGTAGCAGAAGAGGCTTTGGAAAAGGCGGAAATTTTCGCCTCACTATCGGTGGCCATGGAACTCGGCAGTACTCAAGCTATAAAATCCGCCATCATCGCCAATCTTGGGATTGCCTTTTTGTCCGAGTTGACTGTGATGGAGGAACGTCGGGAGGGAGTGTTGGCGGTGGTGCCTATTACAAATTTCTCCATTGTCCGGACCCTCTTCATCGTGCAACGGGTTGAACGATATGCCAAGTTCATGGTGGAGCGGCTGTTGGAAGGTTTGCAAGTGTCCAACTTGTGAAAGTCACAAATCGCAGTTTCCATAGGTCCAATCCGGTCTTATGACGTAGGTTTTACGGTCTCTTTTTCAGCTGTGCGCCGCTTTCTTTGAACCAGTCGGTAGCTTCCTCCCACTCCTAGAATCATCACGACAAAGCCATAAAAGGCAATTCGCTGTTGGGGCTGAGTGAGGGCATAGGCCGTGAGCGCAATGATGACTCCCATGGCCATGGAGCCGCCATATGGGGAGGCGAAAGCCAGAACGGACTCCTTTGTATGCTGTCCTTCCTGGGTTTTTCGCCAACGAAGAAATGTCCACAGAATGCCAAACCAGTAAAAGAAATTGAGAAATCCAGAGGCGCTGATGAGTAAGTTGTAGATGTGGCCTGGCAAGAGGTAAGAGGCAATGACCACGGCACCGATGCCTGCGCCAGTAAACGTCAGGGCACCATAGGATACGCCGCGTCCAGATACTCGAGCTACCCTGCGAGGGGCTTCACCCGTTTGGGCTAGATTGACGAGAATTTGGTTGGCGGAGAAGACGGAACCCGCCATGACACTGAATGAAGCAATCAACACCACGGCATTGAACCCCTGAGCCAGTAGTGGCCAGCCGTGATGTTGCAATGCTAACACAAAGGGACTGACCTGGGTGCTCACGGTGTACCAAGGTTGTATCCAGAGCAAGGCTGCGATGGACATTAGATACAACAAGCTGAGCAGAACGATGGTCCACAGGGAACCTTGTTGAATGGTGCGGGGACGGTGTACTTCTGCGGCCGCGGTGGCAAACACGCCGATTCCAGCGTAAGCAAACACCACCACCAGCATGGCCTGCAATACACCGGTAAAACCGTGTGGGAAGAAACCGCTGGAATAGCCACTGGCCGAAACCGCGGGATGGTGTGTCCAAGCTGCCGTTGGGGGGTGACTCCAACCGGACAACGCAAGAAGAACGGCAAACAGAATAAATCCAATCAAGGCGGCAATTTTGACCAGGCTCATCAAAGATTCAATTTCACCGAAACTTTTGACACCAAAGGCGTTGATGGCAAGAATAATCATGGAATAGGTGAAGGTGGGTAGCCACAGTGGGACTGTGGGGAGCCAGACACGGGTGAATACTCCCATGGCGACGGCCTCACTGGCAATCGTCAAGACGCTGGCGATATAGTAAATCCATCCTTGCATATACCCGGCAAACTTTCCGAGATACATGTCTGCGAAGACCTTGAAAGATCCCTTCACGGGATGCTTGATGGCGAGAGTCGTCAATGCTCCCGTCACCTGCGCTGTTAACAGGCCACCAATCACGAACGAAACTAACACTGCTGGGCCCGCCGTTTGAATGGGCAGTCCGCTACCGAGAAAAAAACCAGCCCCAATAATCCCTCCTACACCAATCAAGATGAGTTCTTTTAAACCTAAGCCTTGGTCTTGATTTTCCAGGCTTTTTGCGACTTTGTGCGACTTAATGGGTGGGGACAGAAGGTGCGTGCCATTCTTGGTGGGTACCATTCATTTTCCTCCTCCAGTGCATTGTCAGACACGAAGTGTTCTGCTGTATGGGACACCTGTATGGGAAACGTACATTTATTATGGGGAATTCGACGCAC
>DAHWFY010000044.1 GCA_027336365.1 Bacillota bacterium | reverse complement strand
ACCACCGCCATAGCATTCCACAATCCCTTGGCGACAATGTTGGTTCCCTCCAGCGGGTCCACGGCCACGTCCACCTCGGGATACTCCCCTGTCCCCAGCCTTTCCCCAATGTATAGCATAGGAGCCTCGTCCATCTCTCCCTCACCGATGACGACCACACCATCCATGTGCACCGTGTCAAACATCCGCCGCATCGCCGTCGTAGCCGCATCGTCGGCCTCCATCTTTTTCCCCGTTCCCATCCAGCGAGCGCTGTGAATTGCCGCCAACTCCGTGACTCTGACTAATTCCAAGGCCAGTTCCCGTTGCATTGCTTCTTCACGCTCCTCGTGAGTCTTTCCCTCAGGCTTCTCCATTCCCATATCTCCCTCCAGTAATATATCACTTTCATTGATATGTGACATACTTATTTACCGCAAATGCAAAGTGTTCGTCACCTAATGGCCTTAAAATGCATGTCTGACATCCCCATGGCCTGACGGTTCCTGACAGGCCATGGGGATTTGTGACAGCCTCTAAAAACCGTTCTTGACCCTGTTCCCGGGCGTGCGTATAGTTGCCCTGTAACCGAATGGAGACCCAAATGAGCATCTATTTGTAGGAAGGTGTTGTCATGCCCCATTCCTTGGCGTCGCTGCTCAACCCAGGAGTACTATCCTTAGAAATTTCAGGTATTCGTCAGTTTTCCACCTTGGCCGCACAATACCCGGACGCTTTGTCCTTGACCCTGGGCCAGCCTGATTTTCCCACCCCAGAACACGTCAAACAGGCAGGGTGTCAAGCCATTGCCGACAATCACACCGTTTATACCGCTAACGCCGGCCTTTCCCCCCTGCGCCAAGCCGCAGCAAATTTCGTGTTCTCTCGATACGGCCTGCGCTATGACCCAAACACAGAGGTGATTGTCACCAACGGAGCCACCCAAGCCCTGGACATCGTCCTGCGCACCCTCCTGGTCCCCGGCAGTGAAGTTGTTCTGCCCGGTCCGGTGTATCCAGGTTATGAACCCCTCATACGCATGGCCGGGGCCATCCCGGTGTTTGTGGATACTCGCCCCACGAAATTTCGTCTGACGCCTGAGGCGTTGGAACACGCTCTGAGTCCACGCACTCGCTGCGTAATTCTGCCCTACCCTAGCAACCCCACGGGCACCTTGCTGAGTCTCGAAAAACTTGCGGAAATCGCAGAAGTGCTAGAAGGCAAAGATTTATTTGTGGTGTCCGACGAAATATACAGCGAATTGGTGTTTTCCGGCCATCACCACTCCCCAGCGGCCATCCCCAGCCTGCGCGACATCACCGTGGTGATCAATGGTTTATCCAAATCCCACGCCATGACTGGTTGGCGAATTGGTTTCACCTTTGCTCCGGATTACATCACGGAACAGATGCTCAAAGCCCACCAGTACAGCGCGGCTTGCGCCTCATCGGTGAGCCAATACGCGGCCTTGGAGGCTTTAACCCATGGCCTAGAGGATGCGGCCCCCATGCGTGAGGCCTATTTGCAGCGACGAAATTTAGTGTGCTCTCGGCTACGTACCATGGGGCTGCCCGTGACAGAACCAGAGGGAACGTTTTACGTCTTTCCTGAAGTTTCCGAGTTTAGTCTGCCATCGTTTGCATTTGCCGCGCAGTTGTTGGCAGAAATGCGCGTGGCAGTGGTGCCTGGTGCGGCTTTTTCACCCTTGGGAGAAGGGTATGTGCGTATTTCCTTCGCTTACGCTCCAGAAGTCCTGGCAAAAGGCATGGACAGGCTGGAGACATTTGTCAAGCGTCTGCGGACTTCCACGTAAAGAGTAGGAAGCTACGGTTGCTGAGACAGCCAGCGCATAAAGCCGCTCACCACAGTAATCCCAACGGGAATGGCGGCTTCCTGGGGTTCAAGGTGAGCGTCGTGCAGGCTGTGGGGGGAGTCTACTCCCAACCAGAACATCAACCCCGGGACCTCTTCCAGAATGTACCCAAAGTCCTCACCTGTCATGGCCGCAGGACACTCCACCAAATCGGCACACCCACTGTTAGAGACCCATTCCATGAAAGTGCGGGTAAACTCTGGATGATTGGCCACTTGGCAGTAGTTAGCTCCCCAATCGATGTTGGCCCGACACTGGAAACCCGCCTCAATTCCCTGAACCAATGCGGCAACCCGCTCTTTCAATACTGCCATGGTGTCCCGGGATAAGGTGCGTAGCGTGCCTTCCAAGCGGGCATGTTCTGCAATAATGTTTTGCTTGTGTCCGCCTGTGATTTTGCCGACAGTAATGACTGCGGCATCCAAGGGATTAATGTTGCGAGCCACCACAGACTGCAACTGGGTGACCAGGTGAGCCGCAGCCACCACCATATCGTTGGCCCGGTGGGGGAAGGCGGCATGTCCACCGTGACCAAATAGGTCAATGAACAACTCGGAGGTGTTGGCAAACAAAACACCGGGCCGGGTGGCCACGGTGCCGACAGGGTATTCTGGCGCAATGTGCAGGGCAAGAGCCACGTCTGGGTGCCAACGGCGAAACTCCTCGCTACCCAAGAGAGGCTGAGCTCCGCCTGGCCCCTCTTCCGCAGGTTGAAAAATCACCAGCAGATGGTCTTCCATCGGCTCCTCCACAAAGTGATGTAACACGCCAAGAGCAATCGCCATGTGCAGGTCATGTCCGCAGGCGTGCATGTAGCCGAGGTGACGAGAGGGGAAGGACAGGTTTGTTTGCTCCGTCACAGGCAACCCATCCATATCCGCCCGATAGGCCAAGGTGCGCCTCGGAGAAGTCCCCCGAACTTTCACCAAGAGCCCGGTTCGCCAGGGCACTACCTCCAATCGCGCGGGGTTCATAGTGGCAATCACCTGGCGCAAGTAATCTTGGGTCTCGTGTTCGGCAAAGCCCGCCTCAGGAATCTGATGCAAGTCCCGGCGCACGGATATCCAGTGGTCTGTTTCCATGGCGATGCTCCTTTATACGAAAATAGCCCGTACTGACCCCTTTCCGAACAACCTCTATAGCTGGCGTAGTTCCTGTTTAATTTCAATCTTACTGCGCGTGCGCTCATCAATTTGTTTAATCACCCGCGCTGGAACTCCTGCCACGACTGTGAAGGGGGGCACGTCTTCAATCACCACGGCACCGGCTGCCACGACGGCTCCCTGACCCACCTGCACCCCTTCTAACAACACCGCATTGGCTCCCACCAACACATCATCGCCAATCACCACGGGCTTCGCCGAAGGGGGTTCAATCACTCCAGCTACCACCGCCCCTGCGCCAATGTGACAGTTGCGTCCGATGATGCCCCTGCCCCCAATGACGGCGTTCATGTCTACCATGGTGCCTTCACCAATGACGGCACCAATGTTGACGACGGCCCCCATCATAATGACCGCATTATCGCCAATACTCACGGAATGACGAATGATGGCTCCGGGTTCAATGCGAGCCTTGAGTGACTTCACGTCCAGCAACGGAATGGCGGAATTGCGGCGGTCACTCTCCACCACAAAGTCGACCACCTGGTCTTTGTGCGCGAGTAGCACGGGCTCAATGTCCTGCCATTCCCCAAAGGCCACCCCTGCATCTCCGGAAAAAAAGGTCTGTACAGCCGCAGGAAAAACCAGTTCGGGCAAATTCCCCTTGAGGTAGACCTTCACTGGAGTCCGCTTTTGACTGGAGCGGATGAGTTCAATTAACTGCAAGGCATCCTGGCCTTGTGCGTCCTTCACGAAAGTCGGGCTCCTTTCTATGCCTGTTCTGAAGATGTCGATTCTGACTGTGTGGTCTGTATTGGACGACTTCTATTCAGTAAATACAATGACGTGGATTTACATCCCTTGTTGCTGCCGCTAACAGCGGCATGGCGGTCTATTCCCCTTTTTTTTGCACCGTACTCCAGTCGGCCAAGAAACGCTCAATGCCCTGGTCTGTCAAAGGATGTTTAATCATTTTGTCAATCACTCCGTAAGGACAGGTGGCAATGTGAGCACCCGCCTTGGCTGCCTGAATCACATGCATGGGGTGACGAATGCTGGCCGCAATAATTTCTGTATCAATCCCATGGATGTCGTAGATTTCGGCAATGTCTGAAAGCAACTCCACCCCGTCGAAACTAATGTCGTCCAAGCGGCCGACGAATGGACTGACGAAGGACCCACCCGCCCGAGCCGCCAGTAGAGCCTGAGTGGCACTGAATACCAGCGTCACATTAGTCCGAATACCTCGCTGAGCAAACCGATGCACGGCCTTCAGCCCCTCTGCAGTCATCGGCACCTTAATCACAATATTTGGGTGAATAGACGCCAGGCGTACCCCTTCTTCCACCATTCCTTCGGCGTCCAGGCTGACCACCTCGGCGCTGATGGGTCCGTCCACAAGAGCCACAATCTCCTTTAACACCTCGTGAAAGTCGCGGCCCTCCTTGGCCACCAGCGATGGATTTGTCGTCACGCCGCTGAGAATCCCCATTTCTGCCGCGTTGCGGATTTCCGCTACATTGGCAGTATCAATAAAAATCTTCATAAGTGTCACCTCGTCACGGTTTGTCCTCGTCCCTCGAAGTAGCGCTTTTGTCCACTCGAGAGCGCAACCCTAGTATATCCGTTGTGCACGAGTTACGCATGTTCCACATAGCGACTTATGGCGTATCGCAGTTCGTCGATATCAAACGGTTTGGTAAAGTGGTCCAAAGCTCCCAACTCTTTTGCCTCTTCAATCAAGTCGAGTTCACCATAAGCTGTCATCATGACTACTTTAACGTCTGTACCCCTCTTGCGCATGGCACGGAGAATTTCAATCCCATCCATGCCGGGGATTTTCATATCCAACAGCACCAAGTCCGGGGTCTGAGTCTGCATCACCGCCAGGGCGTCCTGACCATTGGGTGCCAGGAGAACCTCATAGCCCTCCTGAGTCAACACCTCTTGCAGTAGTATTCGGATGCCAAACTGGTCATCCACAACGAGTATGGTTTTTGACAAGCGCCCAACCTCCCTCAAACTGCAACCGCACCGGCGGGTAGTATCAACCGGTGAAGTTATATTTACCCAATGGGGAATTCGCCAAGGTTTGACTGATTCCTCTTCCCATAGGAAAGGACCCAGGAAACCCGCTGTCTGATCGACTTGTGCGGCCCTCGGTCCTTTCTGAGGTCCCTTTTTTATTTTTTATCCCGTGCTTCTTGTATCGAGTCCAATCCATTCTGTCTAGTTTACAGACTTGCACCAAGAATTAGGGTATCAAGCTTCCACTGCTTGTTTTTGGCTTGCTAGTGCATAGTGTACCGTCGCGTGGACAAAATCCCGGAATAAAGGCTGAGCCCGATTAGGTCGTGATGTAAATTCAGGATGAAATTGAACACCCACAAACCATGGGTGATCCGGAAGTTCGATGATTTCCACCAGCCTGCCATCCGGAGACGTGCCAGCAATACGCATTCCCGCCCTCTCCAGGGTCTCTCGGTAAATATTGTTAAACTCATAGCGGTGGCGGTGCCGCTCATGCACCTCAGGCTTCCCGTAGGCCATTGCAGACAATGTTCCAGGAACCAGCTTGCACAGATAGGCCCCCAAACGCATGGTCCCCCCCTTGTCCTCCACTTCCTTTTGTTCTGGCAAGAGGTCAATTACCGGGTATGGTGTTTCGGGATTGATCTCACTACTGTTTGCCCCGGAGAGCTTGGCCATGTGACGAGCAAACTCCACCACGGCCACCTGCATTCCTAAACACAGCCCAAAGTACGGGACCCTGTTCCTTCGCGCGTACTCCACAGCGGTGATTTTACCCTCAATTCCCCGGTTACCAAATCCGCCGGGCACCAGGATTCCGTCTGCATCGCCCAGAAAACGGTCCACGTTGTCGGGTGTCACGTCATCCGCGTGAACCATTTCCACCTCCACATTTACTCCGTTCTCATACCCGCCATGTTGCAACGCCGCCAACACGCTGGCATAAGCATCGGGAAGGGCTACATATTTTCCCACCAAAGCTATTTTTACCTTGCCCTGAAGTCGTTTCACTCGTTCAACCATATCCTGCCATTCTCCCATGTCCGGTTCCGGAGCCGTCAGGTTCAGGTGACGCAAAGCAATGTCATCCAATCCCTCCTGGTGAAGCAACAAGGGCACCTCGTAAAGCACGTCGGCGTCTCGAGCCTCAATCACGGAGTCTTCATCCGTGTCACAAAACAGCGCAATCTTTTTCTTCACGTCCATAGTCAAGGGCACCTCAGTACGGCAAACCACGATGTGGGGACTGATGCCGATGCTGCGCAGTTCTGCCACACTGTGTTGCGTAGGTTTGGTTTTCACCTCACCACTGACCTTCAGGTAAGGAATGAGAGTGACGTGAATATAAATGACGTTCTGGCGACCCACGTCACTTTTCATTTCCCGAATTGCCTCAAGAAAAGGTAGACTTTCAATATCACCCACAGTGCCGCCGATTTCCGTAATCACCACATCGGTATCCGGAGTGGCCGCTTTCAAAATGCGATCCTTAATTTCATTGGTCACATGGGGAATCACCTGAACCGTTGCCCCCAAATAATCTCCTCGTCGTTCTTTGCTAATAACAGACCAATAAACCTGGCCGCTGGTCACATTGTTCGCTTGACTCAAGCTGTTATCAATGAAGCGCTCGTAGTGACCCAGATCTAAGTCCGTCTCCGCGCCATCATCGGTCACAAACACCTCGCCATGTTGATAAGGACTCATGGTACCTGGGTCCACATTGATGTACGGATCAAACTTCTGAATGGTCACACTCAACCCTCGGTTTTTCAATAGTCGGCCAAGAGATGCTGCAGTGATGCCCTTGCCCAGGCCAGAAACGACCCCGCCGGTAACGAAGATGAACTTGGTCATGGTCGTGCCTCCTCAATATTTTCCAATTCACAAGTCACACAAAAAACCGCGTTCTGGAGTTCCAACCAGAACGCGCTTTACACCCCAAATTTAAGTGACAAATATCCGAACTTCTCCAAGGAGTCACCGATTTAGCCATATTTCAGTCTGAGTCATCGTCATCATCTTCATCCATATCCTCGACAAAGTCCACTTCCGTCTCTTCCAGATCTGAATCATCCTCTTCAGAGTCCTCGGACAAAACCTCAACCTCATCCGCGTCCTCAGCGACAGGATCATCAAAGTCATCCTCCAGAGACTCGTCGTCATCCGCAACCACGTCAATGAGCTCCACCACGTCGTCGCTCATCTCTTCCACTGCATCCACATCGTCGTAATCGTCCAGTTCATCGTCGTCACTGAAAGCGTCCCCCGTAGCCCGCACAAACCGACGAGAAGTTCCTGACTTTTCGCCGGTTTTATCCACCGGGTACCACCGCTTAAGGCCCCACACATTCTGGCCAACGCAGACAAACCGACCATCGATGTTGATCTCTGTATACAGCCGGGCAATGACATCCATGACCTGCTCCTCGGTCATGCCCCGCAATTCCTGAATTTCGCGCATCATGTCGCGGAAATAATACGGTTCCTTGCGCGCCTTGAGAAGTTCAAAAGCCAACTCCACCAACGGCAGTTGTGCAACCTCTTCCGGTTCCACCGGGATGCTCACGGTCATCAAAATTCCTCCTTGGGCTTCTCGGCCCACGGACCTGCAAATAATGTGGATTATAGCACATCCAACCCCGTCAATGGCAAGTGCCATTTCGTATAAATATGCCGCAATGGGCAAATTGCCAGGTCACGGTGTATTCGTGGGCGGCCCTGCAAATAAACAGGGCAGATCTGCCAGCAGTCGTGTACTGGTAGTATAAGGGTCTTGTTCCAATCGATCATTGAGCAAGTCATACCACTTGGGGTCATCGTCCGCCCGTCGTCGTAGTTCACGCCTACAAACAGCCTCCATCAGATTCAAGGTCTGATCCCGATGGCGACGCTGACGCCTATCTTGCCAATGGCCGGTTTGGTACAGGTCATTTCGGTGCGCCACAATGGCCTGCCATAGGTCCTCTATCCCCTCACCACGGCCAGCGACCGTGCGGGAAATGAGGGGACACCAGTTTTCTCGATGGCTGGACTTTTCTTGCACCATCCGCTGTAACTCCCGAACTAAGGCGTCCGCTCCGGGCAATTCCGCCTTGTTCACGACAAATATGTCGGCAATCTCCATAATGCCCGCCTTGGCGGTTTGAACGGAATCTCCCGCGCCGGGGGTTAACACTAAGACCACGGTGTCAGCCACGGACATAATGTCCATTTCTCCTTGGCCAACACCCACGGTCTCCAATAGTATCACATCACAGCCGGATGCCTCCAGCACATACAGCAATTCGTGAGTCGTGGCCGCCAGCCCGCCCAAACTGCCGCGGCTACCCATACTGCGAATGTACACCCCAGGGTCATCACTGTGTTGAATCATGCGGACTCGGTCTCCCAGTAAAGCCCCCCCGGTGAAAGGACTGGATGGGTCCACCGCCAGTACTCCCACCCGCTTGCCCTGTGCGCGAAGGTGGCGAATCACTTGGTCCACCAAAGTACTTTTACCCGCTCCCGGTGGCCCGGTAAAACCAACCGTATGGGCACGACCGGAGAAGGGGTACAAGGTTTGCAACAATTCCCGCTTGCCAGGATGGTCGTTTTCAATCCACGTCATGGCCCGTGCAACGGCCCGGACCTGACCTTGGATAATTGCTTTGACCAGTGAATTCAGTGGCTTCCCTGGCCTCCTCCCCGTTGGCCATCTGCTGTGGCAGGGGGGAAGGAGGTCAGGTCCCTCCCTTCGGTGCAAACCGAGGCCACTCCGTCCGCCTAGCGCTGAGGATGCAGGACAGAGCGAGCGATGACCAGACGTTGGATCTCGTTGGTACCCTCGTAGATTTGCGTGATTTTTGCATCCCGCATCATTCGTTCCACCGGATAATCCCGGATGAAACCGTAGCCGCCAAAAATCTGTACGGCCTCGGTGGTGACCTCCATCGCGGTGTCGGAAGCAAACACCTTACTCATGGCAGATGCCTGTCCGTAAGGCAGACCGTTGGATTCCAGCCAGGCGGCCTGATAAGTCAACAGACGGGCGGCCTCGATTTTGGTGGCCATATCCGCCAGCTTAAACTGAATGGCCTGAAAGTCAGCCAGTGACTGCCCAAACTGTTTGCGTTGCAAAGCATAGTCTCGCGCCTGCTCAAAGGCTCCCTGAGCAATCCCCAAGGCCTGGGCGGCAATCCCATTGCGTCCCCCATCCAGAGTCATCATGGCAATTTTGAAACCAAAGCCCTCGTCTCCCAAGCGATTCTCTACAGGCACACGACAGTCTTCAAAAATCAATTCTACCGTTGTAGACCCGCGAATGCCCATTTTCTTTTCCTTTTTCCCAATGGAAAAGCCAGGCATCCCCTTTTCCACAATGAAAGCGGTAATGCCGCGGGTTCGCTTTTCCGGTTCCGTGAAGGCAAACACCACGTACACCTCGGCAGAACCGCCGTTTGTAATAAACACTTTGCTGCCATTCAGTATGTAAAAATCTCCGTCCCGTTTGGCCATGGTACGCATGGCGCCAGCATCAGACCCAGAACCGGGTTCTGTCAACGCGTAGGCCCCGAGCCAGCGGCCCTCGGCCATGGGAACCAGGTATTTTTGCTTTTGTTCCTCCGTACCAAACTTATACAGGGGCCATCCGGCTAAACTCGTATGAGCCGACAACGCCACTCCCGTGGAGGCGCATACCCGGGACAGTTCTTCGACGGCAATGACATAGGCCAAGAAGTCCATGCCCGCTCCACCGTTTTCCTCCGGCCAAGGAATTCCCGTCAATCCCAAGTCTCCCATTTTGGTAAACAGATCTCGGTCAAAGTGTTCACTCTCATCTCGCTGTGCGGCTCCCGGTGCCACTTCCTTTGCTGCGAAATCCCGCACCATGCGGCGCAGTTGTTCATGTTCATTGTCCAGACGAAAATCCATTGTTCGTGACCCCTCTCTCGACTTTTTCCCCTGTTACAGACTGTGGATACACCCGTTTTATAAGTTAGACCCTCATGCCGCTGTGAGCGGCACCAGCAAGGGATGTAAATCCACGCAGTTGTATTTACTGGTTAGGCTGCAGGTGACGGGCAATGACGACACGTTGAATTTGGTTGGACCCTTCATAGATCTGGGTAATTTTGGCATCTCGCATATAGCGTTCCACCGGGTAGTCCTTGATGTAGCCATAGCCGCCAAACAGTTGAACCGCATCGGTGGTCACCTGCATGGCCGTATCTGTGGCAAACAGCTTTGCCATGGAAGCCTCGCGGGTGCAATCCGCACCCTCCTGCCGTAATTGAGCCGCGTGATAAACCAACCAACGCGCTGCCTCCACCTTGGTTGCCATGTCGGCCAGCATGAACTGCACACCCTGGAACTGAGCCAACTCCTGCCCAAACTGCTTGCGTTGACGCGTATAAGCGTAAGCGGCATCTAGAGCCGCCCGGGCAATGCCCAGACCCTGAGCCGCAATGCCCACGCGCCCCCCGTCCAACAGGCGCATCGCTATAGAAAATCCTTGACCCTCTTCTCCTAAGCGATTTTTCACCGGCACACGGGCGTCGTCAAAATGCAACTCACAGGTGGCTGAGCCATGCAGTCCCATTTTCTTTTCTTTCTTTCCAACGCGAAATCCTTGAGTGTCCGCATCCACCAAAAAAGTGGTGATACCCCGAGCCCCTCGCCCTGGGTTTGTCACCGCAAACACGCAGTAAACCCCCGCCTCGCCACCGTTGGTAATGAATACCTTGCTACCGTTCAAAATATAGAAATCCCCGTCTCGCACGGCCCGCGTCCGAATGGCCACAGCGTCAGATCCGGCGTCCGCTTCCGTCAGGGCAAATGCACCAATGATGCGGCCACTGGCCAACTCGGGTAGATAACGCTGTTTTTGCGCCTCCGTGCCAAAATAAAGAATGGGAAAAGACCCCACTGATGTATGAACCGCCAAAATTACTCCAAGGGCCGCAGAAGCGTAGGAAATCTCCTCTATGG
This sequence comes from Bacillota bacterium, assembly GCA_027336365.1. GTDB lineage: Bacteria > Bacillota > Bacilli > Alicyclobacillales > Alicyclobacillaceae > QXHL01. Next base: position 7,698 of record DAHWFY010000044.1, on the reverse strand, counting down.
CCATCATATAGGCGACAAAGTCGGCTCCCACCCCACCGTATTGTTCTGGAATGGGGAGCCCCAGCATCCCCAAGTCCCCCATTTGTCTGACAATGTCTCGCGGAAACTCATCTGTTTCGTCAATTTCCGCAGCCCGTGGAGCTATCACTTCCCTGGCAAAGTTCCGTACCAAATTGCGCATTTCCAGCTGCTCTATACTTAAATTGAAATCCATGGAACGATATGCCTCACTTTCCAGAAAAACCGGGTTTACGCTTTGCCAAAAAGGCTGTCATGCCCTCTTCCTGATCTTTCGTAGCAAAACACAGGCCAAACAGGGCTGCTTCCAAACTCAGGCCCTGGTCCAAGGCCATCCCACTGCCTTGGTCCACCGCCTGTTTCACCCGAGTCAGGGCCTGGGGAGCCAATTGGGAAAGTTTATCTGCCAATTCCTGCCCCCGGTCCCATAGTTCATCTGCGCCAACCACGTCGGTGACTAACCCTATGGCCAAAGCTTGCTGTGCGTCCAATAAGTCACCACTGAGGAGCCAGCGTAGAGCGTTTCCCTTACCCACTAGGCGAGGCAGGCGCTGAGTGCCGCCAAACCCCGGAATGACACCCAAAGTTACCTCCGGTTGGCCAAATCGAGTGCCTACCGCAGCCATGCGAATGTCACAAGCCATCGCCAATTCCATCCCGCCACCCAGAGCATACCCGTGAATGAGAGCTAGGGTGGGATGCGGCAACTGCTCCAACTGGCGGAACACCCTCTGACCCAATTTGGAAAATTCCTCCGCTTCCACGGCAGTCATGACCTTCATTTGAGCAATGTCGGCCCCGGCGGCAAACGCCCGGCCAGCCCCGCGCAACACTACAACTCGCAGTTCTTGCGAGTGTGCCAAGATATCCAGGTGTTGTTGGAGTGCCAGCAACAGTTCACGGTTTAAAGCGTTCAGTTGCCGTTCTCGTTGCAGCGTTAGAGTGGCAATTCCCCGTTCCAGACTCAAACCGACGGGATTTTCCTCTGTCAACCCGCTCACCTCGCCTCGTTAACCTTATTTCCTCCGGGCTGGTCATAAAGATAAAATCCGCGTCCGGTTTTACGGCCCAACCAGCCAGCTTTGACATACTTGCGCAACAGCGGGCACGGTCTGTACTTAGAGTCTCCAAAACCCTCGTACAACACCTCCATGATAGCTAAACAGGTATCCAGACCGATGAAATCTGCTAGAGCCAAGGGCCCCATGGGGTGATTCATGCCCAAATGCATCACCTGGTCCACCGACTCGGGACTGGCCACACCCTCATAAACACAGTAAATCGCCTCGTTAATCATGGGCAACAATACCCGGTTAGAGACAAAACCAGGAAAGTCGTTGACCTCCACCGCCACCTTGTCCATGCTCACCGCTAAATCGTGAACCGTTTGATAGACCTCATTACTGGTGGCCAAGCCGCGAATGATTTCCACCAGTTTCATAATGGGAACCGGATTCATGAAGTGCATGCCAATGACCTGTGACGCACGCTTGGTGACGGAAGCCAACTCCGTGATGGGCAGAGAGGAGGTATTTGTGGCCAAAATGGCGTGTGCCGGTAAAATTTGGTCCAACTGTTGGAAAACCTGTCGCTTGATGTTCATGTTCTCCGTGGCAGCCTCAATGGCCATGTCAGCATCACCCGCGTCCGTCAGAGAAGAGGATAGGCGAATTTGTCCCATTACCCTATCCCGTTCCTGCTCGGTGATTCTACCTTTTTCCACGTTGCGTTGCAGGTTTCTGAGGATATTGTGCAAGCCCCGCTGAGCGTATTCTTCCTTAATGTCGTTCAAAATGACTTGCAAGCCCGCCTGTGCGGCCACCTGAGCAATCCCGTTGCCCATCTGACCGGCGCCGATGACAATCAGCTTTTCCACCTTGTCTGTCAAATGATTCACCCCTTTGCGATGGTTGCGCAACTAGTCACTGACCTGCCACAGTTCCGTGACCCGTCAGAACCTAAGCTTGCGGCGGTACTTCCAACAGAACTGCATCGCCTTGAGCACCGCCGCTGCAGATGGCAGCAATCCCCCGACCGCCGCCTCGGCGTCGCAGTTCGTAGATCAGAGTCATGAGAATTCGTGCCCCACTGGCCCCAATCGGATGTCCGAGGGCCACCGCGCCACCATTCACGTTGACTTTTGACTCATCCCAACCGAGCATTTGTCCAGATGTCAGAATAACTGCAGCAAATGCCTCGTTGACTTCTAGCAAATCAATGTCTTTCAGTCGATACCCCGTTTTTTTCAGCAGCTTTTGAATCGCCAAGGCAGGTGCCACAGCAATGTAAGCCGCCTCTGTGCCTGCCTCTGCGTAACCCAAAATCCGTGCCATCGGTTGTCTTCCGGTGCGCTGAGCATACTCCTCAGACATGACCACCAAAGCGCCGGCTCCATCATTCACCCCAGGAGCATTCCCTGCCGTGATGGTGCCATCTGCCGCAAAAATAGGGTCCAACCGCGACAATTTCTCCAAGGAAGTGTCTCGCCGGGGTCCCTCATCCTGGGAGACAGTCCGTATCTGCTTTTTCTCCTGAATGTCCACGGGTACAATTTCCTCGGCAAACTTCCCGCTGTCCATTGCGGCCAAGGCCCGTTCATGACTGCGGAAGGCCCAACGGTCCTGTTCCTCCCGGGAGATGTTGTACTCCTTGGCTACCCGATTGGTCAGCGCAGCCATGTGTTCCCCGTGAAAGGCGCACTCCAGACCATCGTGCACCATCAGGTCAATAAAACGGGCATCCCCCATGCGCAAGCCCGTACGAGTTCCCTGCACGATGTGGGGAGCGTTGGACATGCTCTCCATGCCTCCGGCCACCGCTACCTCCAGGTCCCCTGCCCGTACCAGTGTATCTGCCAAAGTGACCGCTTTCAAACCTGAAGCACAAACTTTGTTGACAGTGACACTGGGAGTCTCCCAGGGCAGTCCCGATTTCCGCGCGGCCTGACGAGCGGGAATTTGCCCGGTACCTCCTTGCAACACCATGCCCATAAGCACCTGTTCCACCTCTTCAGGAGCCACCTTTGCCCTGGACATCGCTTCGCGGATGGCAATCCCGCCAAGGTCCACTGCCTGTTTTGCGGCCAATCCGCCAAGAAACTTACCGAACGGAGTCCGTGCGGCACTGACAATCACGGAGTATGACACTCTCTATCCCTCCCCTTGATATGACCCCTTGTAACGGACACGCAACTACAGTTCCAACGACATGGCCAGCAATTCCATGACATCGTACGTGTTCATGGCTTCGTCTTTGCCCTGTGCCTTCACCCCGTCAATCATCATGGTCATGCAATAAGGACAAGCAGTTCCCACGATGGACGCTCCTGTGGACAGAGCTTGTCCGGCCCGCATCACGTTAATGCGGTTGCCTGTTTCTTCTTTGAACATGCCCCCGCCACCCGCACCGCAGCACATGCTCTTGTTCCGATTGCGGTCCATCTCCACCAACTTTACTCCAGGAATGGACTCCAGTATATAGCGAGGAGCATCGTAAATATCGTTGTATCGACCCAGATAACAAGAGTCGTGATAAGTAACCGTCTGATCCATGGATTTAACAGGTTTCAAGCGTCCCTCTTGCAGCAGTTTGGCGACAAACTCGGTGCTGTGGTAGACCTCCCCGGTGAATCCGAAGTCCGGATACTCATTTTTAAAAGTGTTGTAGGTGTGCGGGTCTGTTGTCAGAATCTTTTTCACACCGTAAGTTTTAAAAATCTCCACATTGCTTGCCGCAAATTCCTGGAAAAGAAACTCGTTGCCCAGGCGTCGTGCGGAGTCTCCATCGGACTCTTCCTCGTCTCCAAGAATGGCGAAATCCACCCCTGCCGCCAACAGGATTTTTGCGAAAGCCTGGGCAATTTTCTGGTTGCGCTGATCAAAGGCTGCAGCCGTACCGACGAAAAACAGGTACTCCGCTTGGCCGTCCACCTCCGCCATCGTCTTGACGGACAAGCCTTTGGCCCAAGCGCCCCGTTCTCGTCGATTGATGCCCCATTCGTTGGACTGACGCTCCAGGTTAGCAAACACCTTGGTGACCTCCGGGCTGGTTTTCCCCTCGGTCAATACGAGATGGCGACGCATGTCCACAATCGCTTGCACGTGCTCGTTGGCCACTGGACAGGCCTCCTCGCACGCCCTGCAGGTGGTGCAAGCCCAAATTTCATCCTCGCTGAAGGTGTCAGCAAACAGGGACTCGCTGTGCCAGTCCTCCGCACCTGCCGCCATCCGCGCCAGCATTCCGGGTCCCTCTTGTACCAACTGGTCTTTCATTTTCAAAATAATGTATTTGGGAGACAGCACTTTCCCACTAAGAGTGGCTGGACAACTGATGTGACAGCGACCGCACTCGGTACAGGCATATCCATCCAAGAGCTGTTTCCACGTGAAGTCTTCCACCCTCCCAACACCAAACTCCTCTTGGGATTCGTCACTGAGATCCAACTTTTTCAGTTTTCCCGGAGAGTCCAACTTGCGGTAATACCAATTGGCCATAGAACCCAGCATGTGCAGGTGTTTAGAATGGGGAATCACATAGAGAAACACCATAATAGACGAAACGTGCACCCAAAAGGCAACCTCACGAATAACCCACAGACTCCCCCGAGGAAGTCCAGCAAACCAGGTGGCCATCAAACTCCCCACTGGTGTGACCCAGGTGATGGAAGCGTGCTCCAAGTCCATGTCGGCTCCAGCAGCAACAAAGGTGGTGAGAACAATCAGGCCAATCAGGGTGAGAATAAGCCCGGCTTCAAAGGACTTGGACAGGCGCATGGGGTGCAGAGCGTAACGGCGAATCAAGGCCACCACAATGGCCACAAACACGAAGCTCGTAAAAAGTTCCTCAATAAATTGATAAACAGGAGAATATGCCCAAGGCAGATGCCAGTTCGTCAAGTGATAAATAATAAAGTCCAAATCCCCAAAAACAAGCACTAAGAAACCCCAAAAAAGAAAAAAGTGAACGATTCCTGAAGGCTCAGCTACCACCTTCTCCTGAAACAAGACGTTCTTCACAAATTCCCAGATTCGACGGCCCGGTTTGTCAAAGCGCTCACTCTCAGGCGCAGCCAATTGCAAAAAACGCACCCGCTGCCAAATGGCCGAGGCAAACAGGTACAAAGCCGTTCCAAACAGCAGAATGAACACCACGCCTTGAATGACCCATGCCATAAAACCCCATCCCTTTCCCTCGTCAAGATTCGTTACGGTTTAGTCACCGGAAGCTCATTCTGCTGGCAGCGACTGACCGCACGGAGCGATGCCCGCAAGCTCCCTCCGCCTGGTTGAGGGTGTGTTGCGAACCGAGTTGTGGCTTATGAAAAACGAAGTTTTACGGACGCGAGAGAAATCTACCGACCGTTTGGTCTACAGAAAGACAGAAAAGTGCCTTTGCACCCTCTTTGGTTACCCAATCTCTACACCATCCGTTAGTCTTAAGATACCACAACCAAACGTCGTGCGCACCGTACAGATTTGGACAATTTTTGATGGGATGAAATGGTTTTAATGAGTTGTTTGGTGCCACCATCGGCGGCATGAAGGTCTACTCCCTATCGCGTAGGAGTGAAAATATCAAGACTGTGACTGAGTCCGTGACTCGATTACGGAAAACTCCATTTGCAAATCTACCTCCTCTTGAAAGCCCTGCCAGTCCAATCGGTACATTAGATCCACGCGACCGCCGAACGGGTGTACGCGAATGCGTACCCGCAGGGTATGCACCTGCATGGGAACGGAAGCACCCTGAAAAACCAGGTCAGCCGTCGATTTTCCTTGAACAAAGGTGTGGTGCCACTGCAATTCTCCATACTGAAACAGTTCAAGGGATGCAGGGTGCAGCTTCAGGACCGTGCGAGATCCGGTAGTAGACTCCGTCGGGTCCACAGGCAGTTCGTAACGGAGAAAATGGGATTCCCCCCTTTGTCGCCATCCACCCGCCAGCCGATGGGTCTGCTGGCTGCTGTCACTGGACCTTCTGAGCAAAAGAATGGATACTGGTGCAACAAAGGGAGACGGAGACAGCCAAAACGTGGATTGCAACAACCGCAACCTCCTTACGGCGGGATGACTTCGCAATGGGGTGGCCTTAACGCGGAGGCAAACAGGCCAGCAAAGCCTCACGCACCAGCTTGGCGCCGAGAATTTGCGCCAACTCCGCTGGATCCAGCGGCGGCGCCACCTCCACCAAGTCAAAACCCACCACCCGCAAATTGCGCAACAGCCCCAGAGTGGCGAAAGCCTCATGCGGCGTGATTCCCCCATGTTCGGCGGTGCCGGTACCGGGAACGTAGGATGGGTCCAATACATCAATATCCCAAGTAACATAAACAGGGAAACCCTGTAATTCGTTCAGTACTCTGGACAGTGGGTCCGCCACTTCAAACGGGAAAAAATGGGTGTTGCCCCGAGCGTAGGCAAACTCTTCCCGCGTTCCGGAGCGAATGCCAAACTGGTAGACCCGTTGGGGACCGATGGCCGCGCATACTTTACGCATGACCGTGGCATGGGAATCAGTCTCACCCTCATAGTCTTCGCGCAAGTCCGTGTGGGCATCAATGTGCACCACCCGCAAGTCCGGATATGCCTCCGCCGCGGCCCGGATGGCCCCCCAAGAGGCTAGGTGTTCTCCCCCCAGCCCCAAGGGAAATTTGCTTGCAGCAAACACCTGAGCCGTAAACTCGTAAATCATTTCCACACTGCGGAGGGGATTGCCAAAGGGTAATGGAATATCTCCAGCGTCGAAATAAGAAATCTCGGACAGATCCCGGTCCAAGTAAGGACTGTATTCCTCCAGACCGAGAGAAACCTCACGAATACGTGCGGGACCAAAACGAGACCCAGGCCGAAAGGATACGGTCCAATCCATGGGCATACCGTAAATGACCGCTTGGGCCGCCTCAATATGTTCAGTGGCCCCAATAAATACGTTACCGCTATAGGCTGCTGGAAAGGCCCGAATTGCAGCGGATTTGGCTGCAGGGAGATGGAATGATGGTAATTCCATTCTGTCAACTCCTTAGGGAACTTGTCCGAAACATTCATGGCCTGGCGGACTCCACCCTTTAGCCTTGAGTCAATTGTCGCACGAAGGGCGGCAATGCAAAGGCCGCTCTGTGCACATCATTGGAGTAATAACGGGTGTCCTCCACACGCGACGGCTGCAAATTCTCCAGGGGATGATACTTCTTTGTGCCTAAGGTAAAACTCCACAAGCCCGTGGGATAGGTGGGAATAGACGCTAGATAGAGAAATGCCTGTGGAAACACACGGTTGGCAATTTGCACCATACTGCGAACAATTTTTTGATTCGCAAACGGGGACTCGGACTGAGCCACCATGATACCGTCATCCTTTAGCGCCCGGGAGATGAACTGATAAAATGATTCCTGGAACAGGCCCACGGCGGGACCCACGGGATCTGTGGAGTCCACCAGAATAACGTCAAACTCATCTGGGTGGTCCTGGACATAACGAATCCCATCGCCAATTTGCAACTCTACCCTGGGGTCAGTTAGGCCCTGCGCGATGGCGGGAAAATACTCCTTTGCAGTTTCCACCACGCGGTCATCGATTTCGGCCAGCACCACCCGCTCCACACTGGGGTGCTTGAGCACCTCCCGCACCGCTCCGCCATCGCCACCGCCCACCACCAGCACGCTGTGCGGATTGGGATGGGTGT
>DAHWFY010000043.1 GCA_027336365.1 Bacillota bacterium | reverse complement strand
TCTTGTATCGTCCGAACCGGGCGCAGGTCAATCCCCACGTATTCCTGAATAAGGTCTATCATATGACGTCTCTGCCATGTTGAGGCTAAATCAATGTCGAAATCCCCATAATGAATTTGCAAAGTTCCCAAGACTGTTTGCGCCACGTACCGAATAAGGTCTTCTGTCAGATTCATGATATCGCGAAAATCCGCGTAGGCCTGATACAACTCAAGCATGGTGAACTCTGGATTGTGCTTCGTGGAAATGCCCTCATTCCGATACACTCGGCCAATTTCATAAACCTGTTCCAAACCGCCTACAATGAGACGCTTCAAGTGTAATTCTAAGGCAATCCGCAAGTGCAATGTCATATCCAATGCGTTGTGGTGAGTCACAAACGGACGCGCCTGAGCCCCACTGGCCACCGTATGCAAAGTTGGAGTTTCCACTTCCAAAAAGTCCTTCTCATCCAAGTAACGACGAACGGCTTGAATCACCCTGGAACGAGCGATAAAAGTCTCGCGAATCTCAGGATTCACCATCAAGTCTAGGTACCGTTGACGATAGCGAATTTCAATGTCTTTCAGTCCATGCCACTTTTCTGGTAAGGGGCGCAGGGATTTAGCCAACACCTCGAATTGTTCCACCAAGACAGTGACCTCGCCCCGATTTGTCCGAAACACGGTCCCCGCCACACCAAGAAAGTCCCCGAGGTCAAGCATCTGAAAGAGTTCGTATCGATCCGGGCCTAAGACATCAATTTTTGCATAAATCTGTATACTACCTGTCCGATCTTGTAAAACTGCAAAACTGGCTTTCCCATGTCCCCTGCGAATCATGATCCTACCCGCAATCCGCACATGCTCCGTGCTCTCCTCCAGGTCTTCTTTGGTCTGACCTTCGGCAAACTGTGCAATTTCCACTGCATGATGGCTGACATCGTAACGATGCCCGAAAGGGTCAATCCCCGCATTCTCAAGTTCCTGTAACTTTTGCAAGCGAGTTTGAAACAGATCTTGTTCGTCCATCGGTCACCTCTCCATTTGAAAAGACGAGGAGGTGGTGCCCCCTCGTCCAAGGACAACTGCTTTCAACACCACATTCAGACTGTATTATACGGAAATAGCTCGACCAGATCCTTTGTCCATTTCATCCCTGGTGGTGGCCGTTAGGCCATGAAAGTTGTCGGTGTCTTCCCCCCGAGGGGAGAAGACACTCAAAGGATGGTGGCCGTCAGGACATGGGAGATTTGGGCACTCTCTGTTTCGAATACCCTCTGTTAGCGCTTAATACTCAAAATTTGAAAACGGATGGTGCCCGCAGGAACGGCCACTTCCACCGTGCATCCCACCGCTTGGCCTAAGAGAGACCTGCCTACGGGAGATTCGTTGGAGATCTTGTTGCTTGCCGGGTCTGCCTCCGCAGAGCCCACGATAGTGTACTCCACCTCTTCGTCAAACTCGACATCCCGCAACAGAACGGTTGAACCAATGCTCACCAAATCCGTATCCACATCATCCTCGTGAATAATGCGAGCATTGCGCAACATCTTTTCCAGGGTCATAATACGCCCTTCAATAAAGGCCTGCTCATTTTTTGCATCCTCATATTCCGAGTTTTCGCTTATATCGCCGTAACTTATGGCCAGTTTAATACGTTCGGCAACCTCGCGACGCTTAACCCCTTTGAGGTGCTCCAGTTCTTCCTCCAATTTTTGAAGCCCCTCAGGGGTGAGCAGCACTTCCTTCTCCGCCATTTCTTTCTCTCCTTTACCACACTCACGGTGTTCACTTGGTGTTTAACGATTTCATGACGCTACCCGGACTCGTCCCTGACATTCGGCAGCATTGCAATACTCCGTGAAAACAACAGACCCATCCTAAACCCATTCAATAGTAACCCTTCATGGATGCAGAAAACACTGCCAGTACATAGACTAACAGTGCCTGGAAAAGGACTTTGCAATTGCGTCTATGCGCAATTATAGTGAGGGCTCCACACAATGTCAACGCACAGGAGCCATAGCAGCAACCTTAAATAAAGCGCTTTCCAGCACCGACGCAACAGGCTGAAACCTCAGCATAGACCTTCATGCCGCTGTTAGCGGCACCAACAAGAACGGTAAATCCACGTTATTGTATTGACTGACTTAGTCAAATTTCAGAATGAGAGACACTGTCTCCGACGAGACGTGGGCTTTCTCCCAATAGGTCCTGCTCTGTCACCTGCAAAACATTCATAATACGCTGCATTTGAACGATTGTAGGTTGACGAGTCCCCCGTTCCAGTCCTCCCACGATGGCAATACTTACTCCCACACGATAAGCCAACTCGGTCTGCGTCCAATGTTTCAGTTTACGGTACGCCCTCAACCGTCTACCAAAACCTTCCGACATAGCGAATCTCCTCCACTGTATCCCATGTTTTAGCCAACTGGGCAACCGTCTTGCCCCCCAATAAACGGATTTCCGGTAACAATTCTGCCAACGGAACCAATACGAAACCCCGTTCTACCATCCTGGGGTGGGGCACCTGCAGGTCTCCATAGCAAACATACTCGTTATCATATAACAAAATATCTAAATCTAGGGTGCGGGGTCCGTTTTGGATGATGCGGCGCCTGCCACAATCGGACTCCACTTGTTGTAAATAGGACAAAAGAACTCTGACTTGTAAATAAGTATGAAGGCAAACAACCATATTCAAAAACTTTCCTTGGTCTAAATAACCCACGGGAGTCGTTTCATACACCGCCGAACACTGCATCGTACCCACGGCAATTTTATCAAGGGCAACCAAGGCAGTGTGTAGATAGACAATTCGTCTCCCCAGGTTACTGCCCAAGGCCACAACCGCCCTGTGTGCGCCGGGAGGAGAAAGCTGCAAGCACGAGTCCGTAGGTTTAAGCATGCACAATCGCGTCCGTTACCTTTAGTGCCCGGCACACTTGAGCCACATCATGCACGCGAACGGCTGCAACCCCCGCAGCAGCACCTAGGACTGCTGTTGCCAATGAACCTTCCAACCGTTCCATGGGTGGTGCATCATCAAGTAGCCTGCCGATAAAACGTTTGCGGCTTGTGCCTAGCACAACTGGATACCCCATTGTGCAGAAATCCTTTAGGTGGTGTAGTATCTCAATATTATCAGAAAACGTTTTTCCAAATCCAATACCTGGATCCAACCAGAGCTGCGTTGGAGCCACTCCCGCTTCTAAGCACCGTTCAATACCCGCTATGGTTTCTTGCAGTAAAGTTCCCACAGGGTCCGCCAAAGCCGGAGTATGACGATTATGCATCCAGATATAAACACATCCCGCCTGATTGACCACCCGATACATATCCGGGTCCGCCAATCCTCCCCAAACATCGTTAATGCAGGCAACTCCATGCTCCAGAGCCGCCGCCGCAGTGTGCGCGTGGTAGGTATCTACGGAGATGGGAATTGGGCAATGGCCAGCCAGTTCGTCAAGCACTGGCTCAATTCTCCGCCACTCTTCTTGCCAACTCACCCCCTGCCCTCCCGGTCGAGTACTTTCACCGCCAATGTCCAGGATGTCTGCCCCTTGTGCTATCAATCGATGGGCGTGTTCAATAGCATCTGCGGGAGAGAAATAATGACCTCCATCGGAAAAGGAATCTGGCGTCACATTGACAATCCCCATGACGAGAGTACGTCCGCTCTGCCGAACCAAAGTCGGTAGGCCTTCATTGAGAAAGGACTCCATCATCATACCCCTTTTATTCCCTTCTATTCAGTAAATACAGTTGCGTGGATTTACATTCTTTGTTGGTGCCGCTAACAGCGGCATGACGGTCTATCCCTTGCAGGCTACGGGTGATTGTGCATATCCCAGTTTCGAATAACCTCTTTTACTTAATGGTTTGCTACTTAATGATTTGCGTCCCGCACCATCTGCTCCAATTCTGACGGGTTAAACACGTACTTTCGGTTGCAAAAGTGGCAGCGAATCTCCGCCCCCTCTTGTTCCGAAACCAGCTTCTCCAGTTCTCGCCTTCCCAGACTGTGCAAAACCTCTACCATGCGATCTCGTGAACATGTGCAGGCAAATTGAATTGGCCGTGTGTCCAACACATTTGCGCCAGGAATCACCTGCAAAAGCAAATCGACCGCTCCCGTGCTGTGGCACAATAACTCCGTAACGCTGTGAAGGTTCTTGAGCCTCTCTTCCAGTTCCGTTAATTCGTCTTCCACATACCCTGGCAAGAGCTGTACCATGAACCCCCCGGCGGCTAAAATACTGCCGTCTGTGTTCACCAACACCCCAGCTCCCACACCCGAGGGCACTTGTTCAGACATCGTGAAATAATATGTAAAGTCGTCGCCAATCTCGCCAGTTTGCAATTCGCAACTTCCGCGGTACACGTCTTTAAGCCCCATGTCCCGTATCACGAACAACATCCCGTTTCCTACCGCACCACCCACATCCAATTTTCCCTGCGAGTTACTGGGTAAGTTCACATGGGGGTTGTCCACATAGCCCCGCACACTGCCCCTACCATCTGTGTCCACCACGATACGGCCAAGAGGTCCATCGCCGTCAATCTGTACAGTCAAACGTTCTTTGTCCTTGAGTAAAAGCGCCATCATCGCAGCCACCGAGACGGTACGGCCAAGAGCGGCCGATGCGACAGGCCACGTGTCATGACGCCTTCGCAAGGTATTCACCAACTGAGTGGTTACACAGGCCATTCCGCGGACATGCCCACTACTAGCCAGTCCGCGCACAGCCACGTCTTGCTGATCCATCATGAAACCGTTCCTTTCGTGGTTATAAACCGTTTCTTTCATAGTTATGAATCCATAGAACCCACATCTGCACAGGATACATGCTTGGGCCGATTGCGATCCCACAAGATCCGCAGTCCCTCCAGGGTCAAATTGGGCTCAATGTGTTCGATGGTGCGCGATTCGCCGTACATCAACCGGGACAATCCCCCTGTCGCAATGACCTGAAAAGGAAGATTGACCTCCTCACGGATACGCTCCACAATGCCATCCACCTGACCCACAAACCCAAAAATCACACCGGATTGCATGCTTGCAACCGTGTTGCGCCCAACAATCGACTCAGGTCTCACGAGGTCAATTCGCGGTAGCTTCGAAGCTCGCTGAAACAGCGCATCCGTAGAAATCTGAATACCTGGAGCAATGACCCCGCCTTTGTAATGTCCCTTTTGATCAATCACACAAAAGGTTGTTGCCGTCCCGAAATCAACAATAATCAGAGGCGGTCCGTACAAAGCCACGCCAGCCACAGCATTGACAATTCGGTCTGCGCCCACCTCCTGTGGATTGTCATACTCCACCACAAGACCAGTATCAATACTTGCGTCCACAATGAGAGGACTGAAGCCGAAGTAAGTGTGACAGGTTTGCTCCAGCGTGGTCATCAAGGGCGGCACCACAGAACTCATGACCACACCTTGTAGGTGATGGCTTGCAAATCCGCGATCTTGAAACAACTGTTTCAGAAGAATCCCATACTCGTCTGCCGTGCGTTCTCTAACGGTGGCAATGCGCCAATGGTGGCGAAGAGCCTTTCCCTCGTAAATTCCCAAAACAATATTCGTATTGCCCACATCAATCACCAAAATGGTGTCCATCGCTGTTCCCCCATCTGTTTAGGAAGAAAACCCCACTGCTACTCAGTGTCATTCCCACCTCATTAAGGTTGTCCCCTTCGGGCACTAAATTTCACAGCCGATGATTTGTACCGTCAACTCTCGACTCAAGTCTAGTTCCCAGGTTTGGTCAACAGGATGTCCGTCGCGGTTTTCAATGACTCGCACCACTGGGCGTTGCGTTTGGCGGCGCGGCGAATGGATGACTACCCCCCGGTATCCAGATGACAGTTCCACCGTCATGCCCACTGGATAAATGGAGATGGTATCCACAAATCCTTCCACCACCACTGGATCAAACTGAGTCCCCCCACCCCCCAGAATCAGTTCCAACGCCTCGTGGGGAAGGTAGGCCGGTCTATATACACGATTGGCCGTCAGCGCCTCGTACACATCCACCACCGATGTGATTCGGCCAAACAGATGAATATCGGACCCAGCAAGTCCTCGGGGGTAGCCTGTCCCATCCAATCGTTCGTGATGTTCATAGCTAATCAGCCGGGCTGGACCATGAAGTTCGTGATCATTGAGCAGGAGTTCATAACCGAACTGAGTGTGCAGCTTCATTTCGGCATATTCCGCATCGGTGAGCCTGCCTGGTTTTTTTAATACTTTTTCAGGAATACGTAGTTTCCCTACGTCATGGAGTAGCGCACCAATGCCCAAGTCCAAGAGTTGCTCCTCGCTCAACTTCAGACCTAGTCCCACGCCTAGAGCGAATAAGGCAACGTTCACCGAGTGGTGATAAAGTTCACCGTCGGACAGGTAGACTGTGCCAAACTGTTCCGCGCCTCCCAGGTCCCTTAACTCTCCGATGACCTCCTCCACCAGGGGGCGCAATTTTTGCCGCACACGAGATCCTCGCACGTAACGCACGTGAGTGTCGGTGACTAATTCATTTAGGCTGGTGTAGGTGGCATCCAACATTTGTTGCCTGATTCGCGGTGAAATGAAATCCTTACCAATGATATCATCGGTCGCCGCATCCTCCACACAAACCGATCCAATCCCAAGTGCTTGCAACTTCACCAACAGATTATCAGAAAGCGGCACGCCTCGAGCCAGTAAAATGCGTCCTCTTTCATCTAGAATCGGTTGAGCCAGGACACTGTCCGGTCGGATATTACGGATTGCCACCCAGCGCACACTACACACCCCCGAGACCCGTTTACATCAGGCAAAAAAACCTCGAGTCACAATGGGACCCGAGGAAATGGTGGAGGCGATTCAGGCCTCCATGATGGCCCGGATCTTCTCTTCATCAACAGTCTCGTTTTCCAGCAACTCATTGGCCAAGGACTCCAACTTATCCCGCTGCTCCGTCAGGATTTGTTCCGTACGGGCGTGACAATCCTCCACAATTTGCTTCATCTCTTCATCAATTTCATAGGCCACTCTATCACTGTAATTGGGCTCTGCAGTAAAGTCCCTGCCGAGGAAGACCTGACCCCCACTACGGCTACCAAACTGCATTGGTCCTAGCTTCTCGCTCATACCATATTCTGTAACCATCTGTCTAGCAACTTCTGTCACCCTCTGCAAGTCATTGGAGGCACCCGTGCTAATTTCGTGAAACACAAGTTCCTCCGCCACCCGGCCCCCGAGCAACCCACAGATACGGTCCAACATTTCCTGCTTAGTGGCAAAATAACGGTCTTCCTTAGGCAGGGTTACCGTATATCCTCCCGCCATCCCGCGGGGAATGATGGTCACCTTATGCACCGTTTCGGAAGGCTGCAAATAGTAGCCGACAATGGCGTGGCCAGACTCGTGGAAGGCCACCAGACGTCGTTCGTGCTCAGACATGACACGACTTCTCTTTTCAGGGCCTGCCATCACTCTGTCAATAGCCTCATCCACATCTCCGTTCTCAATTTGTGAACCGCCCCTCCGCGCAGCCAAAAGAGCCGCTTCGTTTAGGACATTCTCCAAGTCTGCGCCGGTAAATCCTGGTGTCCGTTTGGCAACGACATCCATGCGAATTTCTGGATTAAAGGGCTTGTTTCTGGCGTGAACCTTGAGAATCGCTTCCCGGCCCTTGACGTCCGGACGATTAACGAGAATTTGTCGATCAACGCGGCCCGGGCGCAACAAGGCTGGATCAAGGATGTCAGGACGGTTGGTGGCCGCGATGATGATGATGCCTTCGTTTGCTGAAAATCCATCCATTTCTACCAACAATTGATTGAGAGTCTGTTCTCTCTCATCGTGACCCCCGCCAAGACCCGCGCCACGGTGTCGACCCACAGCATCGATTTCATCGATGAAAATAATGCACGGAGCGTTCTTTTTGGCGTTTTCGAACAGGTCTCGCACTCGGGAGGCTCCCACCCCGACAAACATCTCCACAAAATCGGACCCGCTGATGCTGAAGAAAGGAACTCCTGCCTCACCTGCGACTGCCCGAGCAAGCAACGTTTTACCTGTGCCTGGGGGACCCACCAACAGAACACCCTTGGGGATACGTGCGCCCAACGATGAGAATCGCTTGGGATCTTTTAGAAACTCGACGAGTTCCTGCAATTCTGTCTTCTCCTCATCGGCCCCTGCCACATCACGAAAGGTGACCTTGCGTTTTTCCTCGGAATACAGGCGCGCTCGGCTTTTGCCAAAGTTCATCACCCGACTGCCGCCGCCCTGTGCCTGATTGAACAAGAAAAACATGAGAATGAAGATAAAAATAAAGGGAATCACAGACTGCAAGAACTGAATCCAGAATGACGCCTTAGGCTGTGCTTGGTTCCATACGTCCACGCCGTTTTTCACAAGGAAATCGCTCAAATCGTGATCCAACAACACCCGGGAGGTAAAATCCGTCCCATTGGTGAGGGTGCCATCGACCGTGGCCGTTAATCCCTCTGGAATAACCGCTAATTGGCCCTTGATTTGGTGGGTTTCCACGTCATGAACGAAGGCCGTATATGAAATCGCCGTTCGCGTATGATCCTGGCTGGTGATATAATTCACAACCCCGACTATCGCCAGTAAGATCAGGACGTAGAACAGGATGCTGCGATAAAACCGATTCATGCCTTACCTCCTCCCGGTCTTGGCGGAATTATTGTACCACAGGTCAAGTCTTGACACAGCACTGAGATCTGTCATCAACATGCTCGGCCTGGAAACATTCAATTAAGATAAACCTCCGGTTTAAGGACACCGACATAGGGCAAATTGCGATATCGCTCCGCGTAGTCCAGCCCGTAACCCACAATAAATTCATTGGGTACGGTGTACCCACAGTAGTCGACGTCAATATCAACCTTTCTCCCTTCCGGTTTATCAAATAAGGTCACAACTTGCACTGAAGTGGCTCGTCTATGCAAGAGGACTTCTTTTAAATATGCAAGAGTGAGACCGGTGTCCACAATATCCTCAACAATCAATACATGCCTTCCTTCAACTGAGCGATCTAAGTCCTTGAGAATACGGACCACCCCCGAGGACTGAGACGATGCTCCATAACTGGAAATGGCCATAAAATCAATCTCTAAAGAAATCTCCATTCGTTTGACTAGATCTGCCATAAACAGAACAGCGCCCTTGAGTACACAAATGACAACCGGTTGTTTGCCCTTGTAATCGGCAGACAGTTGAATTCCAAGCTCACGCACGACTCCATCAATTTGCTGTTCATCGAACAATATCTTCTCCAAATCCGGGTGCATATGGTCCTCCTGACATCAATATTGCATAAAATCGCCGATTCAAACTCCTTGTTGCTCCCATTCATCTCTGTCTCCACACAGTTTCATCCACAGGTTTCCCAGGGGGATGGACCGTACGAACCCTGATAAGCCACCCGGCACGAACATCCGGACTCACCAGCCGTTCCCGGGTGCGAACCAGGCCAGGTAACCACAACAATTCGTCTCCATACCAAACGCTGGGCCAAGATGACCGCTGATTGCGCGGAATTTTTTTGTCCACCATGACATCCTGCAATTTTCTGCTTCCGTTAAGACCCATGGGCCTTACTCGCCAGTGAGTCTGTGTGGGAGCAATCCGCAACAGTGATAAGGAGGGGATTACCATTTCGTACAGGGACCGATGGAATCCATCTTCAGGCACCCAGGCAAAACAGGTAAATTCCCAAAGAACATGACTCCCTCCGGGCCACACCAGCATCTGTCCCGCCCCTAAGGGCCACTCTATTTCTACCGGGCCATCTCCCGTCGTCATCGACCGCAAACCGATAATCAGGACGTCATATTCACAACGGGCCTCCACCCGCTGCGGCAAGTCAAGCCCATCTGAGGGGCCCCCGTCACGGGCCAAGTCTAGCACCGCTTGAACATGGTGTGCCGTCCAGTCTGCAGAAGCTAAACAATATAATATTATTTTAATGGCTCTGCGTTGTAAAGGAACGGGAATCCGGAGGAACTTCTGACGAGACAACCGGTAACTGCCATCCTCCAACGAGGGGGTAGGGAGATGGGCTCGTGCCAATTCATCTAAATAGGCATCGTCCTCCTGAATCAGTTCTGCGTTGCGGGCAACAATCCTCGCCAGCCTCGGTTGGCGTTCCCGCAACAACGGGGTCACCTTCAAACGCAGAAAATTTCGTAGGTAACGGTCGTCTTGATTAGATTCGTCTTCCACATAAGGGATATTGAACTGCTTAGAATAACTTTGCAAGATTTCTTTGTTCAAAGTCAAAAATGGGCGAATCCACCATACGCCTCCACGTTTTACCCGAGCCCGAATGCCAGCCAATCCAGACAAAGAAGCCCCTCGGAGAAATCGCAATAACACAGTTTCTACTTGATCATCCGCATGGTGAGCCAAAAGAACGCCCCGTGCTCGTCGCTGCCGAACCACCTGAATGAAGGCTTGGTAGCGCAAGTCGCGGGCAGCGGCCTCCCCATACGTATCCAACCACGGTTTCGCATTCTGCCAGTCAAGCTTACGCACTGTGAGGGGAATTCCCCACTGAGCGCAGATATGACCAACGAATTCCCTGTCTCGTCCGGATGTCGGACGCATCCCGTGATCCACATGGACAGCTTCAATGTCAATTCCCAGACCGTTTGTCACGTGTTTTACTGCGTGCAGCAAAACCATAGAGTCCACACCACCAGAGACCGCCACCATCCACGGGCCCGGCGGCTCTCGAACCACGGATGTCACCGTGTGCTCACATACCGCAGACGATGCATGAGGATATGTCCATCCTAAGACCACTGTCCGCTTGACCGCCTCTAACACGGCGAACACTGGGTCCTCGCCGTTCATTTGTTCACATTCCTTCACAAAGTTTGTGAAGCGGCCACCCACTATACCCTGGCTCGCTTTCTCGGTATCATACCACAGTAAGCCGCCATTCCGTAAGAATGGCGGCTTACACAGACTACTGCCAGGTTGTGGTCACCCAAGCGACTGGGATGACACAAACGGCCACTGTCAGAGAGACCCACATCAACCACTCCGTCCAATCTTTTGCGGAGGACCGAAACTGTCTTGAACGGGGTACCTAGACAGGAGTGGCCGCCTCTTTGGTGGACCGATGTCAATACAAACCATTCCAAGACGGCATCCACACTGTTTGGATCTTACCAATCCCCCTTCCGGACACGCTAATATACTCTCCTATTTTTGCTTTATGCTCCTTGACGCCTCCGCTCTTTGTTTCGCCGTAACCCGGCCAACCCAGGCCATGATATGGAAGACCACTCTGGCTGGTACTCGCTAATCTTGGCCACCATGACTGTCATATCGTCCCTGGCGGCACCTCGACACATCCGCATGGCTGACTCCAACAAGGTATCGGCAATTTCTTGGGCGTCAGAGGTCTCCAACCTCTCTATTTGATGGCGCAACCAGACCTCCCGGTCCACACCCTGTTGAGGCGCATCGTAAATTCCGTCAGACATGAGGATGAGCACATCTCCGACGTTCAGTTGCTCATCGACCGTTTGCACATCAATATCTTGTAAAATGCCCATGGGGACATTGGCACCTGTCACTGGAATGACTTTGTGGTCGCGTTTAATATAACTGGGTGCAGACCCGATTTTCAAAAATTCGGTGTGAGCTGAGTACAAGTCAATTAGGGCCATGTCCAGCGTTGTGAACATCTCATCCTGAGAGCGCAACAGTAAGGCGGAGTTCACGGTTCTGACCGCCAGTTGTTCATCAAAACCTGCTTTCATCAATTTTTTCAGCAGTTCGATGGCAGCTTTCGATTCCCGCCTGGCCTTCTCGCCGTTCCCCATTCCGTCGCTGACTCCCAGAGCAAACTTGCCATTCCCTAAATCAACGGCCGTATAAGTGTCTCCCGATACGCTGCGGCCTTCTCGTGGGACGTTGGCGACGGCGGTTTCCACCTGAAATAGCCGTGCAGAGCGAAATACCGACATACAGGGGCCGCCGTCCGTTTCCTCTACCTGACCGACGGTAATGTGTTCCCCTAGAACTCCAGAGAGTAAGGGCGCAATCATCCGCACAGAATGCTCATAGGCTCCTTTTGAGGGTTGACTCACCTCCACTTCCACCTTTCCAGGTTCAAGACTCACAATGTGCACATGATCCACATACAGCCCCATTTGCTCCAAGGCGAAAAGGACCTGCTCCTCAGCAGCCAAGGACGTCTCGTTGTGCTGGTTTAACTGAGACGACAGTCCCCGCATGACCCCAGCCACACCGGATAATTGTGCTGATACCAAAGTTCGCTGTTCTCGCACTTTGCCAACCCACAAGGCGTCCCGTTGCATCAGTTCCAAGTGACGGCGTAACCCCTCCATCATGGGGTCAATGCGGATACATCGTTCTTTTAAATCTCTTGAAGGAAATACATGTCCGCCAGGTTGAGCTTCAATCTTCTCCAAAGTGCGTACCATGGCCTGATAAGTTCCATAGCTTTCCTTATCCCAGCACTTACTCCGACGCGGGCATCCGGAGCACACGTGTCTAGCAACTCCACTCACCGTCTCGTCCAACAATTGTTGGGCCGAGAACAGGGGGCTTTCAGCCGTGTCCGCAAAAGTGTAGGACAACTCATCAAAAACCTGCCCAAGCTCTTCAATTCGCTCTGACAAAAGGGTTCTAACTCGACGCACCCGGGACTGCTCTGTCACCCGATGCTCCAACGTACCCGGAATGTAGGAGGCAATGGTTTCGATAACTCGGTTGGAAGTGAACAAAGCGAGAATGCTAGCTGCCGTTGCCGCAAGCAAACTCGGACCGACAGTCTGCCAATCTCTAGTTGTTCCAAAAGTCAACAGACCCATTCCCAAGATAAATGCGAGGGACTGCCAACCCCGTCTTCCGTCCTTGAGAATCCCGGCCAGCAACCCCGCAAATACCAGAACAGCCACGCCACTAAGCGATTGGACCTTATCCATCATTGTCAAAATCCCCAACACTGCAGCGGTTGTTGTGGCCATCCCCGCCCCCCCTGCTGCAGCCATGAGCAACACCAGCCAATCCACAGCCATGTTCAGCACGGAAACCCCATGCACCGTCCACCCCGTCAATCCTGCACTGACAGAACCCAAAAGAATGGCCAAACTGATCCACTGCTCACTGTGCAGGGTGTGATTGGTTTCTTTTCCTGCAAAAATCGGCAAAGTCTGAAAAAATATTAAATATAGTACGGCGACGAGGCCACCATCTGCCAAGGCCAACAGAACATCATAGCGAGTCCACACGGTTCCCACTGCGGCCAGTCGGACCACGACGTCCACTCCTGCGGCGATAAAGGGAATCCAGTGTAAATCCGGAGCTTTACCGCGAAACAATATCTTGCGCACCAAGCGGTAAAATAGGAATTCCACCAGTAATATAGCCGCTGACCCGACCCCTCCACTCAATGTCGCACCGACAATGGCAGCCCAGGCTGGCCAACTGCGTTTGGTCCCCAAAATCTCTGTGAGCACGATGAAATAGGCAAAAGCGAAAGGCGCCACCTGCGAGGTAATGGTTGCACGCCCCAGCAGCGCCGCGCCCACCACTAACAGCGACATACGCAACCAGACCCGCCTTTGCACACTCTTTCCTGTCGGCAACCTGCCCTTGTGCGACAACATGCGATGATCAGCAAAGGATTGCACCGTCATTGCCCAGCCTCCTCGTATGTTTATGTGGGTCTCATTATACGGGGAGTTTGCAGGTAAGTTTGTCAAACGAGGGTAGCGTCGAGAAGAAATGTTCCGACAGATTACGGGCAAGTCGACAGGCTTTTGCCCCTATCGCAACGCTCAGACGCACTGTAACCGTGAAAATTGTCCAACGAGCGCCATTGTTGTGGTTGCTTGAGAAAAAACGTCTTGGCTGGTCAGCGACATGAATGTGGGTTAGCCCGCCATGCCGCTTAGCGGCACCAGCAGGGAGGGTAAATCCAGTCATTGTATTTACTGAATAGAATCGTGGCAACAAATCAACCGGAGAAATCTGGAGAAAGTGCAGTAACCCAATCTTTCAGTCGACTTTCCACTTGCAGGACCGGTACTTTGGCAAACTCGAACAACTCTAATGCGTAAGGGTCCGGCCTATAGCTGATTTCATAATACACGTGTCGAATTCCCGCCTGAATGATGGACTTTGTGCACTGCAAACAAGGTAAATGGGTTACGTAAATATCCGCCCCCTCTGTGGCCACCCCAAAGCGGGCGCACTGCAAGAGAGCATTTTGCTCTGCATGAATGGTACGTACGCAATGGCCATCCACCAGCTTACAGCCAACGTCCGTACAGTGCACATCGCCGCGAATGGAGCCGTTGTATCCACTGGCAATCATGCGCTTGTCCCGCACAAGCACACACCCCACAGTGAGCCGAGTACAAGTTGATCGCAAAGCTAGGACACGGCTTTGTGACATGAAAAACTCGCTCCAGGACATACGTCCTGCAAGTTCCCGCATATTCTCAAGATGCCCGTCCGCGCTCACTGTCCCTCTCTCCTTTCCCGTACGTCAAATCCCCTTTACTGCAACCCCCTCATCCTCTAGGCCTAGCGCACAGACACGCTATGTCACATATGTATAAGTATGTGGAAATTCCTCCTGTCGAGTTGCATCCAGCGCACCATACCGCATCAGAGTCCTACGGCCGTGGGAAGGGAGGGCTGTGCATTGCCAGAGTGGTTATGCGTTCAATTACGCCGGGCCTTCCAGAACAGAGATACCCGAGCCATTCAGATGTTAAATCAAGCCTTCTTTCGCTACCGGGCCAACAAACACTGAGGCATCTGACAAGTAGGCAGATTAGCAACGTACGGCATAAGAGGGTGCTCCCTGAGGGTGCCCCGCCCTTATGCCGTACCCCCTTACACGAACTATAAAAGGTTGTCCGGAAAGGGGGTCAGAACTCCCCGGCGCATTGCCGCTTCGTCGCCCAAAATGCTCCTTCACGTACCGATTACATACGGCACGGGGCTCTCGCCCGGTCTATACGCTCCCCACCGGGGAACAGACCCAGTGCGCATTTTGGGCTGGCCTCCTGGCACTGCTTGGGTTTGACCGGACCCCTTTCCGGACACGCACATATAAATATGTGTCCCAGTAAAACCAGTAAAATATAGAAAGAAAATTGCAATCAATCAAGTGGGATTGACAATAAATCCGTTAAATTTTTGCAAAATCTGTTGTAATTTGTCCCTGTCCACAGGGCCAAGTTGGACTTTGTACATGTCTAAGGAAATATGACATCCGTCCCTATCATTCATGTCTGCAAAGCTTAATATCACCCACTGCCCGTCGCTCAGTTCATACTCTAAGTAGTAAGTACTTTCGTCTTCCATCCCATGACCCCCTTCATTGGGACAAAACCCCCGGGGATGACGACTTTTTGTACGGGCAGAGCTTACTCAGATATCCTTAAAAAGACGCAAACGAGAAAATATAACCGCACACAAAGAGTCCTGTGGCAGCTCCAATTATCCCCGACGTCCTCCCCGTCCTCCCCGCTTTGCCTCACTGCGCCGCAACGCCTGTAACCGATCTTCACTATCTTTCATAAATCTGGACAACTTATCTTCGAAGGTTTGCCGTGGTGGCCTCACCGTTCGCGGACGACGGGCAGGAGCGGGTGTACCCGGTGGTGGGTCAATGGCTTGGCGAATCGACAAACCAATTTTCCCATCATTATCCACATGAATAACTTTGACAGTAACTTCATCATTAACCTTCAGGTACTCGTGAATGTCCTTAACATATTGATCTGATATCTCTGAGATGTGCACCAGACCGGTCACACCCTCTGGCAGCAAAACAAACGCTCCAAAATGGGTAATGCCCGTCACCTTACCAGACAATTTGCTGCCGACCTCAATGGCCATATGAAACAATTTCCTCCTTAAAGGGTTGAGTGGGCTCTCCTAAATATAAGAAATCCGCAGCCTGCGATCAAGGGCCCAACTCTCAAACGACCGAGTCAGCGACTAAAGTCAGCGACTAGAATCAGCGATTGGACTGCACAGTGAAGGCCACTTGTCCTGGCAAGACTAAATTATACCGTTCACTGGCGTACTTGGCTACATAGGCGTCACTTTGCAGTTGTCGAGCCTGCATGGACAAATTTGCGTGTTGCTGATCTAGAGTATGCAGTTGTACCTGCAGTCGCTCCTCCTGGGCCTCCAGCGACCGTAACTGGGGCAGTTGCACGTGAAGGTAGTCATACCCCGCCCATACCAGAACCAGTAAAAGAACGAGGTAGCGTATGCGAAAGCGACCACTGTGCACCAAAAGCGCCCTCCGTTCCGACGTCTGGCGCATTGATGTTGCAACTGCAGAGGTACCTTTCCACACGGGGTGAATCACCGTCCGTCCCTGGTTGGTCCGCCGCAATTCGCCGCCTTTGACGGCAGCTACTGCAGCGGACCACGTAGTAGTAGCGATTTCAACCAGTTCGACGCCATCATCCCGAATTCCTCCCAGTTATTCCGCACCTCATCAATAAACTTTTGCATCCAAGGGCTTTTCTTCACCACTATACCAAAGCTGAAATGCCATGTCTGTTGTAGCAGCCAAACCGCTATATCTTCTAATTTACAGCCCAACCAATAGATTGCTCCAAGAGCTCTTGTAAATCCTGTCCACAGCACGTGCAAAGGCACAATGACAAACACTCTGACTAACCCAGCCGCGAACCGATAGCACACGTTGAGTAGACGCACCACCAAAAAAGCGCTACGTACAACGGAGTCGTGCAAGGTCAGACGATAAATAATGAATCCAACCCCGAGGAGTGCAAAGGTGTGTATACGAATTTTTCCATTGTCGTGAACAAACGCCACCACGTATACTCCCACCGCTGCGGCCACCCAAAACAAGACATCCATCAAGGAGCGTAACCACTTCAACCAGTCTGGGTGAATGACCGTATTATAAAGGTCGAACACCGCACCCAGAATGGCTCCCAGCCCCAACAACCAGAATAAGTACTCCATCTGTGCCGCCATCTTAACGAAACAACCTCTGGGTCAAGGGTTTTTTCTTTTGCTCGTTGACATAAGCCACACTGGCCACCGTTCCCTCAATGATGACCACTCCCGTTTGCAAGTCGAGGTGTTTCATATGCAGACCGCTGCCGTGAATGGTCAACGGTCCTCCACTCGTGACGAGGGAAAAGGCCGTAACATCGAAGCTCTCCACGCTGGAAACCCCGGTGACCTCGACAACCTTTCTGCCCTTGATGCTTAGATCATGCTGATCTGATGACAGCATCATCACCCCCGTCCTGTCCAGTTTGGGTCTGATATAATTTATGCCAGCGGACAAGTGGATAGAACACAAAAAGAAAGGCTCTGGATAATCAGAGTCTTTCTTTGTCATGCTCCTTTATGCTCCTTTACTACACACTTCCTCAGGACGGATGACTGGTAGTGTCTGTATCTGTCGTCGATTCGGTCTGCAGTACCTCATACATTTCCGCAGCAACTTCCTTGCGCGGATTTTCTGTGACTTGGAGCACCCGGACTTCTGTAATCCGGTTGCCATAACGAATCCTCAGCACATCCTCGACCTTCACATCCGTAGCAGCCTTTGCCACTCTGCCATTAACCCAAACTCGTCCCGCATCGGTGACTTCCTTAGCCACAGTTCGGCGTTTAATCAGCCGTGAGGATTTCAAAAATTTGTCCAGCCGCAATTTACTTCATCAGTTCCTTTAGTCGGTTCCCCGGCTTGAACGCTGGAATCGTGGACGCTGGAATGGAAATACTCTCGCCTGTCTGGGGATTCCTGCCAGAGCGGGCCGCCCGCTGACGGGTTTCAAACGTCCCAAAACCAATTACTTGAACCTTGTCACCTGCTGCCAGTGCTTCTTCAATGGCGCTAAAAACGGTGTTGACCGCTGCTTCTGCATCCTTCTTCTTCAACCCAGCTTGTTCAGCCACCTTATTGATTAAATCCACTTTATTCATTGCTAATGCCCCCTTTGCGGCGGTGTCGGAGAATGGTATTCGTTCCCCTTGTCGAAATTCCTGCTAACCTTCTGCTTTCCCGGAATAATTTTCTTCAGATTTAGCAACTCTCCAGTACTCATTCCACTGCTGCAACGTCAACTCCTGCAAAGATGCTCCATCCTGGGCAGCCAACACCTCCATCGCATGGAATCGGCCGATGAACTTCCGGTTGGCGTCCATCAGAGATCGCTCTGCATCCACATGCAGCCAACGAGCAAGATTCACCATGACAAACAGGAGATCCCCCAGTTCTTCCGAGACATCGTTTGATTGTCCCCGTTCCCGGGCCAGCAAAACCTCCTGCCACTCTTCCTTGACCTTGTCCACAACTCCGTCGAAACAATCCCAATCAAAGCCCACCTGTGCAGCCTTTTCCTGCAGTTCAAGCGCTGTTTGGAGAGGAGGTCCGTACCCCTTCGTCCGCCCCAAGACACTCTCCACAATACCTGGAAAATCCCCGCCTGACAACGCACTCTGAGGAACAGGTTGTTGCAGACCTTCCCTTGCTTTGGCAGCTTCCCACAGTGCCTCCGCTTGTTCCGTGGTGAATGCTCCAAGATTGCCAAAAACATGAGGATGTCGACGGACCAACTTGTCCGCCAAAGCTTGCACCACATCCCGCCAAGAAAATGTACCCAGTTCCTCACCAATCACCGCATTCAACAACACTTGTAACAGCAGA
>DAHWFY010000042.1 GCA_027336365.1 Bacillota bacterium | reverse complement strand
ATTCTCCACCCTGCCAATGGCGGTCAATTCAATGCCCACACTCTGGCACCGCGAAAGAGCACGAGCAAATCCCAGCGAAGGTGCCGTTCCCACCAATTGATAATCCTCACCCCCATACCAGGCGTATCGCAATGGGTCTTCCCCTCGCAGACGGGCGAAGTTGCGCACAGCCGGAGCCATGGGAACCCGGTTTGCTTGTACACGCAATCGCACACCGCTGGCCTTGGCAATTTCATTGAGTTCATTGGCCAACCCGTCGGTGATGTCGTCACAACTGTGAGCCCCCTCTTGACGCAAGATTTGTCCCGCCTCCACCTGAGCTTTCGGGTGTCTGTGAAAGGCTTGCAAAGCCAAGGCATCATCTGGCACAACCGAGGCTTGCGTCGGGTCCAAGAGCAAAGCCAGCCCGGCGCTCGAACCGCCCACAGGCCCGGTGACAAACACCACATCTCCAGGTTGTGCCCCGCTGCGTAATAAGCCCGTGCCTGCAGGAATCCCGCCAAGCACCGTGCTGGTAATCACCAGAGGACCGTCTGTGTGAACCACATCTCCTCCCACCAAGGTGCACCGATATTCCCGACAGGCTGCTGCCACCCCGTCATATAACGCCTCCAGGTCAACTAAATTAGAGTCAGAAGGAATCGCCAAAGCCAACAGCACATGACGTGGGTCTCCGCCCATGGCGGCCACATCGCTCACCGAAGACACCACCGCTTTGTACCCCACATCCACCATAGACAGGGTCTGTGGCAAAAAGTGTACGCCAGCCACCAGGATATCCGTGGTCACCAATTGCTCCTCACCCGCTGCCAAGGACAACACCGCCGCATCATCGCCAATCCCTACCCGTACATAGGGACCCTGACGGGGAGCCTGCTGACTGAGGTGTTCAATTAATCCAAACTCATCGAACTTCATCTCATTTTCTCGCCCCTTTTTTCCCTGTTCCTATCATATCAGTTAGCGGATCCATTCCGAAACTGTCTGCTCGTCTTTCCAGTTTCATCGGCGCATAAGACAGTGTTGGGGGTGATGACATGTGGGACTGGCTTAATCATTTGACAAACGGCGTGCTCAGTCTGGGGTATGTCGGAGTATACTTGGCTTTACTCGTGGAAGGCCTGGGCTTGCCCTTTCCCGGCGATGCGGTGATGGGGTTGTATGGAGTGGCCGCTGCCGAAGGACTTTTTCACCCCTTAGGGGTTGGCATTGTGGGGACTTTGGGGTACCTCAATGGCGCCCTCATCGGTTACGGTCTGGCGCGATTGTTCGGGTCTCCCTGGCTCAACCGATTAGAACACTGGGCACTGTTTAACCGCAGTTCGATGATGCGGACCACTCGTATGATGGACCGTTATGGTCCACTGCTGCTCATCCCTGGTCGTTTTTTGCCCGGTATACGATCCGTCAGTTCCTATGCAGCCGGACTGATGGGCATGGCCCTGGGTCGATTTTTGCTTTACACTGGGATGGGAGTCGTGCTCTGGGTCGCCTTGTGGTTAAGCTTAGGCTATTGGTTTGGGGAACATCTGCAAGTCGTACTGCGCTGGATGCAGTCCAGTATGGGTTACATCGCCTTGCTCATGGGGCTCACAGCCTTGGCGGCGTGGGGAGTGACTCGTTTCAAAGAACGGAGCCAATGACCGGTGAAAATAGAAACTTGTATGCACAATTTAGTTCTCGGGAGTGGTCAGGTCCTTCAATGGGCTCAAGAGACAAATTCAAATTTGAAGGTGAAAGTATGGGATTGTCTGGAGTTTTGTGAGGTCTGCGCCCGCGAACCCTTTTTGTGGATTAACGATGAGGTATTGTTGCATGCCACTAGTGCAGAAGAATTGTGGCGAGCCCTGCAAACGCTTCTGCAGGGCCCGCCTCTTTAATAGGGGTCCGGTCAAGGGTAAGGTCAGACCCAAGCAGTGCCAGGAAACCATCCCAACAACTTGATTAAACAATGCTGGTGGTGTCGGTCTGTACCTCGTTTGCCCCCACCTTGCTGGCAATTTTACCTTGAGGAAAAACGAAGATTCCCTTGCTGACGACGACATCCATGGCGGCGGTAACAGCCACGTTATCAATTGGCAGTTTGGGATTGGGAACAGTGATGCGCACCCGTTTGTTCTGGTCTGTCAGAAAATCCAGTTGTAGTACCACTTTGCTGGCCATTCCGGTTCACCTCCTTTGTTGAGCTGGACTGCACTGGCTGATTAGGCCGAAATTCCGGTGTCATCCAGTCGGTCCACCTGAAACAGCGGATCTGCAAACAGGGCGGCCAAGGCTTGGCCGACCGCCAGCACATCGTCGTCCAGGGCGCTGGGAGAAACCCTGGGGTAACGCCGAGACTGCAACTTTGGAGTCCCTGCAGCAGTGATTCCCACCTGAAACTGCAATACCAGGGTTCGCGAAAGCGGGGTTGTGATTGCCATGGCGGCTCCTCCTTTCCTGCGCATGTTTGTTTTGGTTTGCGCAGTCAATGAAGTGCAGTCAGCCATCGCTCAGGGGGACAGTTGCCACTTTAAACCTACGTTGATTGGCATTTAATACGCAATGATGTGTGAACTCGTTCAACTAAAGATGAAGCCTGAACGCATGTTTCTTTAAACTCCGTCACTGCCTGATGACACCCGCCATTATCTGCGGCCACCACCAACGTTGAGGCCCATCAGTCGGAGAACGAAGAGAAATAGGTTGATGATATCCAGATACAAGGACAACACCACCCAGGGAATTTGGCTTTCAGCCACACCAACGCGGGAAATACGGTTCACATCAAACAGGACAAAGCCAATGAACACGGCGATTCCCAACATGGTGTAACCCATCTGCATGAAGGAAGAAAAACTGAAGAAGATAGACAACAAGCCCATCAGAACCAAGGCTATCAAACCGATGAAAACAAATCCACGCAAAAAGGAAAAATCAAAGGAACGATGGGAGGCCACCCCAGCCGCTACAAGAAAAGACACCGCCGTGACACCCATGGCCTCAAGGACCGTCCCTGCTCCCAGTGTGCCGGTGTAATAAGCAATGATTGGAAACAGAGTCATCCCAGAAATGAAAGTGAAGGCGTACACGAAACTGTACCCAATGGACCTCCTGCGCTGCAAGAACATCGCACCAAAAATCATGGCCAGTTCCACAAACATCAGGATTCGCAACATCGCTAATGGAACAAAACCGCCTGCCACAACCCCTGCTGCAGCAAACAGCAAACTCCCAAACAGACCGAGAAAAACCCGTGGCATGATATTTCCACGTGTTAAAGATGCACTGAGCATTCTATTCACCCCTTATTTTCACCAACTTTTAATGTTATGGACCCCTGGAGACAGGGTAGAGTTCATTCTACTCAACAAACCGACTCATCCCTGACTTGCCGTGGGCTCACCAGTGCGAACCTGTTGAGCGGCCTCCACAAACCCGGAAAACAGGCCGAGAAAGATTGGGTAAGTTGCCCACAGATTCTCCGGATGCCACTGAACCGCCACCAACCAGGACAACCCTTGCGATTCCATCCCTTCTACCAGCCCCTCTGGATCCCAGGCCACAGGAACAAACCCAGGTGCTAGAGTTTTTACCGCTTGATGGTGGAATGAGTTGCACCCAAGTTCCGTTTCTCCCTGTAACAACTGCTGCAAACGACTTCCCGGTTGCACCAGCACCTTGTGACTGAGGTGATTGCGGCGAGCTTTCTGACGGTGATTCAAAGAACCCCGCCATTGTTTGGGCAAGTCTTGATACAGCGTGCCCCCAAAGGCCACGTTCATGACCTGCATCCCGCGACAGATGCCAAGCACTGGTTTACCTCTGTCCACCATGGCCCGCAGCAGAGCAAGTTCCAACTCATCCCGCTCGGGGACCACCGGGCCCAAACCGTTGTGAGGAAATTCACCAAATTGTTGAGGGTCCATATCCTCTCCCCCAGCCAAAAGCAGCCCATCCAAACAATCTGCCAAATCGGGCACGCTGTCGACCTCGCCCAAGTAGGGAACCACCAGGGGAAGTCCCCCAGCCCGCTCCACGCCTCGAGCATAATCGTCAGACAGACTGACCCCCAACAGGCCGGGCGCACCCGGCTGGGTTGCAATCTCATATCGCGATCCGGTGATGCCAATTAAAGGTTTCATCCTCGGCTCTCCTTTCTTGTTCGAGGTGTTTTCAAGCAAGGTCAAGTATATTAGAATCGGACGGTGACCTGCGACCGGGAACACCGCATACTAAGGGTACCGCAAATTCGGTCAATTGCACAGAGGAATGGAGGATACTCCTTTGAGTAACAGTCTGTTTATTGCCGCGATTCTCGGCATCGTGCTGGCATTAGCTGGATGTTTTTTTCTGCTCAAAGCCATATGGGAACTGCGGAAAGGGGAATCCATACGACGTTTCATTGGATATGGAATGATGACTGCCGTGCTATGGGTATTGATGTGGGGATTGGTAAATTTCCCGCTTTTCTCTGCCGCTACTGGGTCTGGAGCTGTTCTGCAAAACGGACAATTGCCGTCTGTAAATAGCTCTCAGTCCCCCACCAGTCCGTGAGCGGGAGCCATCCATCGGGCCATCGGGGGTGCGACAGTCTTATCGATGCGGCACCCCAGTAAGACCCTTTTCGGCTAATCCCGTCATGAGCACATCCGCCACTTCAGGTCGAGTGAACCTCGGCGATGGACGGATGCCTTGACGCAACATTTCCCGCACCTTGGTGCCTGATAGGATGTGCCGATACCGTGGGTCATGAGGACAGGTTTTTTCCGACGCCATTCCGTCACAACGCTCACAGTAAAAACTGTTCTCGTAAAACATGGGCTGAATACCCAGTTCTCCGTTTGCAAAGTTGCTAAAAATATCTTGTGCGTCGTAAGGCCCGTAGTAACTTCCCACGCCAGCATGATCTCGACCGACGACAAAATGTGTGCAGCCGTAGTTTCGCCTCACCAGAGCGTGCAACACAGCTTCCCGGGGTCCAGCGTAACGCATGGCGGCCGGATAAGTTGCCAGCAAAACCCGGTCTGCTGGGTAGTAGTGCTTGAGCAGCACCTGATAACTCTCCATCCGTATGGCGGCAGGAATGTCACCCGCCTTGGTTTCGCCAACCAAAGGGTGCAACAATAGACCATCCACCGTTTCCAAAGCACTTTTCTGAATGTACTCATGAGCCCGATGCACAGGGTTGCGGGTTTGAAAACCCACCACCGTGCGCCACCCTCGGTTGAGAAATTCTTTCTTAGTTTGCGCAGGTGTCAGGTCAAACTCTGGGAAGAGCGCTGGTTTTCGGCGCAGTAAACGAATGGGCCCGGCCAAACAATAGGGAGAACGACCATACAAGCGAGCTACGCCAGGGTGTTTATCTTCCGTGGTTCGGTATACCCGTGCCGCTTCAGCCCGCAGGTCTGACTGAAACACCTCATCAACCGTCATCGTACCATACACCCGTCCGTCTTCCCCCCGCAGGGCCACTTGCTCCCCTTCCCGTACTGCTAGGGCCAGTTCCTTGACAGCAGGTAACGTAATGGGAATTGGCCAAACCTCGCCTGAGGATAAACGCATGTTCTCAACCACACTATTCCAGTCAGCAGAACCCATAAACCCTGTCAAAGGGGCAAATCCGCCAATTCCGATTAATTCTAAATCTGATAAAGTCCAAGGAGTGATGACCACTGACTTTAGGGTCTCAGTTTCGCTTAAAACCTCTGAAGGGGGTTCGCCTGTCCACAATGGAGAGAGTTCCTCCTTGCCAAACAAAGACGATATGGGTTCTTGCTCACTGAACATGTTTTCCGTCATCTGGGACACTCCTTTGTTTCACGAGAATTCTCCAACAGGGTCTCCGCCGGGAGCAATTCCCGAGCCACCAAGTACTGAAGAATCTGTTGGACACTCTCCCATGGGGTTTGTCGATCCGTGTGCAGCACAATGTCTGCCTGTTCCGGTGCCTCGTAAGGTGCGGCAACCCCCGTAAAATCTTTGATTTGTCCAGCTTGCGCTTTCCGATATAGACCCTTTGGATCTCTTGAGGCACACACTTCTATGGGACAATCGATGTATACCTCGATAAACTCCCTGTCCGCATACAGACTGCGAGCCATGCGGCGATCACTCCGATAAGGCGAAATAAAGGCCGTTAAGGTCACCACGCCAGCATCCACAAACAACTTGGCTACTTCTGCCACACGGCGAATGTTTTCCCTTCGTTCAACAGCCGAAAAACCCAAATCGGAGTTCAGACCCATGCGCACATTGTCGCCATCCAATAAATAGGTGTGAATTCCCTGGACAAACAGAACCTGTTCCAACAGATTTGCCACGGTGGACTTTCCCGCACCGGAAAGTCCGGTGAACCACAGCACAAAACTCTCATGGCCATTGCGATTGTGACGATCCCGTTTTCCCACGGAGGTGTTTTGCCAAGTTAAATTATGGGGATTGACTTGATTGCGATTCAAACAAACTCCCTCATTTCCATTGGGTAACGAAACTTTGTGTAATATATTGCAGTAAATACGACAATGTGGATTTACCTTCCTTGCTGGTGCCGCTATTAGCGGCATGACGGTCTATCCAAAAACACCTGTTGATAACTGTGCAGTTCTCTGGAAATATGTTGATTAACCCCTCCATCTCCTGGATCTGTAAAGCGCGATGGAAACTCGAAATGACAGAAAAAGTGGGGTTCTTTAATGGGGCTCATAAATGGTCCTCATAGCGATGCGAAAATGTGTCGCCACGAGGACCATCGCACCTGCTCCATCCGCCGAGAGAATCCGTCAATACCCTCCCTGCGCACCGGGCAGACCGGCACTCGGTACACCGCCAGAACCGTAGCCACCGGGAACCCCGCCGCTGCTACTACTGCTACCGGACGCGCCACTGCCGGCATCCAGTGGAGATTGCATTGACCCCACTTTTACCTTTATCATTTTGTGCTGGCTACCCTGATACACACCCAATGTCACGGTTTGCCCCGGATCCACCTGGAAGAGGGCCGTCCGCAAGTCTGCCAGACCCTTGACCACCTGACCGTTCACCGACACAATGACGTCTCCGGATTTTAACCCTGCGGACTTAGCACTGCTTGAACTGACTCCCATTACATATACACCGTAATCCACCGGCACATTCACCGGGTAAGACTGCAGTACGGTGGAGAGAGATTGACCCGTAATCCCCAAGGCCGGGTGTACCGCATGTCCAGTTTTAATTATCTCATCCGCAATCTTGATGACTTCGTTAGATGGGATGGCAAAACCCATGCCCTCAAAATTTTGGGCCGCAATCTTGCTACTGTTGATACCAATCACCTGACCCTGGATATTAATCAAAGGGCCACCACTGTTGCCCGGATTGATGGCGGCATCGGTCTGAATAACCGCCTGGTAGTCAAAAACCTGCTGGGGATTTTGCGGGTCTTCCACAGGCATCATGCGCTGCTTGCCACTCACAATGCCCGAGGTGACAGAGTCCGCAAAATCCAACCCCATAGGAGTTCCGATGGCAATGGCCGGTTCGCCCACCTGAATGTTGTTTGAGTTGCCAAAGGTGGCTGGCTGCACCCCCCGCATGTCGTTCAATGGAACTTTGATGACGGCTAAGTCTGTGTAAGGGTCAGTCCCCACAATGGAAGCCGTGACGTGTTTGCCAGACTGCAATACAACCGCAGCCTTGGCCGCACCCATCACGACATGATTGTTTGTGACAATGTAGGCGTACTGACTGTTGTGATAAAAGTACACCCCCGTACCAATGCCCTGTTCCTGCATGGTGGTCTGTTGGCTGAAAGGATTGGATACGTCCGCATAGTTGATAACGGCAACCACCGCAGGCTCCACCTGCTTGACCACCTGGGTAATTCCGTCATTTATATTGACGTTGACATTGCTGACTCCCACCGGAGAATTAGGAACATTCACCGCGTTGGCAGAAGGTGAACTCAACAATCCGGCGTGTTGCAGACCTGTCACTGAGGCCAGCGTTGCCCCAGAGCCCACCAAGGCGGACAGAACCACCACCGTGCCCCATTTAGCTATCACCTTGCCGCGTCCCGCCTTAAGGCGATTAGATTTTGTTCTAGAATCAGAGTAAAAACCCATGTACATCCACCCTCTCTCGTGGGTTTATCGTATGAATTTCCTGAATCTCCGCAGCAACCCTTGCCTCGTCACTCACGCCAAGACTCAGTCACTATGTTTGTTATACCCGTAACGCCTTGAAATTCCCTTGAAAATATTTGTCGAGGTTCTCAGGAAAGGAGTCAGAACTCCCCAGCGCATTCCTTCGCCGCCACCCAGAAGTGAAATCCAGGTGATTGAAAGGCGTTATTTAAAAAGAACAATAAAAAAGGCACCGGATCCCGGTACCTTTTGATAAAAGCTCCTCGAATGGTGGTTGTATGACCGTGTCCATCTTGGACACGCACTAAAAGTCTACCAGCCCCAAACTGATTTGCAACCCTGCATTCACTTTTTGCATCATCACGTCATCCAAGTGAGTGATTTTGTCCGTCAAACGTTGCTTGTCAATGGTCCGCAACTGTTCTAACAATATCACCGAATCCCGCTCCAAGCCTCCCTTGCCTCCCATAACCTCCACATGAGTCGGCAGTTTAGCCTTTTGAATCTGAGCGGTAATGGCGGCCACAATGACAGTGGGACTGAATCGGTTGCCGATATCATTTTGGATGACCAAGACCGGCCTGAATCCGCCCTGTTCAGAGCCTACCACCGGTGACAAATCGGCGAAAAAAATGTCCCCCCGTTTGACGTTCAAGCACGTTACACCCCACTTACCACACGATCCACGGTCCCGCCTGCCTCTTGCTCCGCCAAAAAAGCCTCCGAAGCAAGATACAAATTGATGTGAGCCATTTCCATGTACCCTTGTTGTAACGCCTGCCGAATGTCCGCTTTCCGGTGTTCAGATACGTAGGTTTGCATCGCTTCCTGAATCACGACAGCTCTGTCCGTTTCTTCCCGAAATGCGATGCCGTCAACCTGGTCTAGAAGGTGTTGTGAAATGTTCAATACAATGCGCTTGTTCTCGGACACGCGCGGCACCTCCACTACCCATTCGTACGCTGCACTCAACGGATATTATAGCGGTGCCCGAGAGTCAATGCAAAGCGCAATTCACATTTACTTTCCACTCTGGGCAAAGGTTGAAAGCGCCACCTCTTGCATCTGCGACTGGCTGAGAGCAGAACTGGTCAGTGCAAACTCGATATCGTTATTTAGCCAAGTCAACTGGTGACTATTTCCGCCGCCGCTGTAAAGGGCCGGTACCCCATACAGATCTACCAATTGAGCATCGAGAAAACCAGCGTCCCCTGCAACTGGACGCCACTCTTCCAGAGTAAATCCATACTGCCCGATGTACTTCATCACCGTGTTGTCAGAGGATTGGGGTTGCAACATGGCCAAGCTGTCTCCCAGAGTGTTGTTGGGCGTAATATAGCCAAAGGGCTGATCCATGGCCAGTGTCGTTTGCGCACCTTTATCCGCTCCCGCAATGGCGTGAGGATCAAACTCGGTGTTAGTAAATTTTACTCCAGTCTGAAAAGACGTAAAGTTCAGAGTAACCACTGCATGGCCCGTCTGATCATACAACACCACCTTTTGAGGGGACAGGGTGT
Source organism: Bacillota bacterium (assembly GCA_027336365.1). GTDB lineage: Bacteria > Bacillota > Bacilli > Alicyclobacillales > Alicyclobacillaceae > QXHL01. The sequence goes on along the minus strand of DAHWFY010000042.1, from coordinate 9,130 downwards.
TCCCATTGATCTCCACTTCCTGTTTGCTGATCACGTCATTTTGCGTGGTCATGGGCATTGTAAAGGTATAGATACCATTCTTAGACGCCATCTTTACATCCTTGGCTTGAGCGATTTGCTGCAAGAGTTGGTCATACAAGTAGATGTGACCTTGGTTCTGTGCCCAGTTCCCGTTGAACCGAAACACCTTTTGTAACGATGGACTTACGATGAACATCCCGTTGGTATTGCGCACTATCACCTGATTAATGTTTTTGCTGCTGTCTCCCAGAGAGATTTTATACACACTGGGAGACTCATAGTTGGTTTCGACGTAATAGGTTTGGGAGCCATTATCCATTTGCACGGTCATCGTTGCCGTACTGCGATAGTTCGTGGCATCCAGCTTTTCCGCTTGGCTTTGCAGTTTTGACACCATATTGGTTTTGGAGGGTGTCCCACACCCGGTAACCAAGCCGACCGCCAGAGCAGCGGCCACGAAGAAGCCCATGGCTTTACGCATAATTCACCTCGCCTTTCGTCGACAAACCTCCGCATGCTAAGATTCTTAGGGCATTGAGTCGATTGCGGACGATATTGCGTGGGAAATGTGATCGACAATGTCCGACGCTGTGGTGGAAATGAGATTGTGGCGTTGTCCTGCCAGTTCTCCGGCACGGCCGTGCAGCCATGTACCCGCCTTGGCAGCCGTCAAAGCATCAGCTCCTTGGGCCATTAAGCCACCGATGATCCCTGCCAGCACGTCTCCAGATCCAGCCGTGGCCAAGGCAGCATTCCCTGTCTCGTTCACCACAATCTCACCCCCAGGGCCTGCGATTAAGGTGTGATACCCTTTGAGGACCACTACGGCCTGTGTTTGTTCCGCCAAGCGGCTCACCGCCTCCAGCCGGTGAGCCTGCACCGCTGGTGTAGTCCATCCCAACAGGGCGGCGCACTCCTTCGGGTGGGGAGTGAGCACCCAGCGAGGTCCAACGGGAGGTAAGGTGGCCAACAAGCGCAAACCATCCGCATCTAAGACCCCTCTCTGTTCCGGGTCTGTCAACAATCCCCGGGCATAGGACAGATCCTCCCCCAATCCGGGCCCCACCACTAAGCTTTGACAATCGGAAAGTGCAGTCTGTACGGCCTCGACATCATCGACAGGGATGGTACGTCGGACAAATTCCCAAGGAATTCCCATCAACCCTGCATGGGCGGTGGCCAACACAATTAACCCGGCTCCACTGCGGGCGGCCCCTAAGCCAGACAATACTGCGGCACCGGACATGGACCCGACCAAGATCCCCACCCGCCCAAAAGAACCCTTGTGTGTCTCGGGTCCCCGCGCTGTCAGGGCAGCCCGCAAGTCGCCTGATTGGGTCCAGCAGGCGAAGTCCGTGTTCTCCTCTGTAGACAGGTCAATCCCGATATCCACAACATGGACCTGTCCGGAGTGGTAACATCCGGGGCTAACCGCTGTCCCCAGCTTCTGTGCACCCATACACACCGTTTCTCCCGCCTGCACTGCAATCCCTGGCACTTCCCCCGTGGAGGCATCGATTCCCGTTGGTACATCCACGGCAACCTTGAATCCCGGGTGAGCATTGACCTGTGCAATCAGTTCTGCCAGCGGTCCCGCCGGGGGTCGAGCAGACCCTGTCCCCAGCAAAGCGTCCACCACCACATCCGCCCTGGGCAGGTCCTCTCCTGGCTGAAAAATCCGGTAGGAAACCCCAGATGCCACGGCCGCCGTTGCAGCAATCGCCGCATCTCCCTGCAGTTGCTCCGGAGTCACCAGACTAAGGACCTGTACCCAGTCATGGTTCCAGTGATGCAACCAGCGGGCAGCAACCCAGCCATCGCCCCCGTTGTTTCCCTTTCCGCACAAGACCAGAATTCGACCTGGATGATGTAAAGCCACACGTTCGGCCACTGCCTTCCCAGCGTGGTCCATGAGTACAATGCCTGGAACCTGCAAACCTTCGATGGTGTGTTTGTCGAAACTCCTCATTTGCTCGCTCGTTACCAGATACATCGGGTAACCTCCTCGAGGATTGGTACATGTCTATTCCATTCGTCCCACGAATAGTACATCTTCAATTTTAGAGACTGGCTGAAGCACATGACCTGACGGCCAACGCCGGAGATGAAAATATCCCAAAGAACTGAATCGGCTATTTTCGTATTAAATTCGTATTAAATAAGTCAGAGACGTTCACAAACGGCCAAAGCAAATGCCACGCTCGCAGTATGAGACAGTGAAAGATGCCACTTCCATTGAGCTAAAACGGCTTGTCCCAACTGTCCCGCTAAGAAGACGACGCACAGTCCGGAAGAACAAACTCGGATGTCCACGGTATTCATCCGCAACCGTGCCAAACCGACCCCGGCCGCTTTGGCAATCGCCTCTTTCAACGCAAACCTTCCTGCCAGGTACTCCACTCGCCGTTGCTCAGACATGCCAAGCCATTCCTCATACTCTCCCCGGGACAGAGTTCTCTGCGCCAGTCGATCCCCGTGACGCCTAAAAACTCGACTCATTCGCAAAATCTCTACCACATCGGTACCCACGCCACAAATCACAAATCTGCCCAGACGGCGAATGCCACCCTGTCGGGTGCCAAGCCGGAGGCGCACCTCCTTTATCATTCATCCTCCACTTCACATTGTACATTTATTTTATGGGTGGCAGCCCTGCCTCACTCTCCGCCTTCATACCAGGTCACCGATTGCACCGTCAAAATTCCTTGGTCCCCAACCAAGGCGGACAACTCCGATAGGTGTCCCACAAGATTGGTCCGTTTATCCAAGACCATCACTCGAATGGGTGTACTGCGCCTCTGCCATGGCCATCCCCAGCCAAAATTCCTCATATCCCTAGTCATCCCCTCAATTCCCCGGAACACCCCCACCCAAGTGGCCCCCCATGACCGCATTCGTTCTGCTACCAACAGGTACAATCGGTTCCCATCCACCGACACCTGTTCGGTTGTCCACAGGTCCACTTGCAAACCGGCAATCCATCCCATGGGCATTTCTCCATTCACAATCTTTTCTTGCTCCAAGGTTACCCCCACGCTCTCCTTCGTACTTGACCCTGCCAAATACTGTTCTGGTAAAAATCCACCAGCCCCCTCCACTAGTACACCCGCACCCGCCAAGTGTCGCCGTACTCCGGGCAGGAGACGACGGACTATGAGTGAAGGAGCTGAAAATTCTAACAAAATAGGCAAGTCCGTGGCAGACACTTCATGAATGAAAGAGCGGTAGCCGCGATGGGCGTGTGAACCAGCAATCGCCCGCCAAACCATCCACTGTTCAACACCAATGGCTATGGCCTGTTGAATCAAATTTGTTTGTAACAATCCTCCCCCAACGTAAGGTTGGGTTTCCGTCCATAAGCCAACCCTCAACATCCGCATCGAGAGACTGACCTGATGCTGAATCATCTTCATCCCGCCTTGATAAAATCCATTTCGACCTTTTTCCGATGATGAAACTTATGCGGGTTTGTGGCACAATCATGCATGAGCAGACAAGGGGGGATTGACGGTGCACAGTTTCCTGCACCTGGCTGTGGATGGAGCCTTTGTTGTGGCTACGTCGCTTTTGCTGGCCCTATTTGTGCAACACCGCCCAGGAGGAACAGGAAAACTGACGCGGCGACAGTGGGTTACCTGGCTGGCAGTGGGTGTCCTCTTAGCGGGAATTTTCATCACAACCAATGGTCTATACGCACAGACGGCTTGAGCCACAGTGGATAGCAAGCGGAGCCGTCCGAATGCGGCTCCGCCCTGTGAGCAAGGTGAAAGTCAACACAGCATATCTCCGTCTCAAAAGGGAGGACGGCTGGATGCGTGTGGCTATTCCTGTGTAACAAAATTAAGTGGACGACACCGGGTCCACTTCATCGTTGCGCTTCTCCGTCTTCTTTTTGGGCGACTCCATAATCCACATGCGGCTATACTTTTCCACCACAGACTCTCGGAAACCGCCCGGCTGTTTGCGGCGTTCAGCAATGTCCGGTACCACCGCCCGACCACACGTGGGACAGGTCCACGGTTGATCAAATTCCGCACTGGAGAAAGCGGGTTCATGGCAGTATGGGCAGATGGCAGATGGCATGAATGACCCCCCTTTGTCACTAAGCTTCCGCGACTTATGGCTTCGTGATTGATTCTCTTTGCGGGAATACCCGTAAATCAGAAACCATTTTATTTTCCAATTTTACTTCCCATGTTTTTTCTCTATTGTAACCTTCCATCATCTTCCGGAGCAAGTACCCACAGCGTGTAATCCCGATTTCATTGTGTTACAGTAAACAGGTGAACAAAGCCCGGAGAAATTGCGGGCAGGAGGCTGAGATTGTTGTGAATGTGATTGTGACCAAGAGTCGTTATGAAATCGAATTAATGCGCGAGGCAGGAAAGGTTGTGGCCGCCTGTCACGCAGCATTGGCTGATTTTATCAAGCCTGGAGTGTCCACTCATCAAATTGACCAGTTTGTTGAGAGTTTTATTGTGAATCACCATATGGAGGCAGCTCAAAAGGGTTATAACGGGTATCCTTTTGCCGCCTGCACCTCTGTCAATGATGTGATTTGTCACGGTTTCCCGTCCAATTATGTGTTGAAAGATGGGGATATCATCACCGTAGACATGGTCGCTCTCAATAAGGGACTGCACGGAGACTCGGCCTGGAGTTATGCGGTAGGTGAGATAAGCCCCCTGTCCAAACACCTCTTGGACGTCACGCACCGAGCCCTATTTGTGGGCATTGAACAGGCCATCATAGGCAATCAAATCTCGGACATTGGTCACGCCATTCAAACCTACGTGGAAGGTGAAGGGTTCTCGGTGGTGAGAGATTACATCGGTCATGGCATTGGCCGGCAGATGCACGAAAAACCAGAGGTCCTGCATTATGGCCCTCCGCACAAAGGACCCCGCATTCGCAAAGGTATGGCCTTTACCATCGAGCCCATGGTAAATACCGGGTCATACGAAACAAAACTGGAACAGGATGGTTGGACCGTGCGCACGCTGGATGGGAGTCTAAGCGCACAGTACGAACATACCCTGGTCATCACAGACAACGGCCCAGAAATTCTCACACAACTGTAAACTGCCAACCAGGCAACAGACGAATCCTGTTCAGTAAATACAATGACGTGGATTTTCATTCTTTGTTCATGCCGCTCTATCAGCGGCATGAGGGTCTAATTCCTTATTCGGGTTCCTTTCCTCGTCGTTCGTCGCTTTGTAGAACAGGAGACTCTTCATTTGAGCAGCAACCTAAGCTTGGAGTCCAAACCACGTCATGCAATCGCAATTCCGTCCCATCCCTGGGGGTCATCAGACAGCGGATATTTCAAAGTCTCTATGAAACCATGCTGCCAAAGAAAGAGGAGGCCAGCCAACCCAATCCATAAGATACCACGCCCACAATCACCCCCACTGCGGTCATCTCCAACCCGCTGACCAGCCATCCCCTCACCGTAATCATGCTTTTCGCCGCACCCACGGCGAAGTGTGCCAGAATGCTGACAATCGCTGCTAAAACCAAGGCAGTCCAACCCGTGGTGAAAAAGAAGGGTAACAAAGGAATCAGTCCCCCCACCAGAGTGGATGCACTACCGAACAGCGCAGATTTCCAGGGATTCCCTTGGCTCGACTCCTGAAAACCGAACTCTTCCTGCACCATGGTACGCAGAAACTGGTTCTCATCCTGAGCAATCTGCTGAGCAATTCGAGCAGAATCTTCAGAACTGAACCCCTTCAGTTGATAGAGTAAGGCAAGTTCTTCTGCCTCATGCTCCGGTTCATCTTGAATTTCTGCCCGTTCCTGGGCAATGGCCGTCTCCATGACCTCATTCTCAGAGCGCGTCGCCAACCAGGCACCAGCCCCCATGGACAGGGTGCTGGCCAAGGCGCCAAAAGAACCGCTGACCAACACCGTGTGGGTGTTTAGGGTGAAACCTGCTACTCCGGATATGATGCCAAAAATCGCTCCCAATCCGTCATTCACCCCATAAATGGCGTCTCCCACCCAGTCGCTGGAACCATGACGGTGACGCTCCCCTCGCCAGATCCGCTGTAATCGATTGGCCACTACCCCGGAAGGCGACTGCAACATCTCCCCAACATGGGCATGCTGGGTCTCATCTAGGTCAATCTGATCCATGATCCGGTGAATTTCCGGATCTTCCACGATGTTGCGAAGAGATTGGTACCAAGCGGCATTGCCCCCCTCCACGGCCTCAATCTCACGGATTAGACTGGAGCCACTCAGGTGTTTAACCTTAACAATCGGCCTTGCCAAACCAACGGGATCGATCCCCTGTTCCCGTAACTTCTCCTCCCACATGCGAGCGTGGCTGAACTCCAGGTCTGCCAACTGCTGCAACAGGTTACGTCGTCGCTCCTCTGTCTCCCGGGCTGCAGCAGCAGCATACAAATCGGCGGCCTCTACCTCACGACGCCAGTTTTCCACCAGGGTCTTTAGCAAATAAGTGTTCTCCTGCTCAGCCACCGCTAGTCATCCTCCTCCAGTTCATCCGTTGGCCTCTTGTCGTTCTGCCCAATCAGTTTGTGGGGTATCAACAGGTGCTCCCTTACCTGAAAATGAGCTTGGTGCAACACCCAAGCCAAGACGTCTGCAGGGGTAGTGGCCACCTCTCGGTACATTCTGCGCGTGTACAGGTGCATGGCGTTGGGAAGCTCCTGGCGCAACTGACTGCGCAACTTCATTCCCGATTCATCGGCATCTACAAATATATAGACATCATTCCGGTCCTGCAACAAGGCGATGAGATGCTCCAATTCGTTGTAGCTCAACGTACCCCGCGTGCAGACAAACTCCACGGGTTCCCGCAAAACATGCAGCAAATGCTCTTTGTCGGTTTTACCTTCAACAATCAACACCTTGTGCTGTATTTCAGACACCCACTCATCCTCCTTGTAACCACATCTATGCGCCTCTTCATGTTACAAAGGCAACGGCCATTAGGTCATGTACATTCCGAACAACCTTTCTCAGTGTAACCCTTGATAAAGTGGAGTGCGAAGCTACCCCCGCAGTCCGTCCACTCCCCCAGGCAGGCCCTGTCATAACCTAAGTTTGACACCACAGGAGGTGACACGACGATGAAAAAGTCACAAAGGCAACGTGTTCTGGGCACCGCTCCACAGGCTTTCCAGGCCTTGGCCCACTCCAACCTGGTGGACGCTGAAGAAAGTTTTCTCCCCATGATGATGCTCATGGGGTTATGGGGTGGCTCCCGAGGACACAACGGAAAGCAGGACAATAGTCCTGGCATCGGAGGTATGGGTTTCCCCACAGGGCCCCAGGGCGGACCAGGAAGTAGCCTATGGGGGAGAGGTCAAGGGTCCAGTTTGTGGGGAAGCAACAGTCCATGGTGGATGAATTTCCAAGGGTGGGGTAACTCGGGTGGAACAGCAAATTCCAGTGCTGGTCTGCCGGGAAACTGGGGAGCAAACGGCTGGAACTCTGCTCAGAATCAAGGTGATTTTTCCGGACTCCGTTGGCCTTTTTTCTTCTGACGGATTATTTTGCTTAAAATGCGCATCCGGAAAGGGATTAGACCGTCATGCCGCTGTGAGCGGCACCAGCAGGGGAGGTAAATCCACGTACCTGTATTTACTGGGATAGGTCAGACCCCTTTCCAAACAACCCAGGGCCACAGTCTCTGCGTGCACGGATCAACAAAAGCAGGAGGCAAATGCCTCCTGCCCTGAACTTTCTGTCATTCACCCACCTCCAGGCCTCAAGCGACTGGAGTGGTGGTGCACGTGGTGGTGCTCATATAGCCGGGAACCAGCAGGAAGAACAACACGAAGATAATCAGGAACACCACCGCCCAACGAGTGTAGCCCCCAAATACACCGTACATGTGGATCGCTCCTTTGCAAATTTTTCGGCACCGCAAACGGGCACCAAACACATTTCTAATAAATGCACAGGAGCTATACACCGTCAGGGACGAACGACCCGATTGTAGCCCTTGCTTCGTTCTCATCTCAGGCAAAAACTCGACTTAGACGGCAGATTGTGATACGAGTAAGAAGATGTCGGTTAAATAATGACGAGGAACCACAGCAAAATTTGTCCCAAGGAAGGTCAGCCATGAACAACCACCGGGTCACCATTTCCGAGGTCGCCAGAGCAGCCGGAGTTTCCATCACCACGGTCTCCCGTTACCTCAACCAACAGTACCAAGCCATGAGTGAGGAGACCAAGCAACGCATTGCCACCGTCATTGCGCAACTCAACTATCAACCCAATTCACTGGCCCGGGGCTTAAAAGGCAACAAGACCCACACTGTGGCTGCCGTCATGGTCAATCTTGAATATCCCTTCTGTATGTCTATTATTCGTGCCATGTCTGGAGTACTGACCCCAAACCATTACAACCTGATGGTGTGTGAGACGCAGGGAAACGCGGATCAAGAGAAAAAATGGCTGCAAACTCTGCAAGCACATCAGGTGGAAGGAATGGTCCTGCAGACAAATGGGGCCAATAATGATCTGCTCACCAGCCTCGCCACCCGCCAACCTGTAGTATTGGTGGATCGTCAATTCGACGTCCCCCAAGCAGCCATTGTCATCACCAACAACCAAGAGGCTTCCTCACGTCTGACAATGGGATTATTTCAGCGAGGCTACAAAAGGGTGTTGTTTGTCGGAGAAACGCCAGGAGCCATCAGCACTCGACAAAAGCGCCTGGCCGGGTATCTGGAGGCCTGCCAGCAATCAGGAGTACAACCGTGGACTCTAGAAGCAGACCAGCCCTATGGGCCGTCCTGTCAGGCGGTGGCGCGAGAACTGGCAAACGACCTACCCACACAACCTTTTGCTGTCTACACCGCCAATGGACTCATTATGCGAGAACTGTACCCTTTACTGCGTCAACTGCCGGTAAATGTCCCCAGTGGAATGGGAATTGCCACCTTCGATGAACCAAGTTGGGCACACATTGCCACCCCACCTCTTACCTGCGTGCGCCAACCATCCGCACTCATGGGTGAACTGGCAGCAAAGGCTGTGCTCACCCGGTTGGGAGAAACAGGGCAAGGACTTGAGGAAAGAAAAAACCCACTGCCGGTTTTCGGGGGAGTGACCACAGTTCCCT
>DAHWFY010000041.1 GCA_027336365.1 Bacillota bacterium | reverse complement strand
ACTGCCCCTCCGCCTCGGTACTTCCCACTGTAATACTTTGAATGTTAAATCCCCGACGCATAAACAAGGCAGTCACCCGGTTGAGTACACCTGGTTTATTATTGACAATCACGCTGACAATCCGGTTCATGGCTTAACCCCCACCATTTCATGAATTCCTTTCCCCGGTGCCACCATGGGATACACATTCTCCTCAGGATTTATTCGACACTCAATCAGGACCGGACCGTCGGTGGCCAGTCCCGCCTGTAAAGCATGGGCGAAATCCTCCTCGTTCTCCACACGAAAGCCAGGGATGTGATAGGCATCCGCCAGTTTAACAAAATCCGGTTGATGGGAGAGCAAAGACTCCGAATAACGGCCCTCATAAAATAACTCCTGCCACTGGCGAACCATCCCAAGAGAATGGTTGTTAAAAATGACCACCTTGACAGGCAGTTGGGAGTCAGCCAAAACGGACAATTCCTGTAAAGTCATTTGAAAACCCGCATCGCCAACGACAGCCACCACGGCCCTATCTGGCGCCCCCAGTTGAGCCCCTATGGCGGCAGGCAGACCAAATCCCATGGTTCCCAATCCTCCCGAGGTTACCCAACGATGGGGGGCGGTAAACGGATAAAACTGAGCCGCCCACATCTGATGCTGCCCCACATCCGTGACAATGACCGCTTCTCCCTGAGTTTGTTCATGAATGATTTCCATCACTCGCTGCGGTTTCAGTGTCCCGTCTTGCTGGTACCAGAAAGGGTATTCAGCCCGCAATTGTTGCAAATAACTCGTCCACTCGTCCGTTTGAGCTGGAGAGAGTTCCATATCGAGTAAGGACCGCAGGGCTTCTGCTGCATCGCCCACCACGGGGATGTGAGTGCGCACATTCTTCCCAATTTCCGCCGGATCAATATCGATGTGCACTACCACGGCATTCTTGGCGAAATACTGCAGATTGCCCGTCAAGCGGTCATCAAAGCGGGCTCCGATGTTAATGAGCAAATCGGTTTCGTATAGGGCTCTGTTGGCCACCACTGAACCATGCATGCCCCCCATACCAAAACACAAGGGGTGTGTAGCCGGAAAACCACCCAAACCCAGTAGGGTGTGAACCAGGGGAATTTGGGTCTGTTCTACAAACCGCTGCAGCAACTGGTGAGCTTTGGCATGCAAAACTCCGGCGCCCGCCAGAATCACCGGTTTTTTTGCCGCCCGGATGGCAGAAACGACTTTGCGCAATTGCATTTGATTCGGTAACACCGTGGGTTGGTAGCCAGGTAAACGGACCGGCTCCTGATAATCAAAAATTCCACTGGTACTCGCCACATCTTTGGGAATATCAATCAATACCGGGCCTGGACGTCCTGTGCAGGCAATGTGGAATGCCTCCTTAATCACACCCGGCAACTCCTGTGCCGTTCGGACCTGGTAGTTGTGCTTCGTAATCGGTGTTGAAATACTGATGATGGGGGTCTCCTGAAAAGCATCGGAACCAATGACGCTGGTAGGCACTTGTCCCGTGATGGCGACAACCGGTAAAGAGTCTAACATCGCATCTGCCAGTCCCGTCACCAGATTAGTGGCCCCTGGACCCGAAGTGGCAATCACCACCCCCGGTTTGCCACTCACGCGGGCATACCCTTCCGCTGCATGGATGGCACCCTGTTCATGGCGCGTCAGTACATGAGGAATCCCACACTCGTACAAAGCATCATAGAGTGGCAACACAGCGCCGCCGGGATAGCCAAAAATGACCTCCACTCCCTCGCTGCGCAATGCCTCCACCAACATTTCTGCACCTGTCATCCATGGTTCCGGCACACTGGCAATCTGGTTCTGCGTAGATTGGGTCGAGACACTCATGGTTTTCTCTCCTCCTCTTAGCGACGAAGTGTCGCCTGACCTGAAATTCTCTCCATTCCCAACACTTTCTCTGTATGCCCGTGTTAGCAACGACATGCGAACCTCTGAAACTGCACAAGCGACGAGCTTTTCTATGTCCACTGCAACACCGCACCGGTGTTGGCAGAGGTCACCATGTGTGCATATCGTACCAGATATCCGTCTTTGACCTTTGGGTCTGGTGCTCGCCAGACTGCCTTTCGGCGAGCGAGCTCAGGTGATGAAACTTTGAGTTCAATTGAACGATCCCGTAAATTGATGTAAATCTCATCACCGTTTTCAATCAGGCCAATTGGTCCACCTTCCGCAGCCTCCGGTGAGATGTGTCCCACGCAAATGCCGTGAGTAGCCCCGGAGAACCGCCCGTCGGTAATCAGAGCGACCTGGGTCCCCAAACCTCGGCCCACAATGGAAGAGGTGGGCGCTAGCATTTCCGGCATCCCTGGCCCTCCCCTCGGACCCTCATAGCGAATAACTACCACGTGACCCGCCTGCACCGAGCCATTATCGATGCCTTCCTGGGCCTCCTCTTGGGAGTTAAACACAATCGCCTGACCCGTAAATTCCTGAATACCGGGGTCGACCCCCCCCACTTTAATCACTGCCCCATCAGGAGCAAGGTTTCCATAGAGCACAGACAACCCTCCCACAGGGCTGTAGGCTCGATGCACAGGTCGAATAACCTCCTCGTTGCTAATTTCCGCATTCGCTACGTTTGCATAGAGGGTTTTCCCTGTGACAGTAATTCGATTTCGGTGGACGGCTCCTTCCATCTCACACAGACTGTGAATGATGGCACTGATGCCGCCAGCATAATGCACATCCTGCATGCTATACTCGGATGAGGGACTGATTTTAGCCAAATAAGGAACTCGCTGGGCCACCTCGTTGATACGCTCCAAGTTGTAATGGATACCCGCCTCATGAGCAATAGCCATCAGGTGCAACACCGTATTGGTGGAGCCACCCATGGCCATGTCCAAGGCAAAAGCATCATCAATCGCCTCGGCCGTGATAATGTCCCGCGGCCGTGTGTCTTGTTCAATCAGTTGCATCAAATGTCTCGCCGCTTGGCGTACAAGTTCCCGCCGCTCAGTTGAGGTCGCCACAATTGTTCCATTACCCGGTAATGCCATCCCTAACATTTCCATAATGCAATTCATCGAATTAGCGGTAAACATACCAGAGCAAGATCCGCACGTGGGACAAGCAGCCAACTCCAGTTCCTGCAGTTCTTGCTCGGAAACCTTTCCAACCCGATAGCCTCCCACCCCTTCGAACACGGAGGACAGAGACAGGTTTTTACCGGATGGAGACCGCCCCGCCTCCATGGGGCCACCAGACACAAACACGCTGGGCACGTTGGTACGTACAGAAGCCATGAGCATCCCCGGAGTAATTTTATCGCAATTCGGAATAAACAGAACTCCATCAAACCAGTGGGCATTAATCATCGTTTCGGCAGAATCGGCAATCAATTCTCGACTGGGCAGCGAGTACCGCATGCCAATGTGACCCATGGCAATCCCGTCATCCACCCCAATGGTATTGAACTCAAAGGGAACACCCCCCGCCTCGCGAATGGCTTCTTTAGCAATGGCCCCCAGTTCATTGAGGTGGGTATGTCCAGGGATGATGTCTACATAAGAGTTGCAGATACCAATAAAGGGTTTGGGCAGGTCTGTCGGTTTCACCCCGGTTGCATATAACAAACTGCGGTGAGGAGCCCGGTCCACTCCTTTTTTTATCATATCGCTGCGCATCTTAACGATTAGCCTCCTTTAAGGATGAGTTCTTCCTCAAAATAGAGGAACGGGATTCGAGTTGACCGAAATTCCCTCCACGGTGGTACGTTGTTGAAACTCTCTATGGAGAGTGAGAGTGTAAGGACCGGGCTTGCCACTGCCAACCACACGTCCATCCACCTTGACCACCGGCATCATTTCCGCAGCCGTTCCAGTGAGAAATACCTCATCCGCCACATATACATCATGGCGACTGAAGGGTTGCTCACAGACCGGGTAGCCCAGTTGAGTGGCAATTTCCAGTACCACCGCACGGGTGATGCCTTCCAACGCGCCCAGATACGTTGGCGGTGTATAGAGGGTTCCTCCCTTGACGATGAATACATTTTCGCCTGAGCCCTCCACCACGTACCCATCGCTGTTTAGGACGAGAGCCTCGCTGACCCCAGCGGCGTGAGCCTCCAGTTTGACAAAAATGTTATTTAAGTAGTTTAGAGATTTAACTTTGGGACTGAGCACATCCGATGGATTGCGGCGTGTGGATGCACACACCACATCAATTCCTTTTTCATACAGTTCTCGTGGAAAGAGGGATAAAAGCTGAGCAATGATAATGACATTCGCCTGCGGACAAACCACGGGGTCCAATCCTAGATCTCCTACGCCACGCGTAACCACCAGGCGAATGTAGGCACTATCGTATCCGTTTCGACGAAGCGTTGACAACACTGCCTCGGTCATTTCCTGCTTGCTCAGGGGGATTTTCAAAGCGATGGATTTTGCCGAATCATATAGTCGATCTAGGTGTTCACGTAGTTTAAACACATTGCCTGAGTAGGACCGGATCCCTTCAAACACCCCATCTCCGTACAACAGACCATGGTCAAAGACGGACACCTTAGCGTCTTCGCTGTGAACAAATTGGCCGTTGAGATAAATTGTGTCCCCCATACAAACAGTCGCCTCCAGCAGAAATTAGTCATACAACAGAGTCCATGAAGTGAATATTCTGGGTAAACTCCTTGAAAATTTGTTGTAAACATAAGTTCAAACTCAATTTTGAATTTTCTAACGATGCAGTTCAAATAAAGTGCCTCATCCGAAACGGCTCCCATATCGGATGGACCCCTGGGTTCCATGGCAGTACTCGAACGGACCTATTTCCTCCTGCTTGAGGACATTCCCGGGAATCACAGCGTGAAGTGAATTTTCTAACTTGCGTGCATTGTAGTACGGGCAAGCGGGCGTGTCAATCGACAACATCGCCCATACCGCTGTTGTAAGCGTTTTCTAAGAATAGTCAGAAAACGCTTACTTACTTGTCATATCTAATGACATGAAGCTTACACAAAAATATCGAAAAATTTGTGAACACCTCTTCAAACTCGACAAAATCCGCGGAGTATTACATCGATTCGCGCGTATTTGTAGCGGCTGCTAAAGTTGCTTACGGCCAAGCGAAAAAAGTCCGTATAAACCGGAACACACCCTTGGCAAGGAAATCGTTGGCCTGGATATCGGGCCGTCCACCATTTCCATTGTGGGTGATACCCAGGCAACGTTAACGCAATTTGCAGATGAAGCCGTTAGAGACCACAAGAAAATCCACCCAAGCATCAGGCGCAGGATATTGTAGCCATGGCGCAAGCCAACACGAGAGTCTGCGAGAGTGCAGAGTTATAGGCTTTTAGAGGTTGTCCGGAAAGGGGTCAGAACTCCCCGGCGCATTGCTGCGTCGTCGCCCAAAATGCTCCTTCACGTACCGAAAACGTACGCTCTGTGCGCATTTTGGGCTGGCCTCCTGGCACTGCTTGGGTCTGACCAGACCCCTTTCCGGACACGCACTTTTAGCCTGTGGGGATACGCAATACTTGTCCTGGATACAACTGGCTATCCCGTAGGTGATTGACGGTTTGCAACCTGAACACTGCTTGCCTCGGATCCTCTTTCGGAAAATAATGACGGGAAATATTCCACAAAGTATCTCCCTTGCACACCGTATAAGTTTGAAATGTGCTTCCACCTACAACCTGATTTACTTGCGCAAGGTGATGTACCCGTATCCCACTGAAAAGCAGATAAAGAGTTATCATAATGACCATCCACTGTACAATAGTGACCCTGAACGCTGTCCTCGACACCAGTCTACTATGGTGTTTTTTCCACATCGAAAGATGACCACTTGAATTCCATGAGGTTCCCCGATGAGAAACCAGCCTCGCACCATCTGCCACAGACACATCAATCACCTCGTTCAAACAAGAACATATGTACCCCAGAACAAATATACGCACAAACAGATGTTCTGTCAATCCCGATAAGATCAGAACACCTGTTTGCTAAGTGTCAGCGAATGTGCTAAACTTCAACTGAGTTTCCAGGTTGGAGGGGTGCCAGGGTGAATTCATTATCTGGTAGACAAACGGCTATCTTAGAATTTATTCGTAAAAACATCCGAGACAAAGGATATCCTCCGTCTGTACGGGAAATTGGTGAGGCGGTGGGGTTAGCCAGCAGTTCTACAGTTCACGGCCACTTGGAGCGTCTCCAGGCAAAGGGTTATCTCCGTCGAGACCCCACCAAACCCAGGGCTATTGAATTGCTTGAACCCGCAGGGGATTGGCGACGTTCAGGGCTTGGTATCCTCCCCACCGAAAGCGCGGTAATGGCCCCTGTCGTTGGCAAGGTGACTGCGGGCTTGCCCATTACCGCCGTCCAAAATGTAGAAGAGTATTTTCCTTTACCGAAGACCATGGTCAGAAATGATGAAGTGTTTTTGCTCCGTGTCCAAGGTGAAAGTATGATTGAAGCAGGTATTCAAGACGGAGACTACGTCATTGTCCGACGTCAAGACAATGCAGATAACGGAGATATTGTTGTGGCAATGACCGAGGAAGACGAGGCCACTGTGAAGCGAATTTTCCGTGAAGAACACCGTATCCGCTTGCAACCGGAAAACTCAACGATGGAGCCAATTCTCGTGAGTCATGTGTCCATTTTAGGTAAAGTCATTGGTGTCTTCCGCGACTTGACCTAATCCCTCATGTTCTAAATGACCAAAGTCCCACCATGGTTTCCAGTGTTTGACCCTGTGTATGCGGATTCATTTGATGAAGCTCGGGAGCATTTTTCACCCGAGCTTCATGGAAAGAAAGCTCTATTCCAACGTGGATAGAATTTTATCCCACGTAGCCTGATCCACGTTGAGGTCCTGGTGCACCAATGGAGTCTCTCGAAAGCCCGGGATTAAGGCTTCATAAGGCGTCGATTCTTCCTGATAAATCAAACCAGTAACCATTTCGTCGCTTTCATGCAACCGTGCCAAAGCCCGTGCTCGGTTGGTGGGCTGATACGTGGAGTCCTCGTCCAGGTTTTGTAGATTCTTTTTATACCAGTCATACGTGTTCACCTTGTTGTAAGTCACGCACGGTGAAATGACGTTGATGAGAGAGAATCCTGGATGCTCAATGCCTTTTTGAATTAACGAGGCCAATTGCGGCTGCCAACTCGAGAAACCCTGGGCGACAAAAGTAGCCCCGGCGGACACCGCCAGCATCAACGGATGAATGGGCCGTTCGATACTTCCCTGGGGTGAGGTCTTGGTTTGAAACCCTTCTTCTGAGGTGGGTGAGGTTTGACCTTTCGTCAATCCATACACGTGATTGTCCATCACCACATAGGTAATGTTGGCGTTGCGTCGCAACGAGTGCATAAAATGTCCCATGCCAATGGCATAGCCGTCACCGTCACCCCCGGCAACCAGAACCATCAAGTCACGATTGGCCAATTTAATCCCCAGTGCGGCAGGCAAAGCGCGACCATGCGGAACATGAAGGTTGTATGAGTTGATATAGTTGCCGATTTTCCCAGAGCAGCCGATGCCGGCCACAATGGCCGTCGTTGCTGGATTGGCGCCAACGGCCACCAGGGCCTTTTGCATGGCCGCCAAGACGCCAAAGTCACCACACCCCGGACACCACCAGGCTTTTTCGTTCGTGCGGAAATCCTGTAGTGTCGCCATCTCAATACACCTCCAAGAGATTTAACAAGGGTTTTGCCCGAGCCACCACTTCTTCCGGCAAGAAAGGTACCCCGTCATATTTTAGAAAGCTATCAAAGCGTGCGTCGGCGACGCCATGGACGGTCATGAGCTGGCGAATTTGACCTAAAGCATTTTGTTCCACCACTAAAATGTGCTGGGCTACAGCCAGAACAGATTGCACACGCTCGGTAGGAAACGGAGATAAGGTGCGAAACCATGCCACACCCACTTTGGCCTCTAAATGGGCAGCCGCTTCCCGGAGAATGCCCACCGTTGAGCCAATCCCCACCAAAATTAGCTCAGGTTCTTCTGGGCCCTCATATTTGAACCCCTCTCGCACCTGATGGATGGCTTGAAGTTTTAACAGACGTTTATTCATCATTTGGGTGCGATTGATTGGATCCTCCGATACCTTCCCACTCGGGCCATGCTCCACCCCTGTGGCCAAATATTGACCATTAATTTCTCCCGGTAAAGAACGAGGAGATATGCCATCAGCAGTAATTTGGTAACGTTGAAACACACCTTCACCCAGTGTTAAAAGTTCTTCACGAGAGAAGGTGACGCCGTGACGAATGGGTTGTGTGGGCCCCTTTAACTTGGAGCGCTCCACACTCTGTTGCCACAAAGAAAGCGACAAATCGGTGGCAATGATGACAGGAGTTTGAAACTGCTCCGCTAAATTGAAAGCTTCCACCGCATCTTCAAAAGATTCCTCGACAGATCCCGGGGTTAACACCACGCGCAGCGTATCCCCATGGCCGCCGTTGAGCAATGCCAATAGATCAGACTGTTCTTGCTTGGTTGGCATGCCTGTGCTGGGGCCACCGCGTTGAGTATCCACAATGACAGCGGGAATTTCAGTCACCGAGGCTAGGCCGATGGCTTCCTGCATCAAAGAGATGCCAGGTCCCGAGGTTGCGGTCATCGCTCTCGCTCCGGCAAAGCCTGCACCAATAACGGCGGTCATCGAACCCAGTTCGTCTTCCATTTGCACGACAGCGCCGCCTACCAAAGGAAACCATTTGGCCAAGGATTCCATAATTTCGGTGGCTGGAGTAATGGGATACCCGCACATTAGGCGACAACCTCCGGCAATGGCCCCCAACGCTATCGCATCATTCCCGGAAATCACCAAGCGATCTCCAGGCATGGGTTCTCCCAGTTTGTAGGTTAACAAGGCAGCATATTCGTCCACAATGCGTTGATAACCCATTTCAACGGCCTTGCGGTTCGCCTCGACGATGGCCTCGCCCTTTTTTTCAAACTTGGCAGCAACATACTCAACAAAGGGAGCAATCGGCAATTGTAACAGGGCAGCCGATGCCCCAACCGCCACCATGTTTCGCATCATGGCCGATCCGATGCCTTTGGCAATTTCGGTCAGAGGCAATGTCAGCAAATGAGCCTTGGCGCTTGCTGGCAACACCGGGTTAAAGGCGCTGTCAGCCAGCAATAGGCCGCCATCCAACTCATGAGCGTTCCGATCAATGGTTTCTTGATTCAGCGCCACCAAAATATCGGTGCGACGCGTCGTTGCCTCAACCCTCGTGGTGGCGATGCGCACTTTGTAGTTGGTATGGCCCCCCTTAATACGGGATGAAAAGTGCTTGTAACCGTAAACATAATAGCCCATACGATTGGCTACGATAGCCAATACATCTCCGGTGGAATCAATTCCTTCCCCTTGATCTCCACCAATTTTCCACGCTAACATCCGGATGACGCCTCCCCTGAGTCCCCAAATAGGAATGCGATGTGAACCCGCATTCTATCGCTCCAACTTTACCCCTTATTTACTTCTTTGCCTACCTGATTTGACACTCAAGGTGTTTTGCAACATTGAATAACGCCCCCAATATGAGGGCGTTAGGTATTGAATTATAGTATTTCACTAATATTCAGTAGTTTGCTAAGTATTGTTCTAATTCCCACTTAGAAACCTGCGTCCGATACATATCCCACTCAATCCGCTTTGCCTCTACAAAGTGACGATAGACATGCTCACCTAAAGCTTCTTTGATGACTTCATCCTGGGACAACTGTTTGATGGCCTCGTACAGATTTTCTGGCAGACTCTCAATACCAGCCTCCTGCTTCTCGGCATCCGTCATGACATAAATATTCCGATTCACTGGCTCCGGAGCCTCCAGCTTGTTCTCAACCCCGTCTAACCCGGCCGCCAGCATGGATGCAATAGCCAAATAAGGGTTGCATGATGGGTCTGGGCTACGCACTTCAATGCGCGTGCTCAGTCCCCGAGCAGCGGGGACCCGCACCAAGGGTGAACGGTTTTTCAGAGACCATGCCACATAACTCGGGGCCTCAAACCCGGGCACAAGACGCTTGTAAGAATTGACCGTGGGATTGCAAACCGCAGTGAATGCCTGGGCATGTTCCAGAACTCCGGCCAAAAAATATCGTGCTGTGTCACTCAGACCCGCCTCATCCGTGGCGTCGTAAAACGAATTTTCTCCTCCTTTAAACAAGGACAGGTGACAGTGCATCCCTGAGCCATTGATGCCGTAGACTGGTTTCGGCATGAACGTGGCATGCAATCCATACTGACGGGCAATCGTCTTGACCACCAAACGAAACGTGGCAATATTATCCGCCGCCGCCACCGCATTCGCGTACTCAAAATCAATCTCATGCTGTCCCGGTGCCACCTCGTGGTGAGAAGCCTCAATGCCAAAACCCATAGCCTCCAAGGTGAGCGTGATCTCACGGCGACAGTTTTCCCCCAGGTCCAAAGGCGCCCAGTCAAAATACCCACCCTCATCGTTCACTTCCTGAGTGGGTTGTCCATGTTCGTCCAACTTGAATAGAAAAAATTCCGGTTCGGGTCCCACGTTAAATGCGTCAAAACCCAAGGCTTTAGCTCGTTCCACCACCTTTTTGAGCACCATTCTGGGGTCCCCATCAAAGGCTGACCCATCAGGTAGGCGCACATCACAAATCAGGCGGGCAACTTTTCCTTGTTCAGAAGCCCAAGGGAAGACCAACCATGTGGATAGATCCGGAACGAGATACATGTCCGATTCTTCAATCCGGACAAACCCTTCAATAGAAGAGCCGTCGAACATAATTTTGCCCTCTAAAGCTTTTCGAAGTTGATCCACTGGAATTTCCACATTTTTTATAACTCCCAGCAAATCCGAGAATTGCAGTCGTACGTAACGCACATTATTTTCACTAGCCATGGCGAGAATTTGTTCTGTGTTAAATTCCTGTTCCATTTCTCATCCCCCTCAAGATTCACATGACTATCTGACAGAATTATGACTTTCGGTAAAAACGAGATAAGTCCCCCTGAAATTCGGACCCTGACCGCGGTTGCCAACGATCCAACAGGTCTGCCTGAATTCGACGAAACAGTTCTTCGTCTGAGGGCTCCTGACGGGGCACCTTACGCACCTCTTTTCCTTCATGAGACAATCGAGCTTTGACACCCACCATATTATACCCCTGGTCAAGCAAATCTCGAACCTGAAGCAACCGCTCCACATCGAGAAACGAGAAAAGTCTTTGATTTCCATCCGTACGAGCGGGTTGTATTAGACCATGTTGTTCATAATAGCGAATTTGTCTGGCCGAAAGACCTGTCAGTTTTTGTACCACACCAATGCCAAACAACGGAAGTTGTTTTCTCTCACTCAGGTCCACTCTGTGTCCCTCCGCATCCTTTGTATGACACAGATAATAACAGGTGAAGGTCCAGAGAGCAACTTATTTGTTAGGTATTCTATCACGGGTTTGCCATGATGAGTGACATGACCACTTTTTCCAGAGCCAAACGCACGTGTTCATAGGTGAGTCCTCCCTGAAAATATGCGGTATAAGGCGGCCGCAGCGGTGCATCTGCGGACAACTCCAAAGATCCTCCTTGGACAAAGGTGCCTGCCGCCATGATGACCGGATCTTCATACCCTGCCATCGGCGCAGGAGATGGTTGAACAAACGCGTCCACAGGAGCACTGGATTGAATTGTTTGGCAAAAAGCCAATAATCGTTGCGGGTCTCCAAATCGGGCCGATACAATCAAGTCCGCTCTGGGTTCATTCCACCGTGGGCTAACTGGCACTCCTAGCTCTTCCAGCACGCGAGAGGCGAGTATAGACCCCTGCAAGGCTTGTCCAGTCGTATGAGGAGCCAAAAACAGAGACTGATAAAAGCTTCGCAAGTGTCCATGGGTGGGACCAGCTTCTCTGCCAATACCCGGTGCAGTCAATTGTTCTGCAGCCCGCTCGACCCACTCTTGTCGACCTAAAACGTATCCACCCGTAAGAGCCAATCCAGCCCCGGGATTCTTAATTAAGGACCCCATCACCAAATCGGCTCCCACTTCCGAGGGTTCTTGCTTTTCCACAAATTCCCCATAGCAATTGTCAACCCCAATCACAACCCTTGGGGCAAGGGCGTGAATCTGGGTGAACCAGTCTCGTAGCCATGCGATGGGATAAGCTGGCCGCTCCTGATAACCACGTGAGCGTTGAAACATCACCATTTTAGTCTGCGGACCGATGGCAAGCAAAACACGGGGGAGGTCCACTCGTCCATCCTCCGCCAAGTCCACCACTCGATGATTGATACCCCACTCCGCCAAACTTCCAGAAGTGGGGCGAAGCCCAACCACGGCCTCCAGGGTGTCATACGGTTGTCCCGCCGCAAACAGCACTTCATCACCGGGACGCAATACCCCAAATAACCCAAGTCTCAAGGCGTGCGTCCCAGAGACAATTTGCGGTCTGACCAGAGCGGCCTCTGCACCAAAGACCCGTGCATAAATCTTCTCCAGCTTGTCTCGCCCCTGGTCTCCCAGTCCATACCCTGTCGAGCCCTGTAAATCCGCCTCACTAACATGCTCAGCCCAAAAAGCCTCCAAAACCTTCCGTTGGTTGTGCAAAACGATGGCAGCCATCTCAGCCTGCACAGGGCGAACTTCCTGCTCACAACGGTTAATCAGGTCTGCCACCTGTGTTTCCAGAACCCTTGTCATGTCTGTCAACTTTTCTTGTCTCCTTTGCCACCCCTATGCTAACCATTTCCAGACACATCGTCAATCTGTCGATTTCTTTCCTTCCAGTACGCGTGAACCTGACCCAGAGTATGCGCGTGTAAATGTTCCCCCACAGGAGAAAAAATCGAGGTATCACACACTGGACAGGTGCCTGTCTGTAAAGCCTGTGCCCGCAGCATTAAAGGAACTCGCAAGTTTCCCTGACGACGACCTTCTCGTTGACCCAGGCGCCTGCCCAAGGCATATCCTACAACGCCGCCCGACAATACCCATATCAGCACCCACAACAACGTCATCCCCACTCACCCCTGTATATTGTTCTTTTCATCGGACACCTGCCACAACTTAGAGGTCGTTAGTTCCGCTAAGACAGTCAAAGCGGCCAAAGCAATAAATCCGGTAGCCGTGGCAAACGGATTCATCAATACAGCTACGCACAAAACCAATAAGAGCAACAAACTCGTCTCAATCCAGCCGATGTGTAGCACCAAATTATCCTGACCAGAAACCTTATCTCGAGCTGCATCTGTCATGTCGTCCCCCCAGTCCACCAGCGCCATGAATGCAAAGCCCCAGACTGTGTTCTGCCACCCAGTCAGTAAAAGGGACAGCCCGGCAACCAAGAAAATTTCCACATATGCTGGCACGTGAGTGGGCAGTTTTTCCCGCCAATGGTTGAACATGCCCACAGCATAACTCCCAAAAAACAGGGCCGTTGTTAACATGGGCTGCAAAAATAGAGCCAATACCGCCAACACCAAGGTGTATGGAAGTAAAGCCCGACCAAGTTTCACCGCCAAGGTGTGCTCGCCACGGCAAATATCGTACTCGGCGTCCAATGCATCGTCCATCAACTTAATGACGCCACCCATCAGGACCATGGCCAATAACTCTATAGCCCACTCAAGCAAACTTCCAAACATGCTGTTTCACCTCGCGAAAACCGGTACCCCTGAGAGCGGACATGGGGATGATACGGTGTTTCGGATACTCCCTGCACAAGGCGCGGTATCCTGCAACTCCGTGAGGAAGGTCCATCTTGTTTGCAAGCATGACATATCCGGGGTGGCTCAGACCATATTGCGCAACATGACCGTCCATCATACCCCACACATCTTGCCGTAAGTCAAGTTTCCCGTTTTCTGAACTGTCTTGCCCCACATTTCTGCCCAGTGCCGCCGCGTCCACAACGTGCAGAATAGCATCTGCGTCCACCAAAGCCTGTAAAGTCCGAGCCATGGCCTGACGAATCGAAACATCCGGGTGAATGCCATCATCGAGACCCGCAGTATCAGTTAACAGCATTTGCCGATCCGTTTTACCACGCGGAACTGGCAATGTTAGGGATTGCATTTGCCGAGTGTGATGCGCCCTCGCAGCGGACAGAACCGACTCGATTTCTTTGAGGGGAAGCCTCTGTTTTTCCGTGCTGCCATCCGTTCTCTCCATGTGCCAAATGAGCTCGGTCATGCCTAGGTTTCTGGCAAATCGGATACAAAACAAGGTCTTTCCGGCATTAGTCCGGCCGATTACGAGACTCCTGTGCATACTTGAGTGTCCCCCTCCGCAAAATCTTCTGGCAGCAAGGTCATAGCCTCCTCCCGTGATAGGTGTGAGACTTCAAACAGTCTCACCGCATGACGGCGTACTGCCCTTTCCACAAGGTTTCTCACCAGACGGGCATTCCCAAAAGGTTGACCCGAATTGTCCGACCGTGCCCTTTGCAACTGTACCCGCAACTGCATTTCCGCTCCTGCGCTGAAGCGATACTGGCGTTCCGCAGCGGTTCGACGGGAAATTTCCAACAGGGAAGGCAGGTCATAATCCGGAAATTCGAGATGTATCGGAAATCGGCTGGGCAGACCTGGATTGGTTGCCAAAAACCAATTCATTTCTCTCTGATAACCTGCGATAATTGCGATAAACTGATTGCGGTAGTCTTCCATTGCCTTGACCAGGGCATCAATACTTTCTCGGCCAAAGTCTTTGCTACCGCCGCGGGCCAGGGAATATGCCTCATCGATAAACAACACCCCACCAAGAGCTCGTTTGATGACATCCCGTGTTTTTTGCGCAGTATGACCAATGTATTCTCCTACCAAATCGGCCCGTTCTACTTCAACCAAGTGTCCCTTGTCCAACACCCCACACTCATGAAACATCCGAGCCAACAGACGGGCCACCGTGGTTTTCCCCGTACCCGGGTTCCCCATAAATACCATGTGCAGAACCAAGGGTTCATTGCGCAAATGCAAGGACTGGCGACGATCTTGCATGTATAAATAGGCCAGCACTTCAGCGACGACTGTTTTCACAGACTTCAGCCCAATCAGTTGGTCAAACTCCTGTAGGCTCGCCTGCAAATGTTCACGCGTGATGCGGTCCTGGTCACCCGGTCTGTGCGTTTGTGCATCCTCGCCGGCGAGACGAGCCAGCGCCGCTGTGAGTGGAAGGTGCCCGTCTCGGTATTCTTCAATGATTCGGTAGGACTGTTGACGGTTGGGTCTCCCGTTTTTATCCATAAAAAGCTCCCCTCCCGCTACTCGAACTCCCACATTTTCATAACCCGGTCGTGGTTCTTTTTCCGGAAGCCTCATACCTTATGCTCTGAAGAATAGAGGCGTGATAGCCCAGAATGATTGAACGTTAAAGTGGAGATGAAAAAGTAGCGAGGGGCTAAGTGCAGAAAGCAAAGAAGGGTCACAGTTCAAACACAACGCCTGAGCCCTTCCTTTTGCTTTAGCCGCGTCTGCGGAAATGCGGGTGGAGAATTTTCGGGCCCTCGGTTTTTTCCGCAGCAGGTTTTCGAAACAATATATCTGACATGCCTCCCCTCCAACGAAAAGGCACCAAGGGCCACAAGTAAGGAATCCCAAAAGAACGGCGAGTCGCCAAAAAAACAATCCAAACCGCACTGGCGAAAATAAACCCCACCCACGCAGGAACGCCCGGCACAATAAAGGCAATTTGTGTACAGGCTAAAATCCACAACCGCGACATTTGATGTGCTGTTGCCAATTCATAGGAAGGTTGGGCAAACTGCATCACTAAAACAAACGCCATGTACAGCAACACCTCCGGTTGCAGCAAATGGGCCTTGGTCGCGAATTGACCGAAGATAATGGCTGATACAATGCTGACCATCGATGCCAAAGTCAAAGGTGTGTTGACAACGGCCAACCGCAGTACATCCAAAGAAATCTCGGCCACCACCAGTTCAAGCCATAGAGGCATCGGATCGGTAAAATCTGCACGAAAAAAGGAAAGTTCCTTGGGCAACGCATTCGGATGAAAATTGATGAGCAAAAACAATCCAGGAAGAAACACGGATAGCAGCGAGGAAACGATAACCACCCAACGCATGTAGGTTCCCACCAAGGGATACGAGTGATACTCCACGGCACTTTGCATCAATTGAAACAAAGTGATGGGGGCTATGATGACTTCCGGCGTGGTATCTACCACAATCACCACATGACCCTCAAGCAAGGCTCGGGAGACAATATCCGGTCTTTCCGTATAGCGAACGATGGGATAAGGATTCCATTTCACGTCCCCAATCAGGTCCGTCACAGACTGTTCAGCCATCGAAATTGCATCCACCCGAATCGACTGCAAACGTTGTCTGATTTCATTGATGAGACCAGGCTCCGCCACCCCCTCAAGGTACATTAAAGTGACGTCCGTTTTAGAACGATTTCCGATTTGCATCAGTTCGGTCCTCATGGCAGGATCTCGCAGCCGGCGACGAACAAGCGCCACATTCATTAACATTGTCTCTACAAAACCATCCCTGGGTCCACGAATGACCCGCTCCACTTCCGGTTCACTAATACTGCGCATGGGATAAATGCGCGTATCAATCAGCAGAGCTTGATCCAATCCCTCAATGAACGTCACCAAAGGTCCGGACAGAATGAAACGAACGGCGTCTTGCATCGTGGTTACGGGTTGCACCTGGACAAAATTAATGCGGGTATTTAGATGGTTCACCAATTCTTGCAGGGTGTACGAACGACCTTCATGAGCCGTTAAAAAAGCCTGAATCTGCTTTTCTACGTCGTCCAACACTAAAACCACGTTCATGGTCAAAAAATACCCGTTCAACACATAGGACATCATCTGCAAGCCACCGAATGTAAAGGGTTTGGCCATAATATCCCAACTGTGTCCAGGTCCTTGACCGACACCCAATAGGCGGTTCAGATAACTCACATTTTTTTGCAAGTCTGCGTCAATTGCCGGGATGGGTTCACCTATGGAAGTTCCCTTTGTCACAAAACCCCTCCTTCAAAACAATATCGGTTCAATACCTTATCATCGGGTTATGCTCGCCGGGTGATTTTGGGGGTAGACGACCGCCTTGGCTCCGCTTTGGCACAGGTTTATCTCCCTTCTTACTGTCCCCCCAGGTTCCACAACTCATTCCAGGGGCTCCCCTCCGGTTCAACCCCTGAACAACCTCTACGAACAACCTCAACAACGCAAGAAGGCGCAACTCCGAAAAGAGTTGCGCCTTCTTACAGGTGTGACTATTCGCATCCTAAGTGTCAGTCTTCCTTATCCTGCACCTATCCAGTTAAATACAATAACGTGGATTTACATCCTCTGCTGGTGCCGCTAACAGCGGCATGAAAGTCTATCGTGTGCCAAGAACTTTTACCACAAACTTTCGAGGTCAAATCTGGCGGAGTGAGAGGGATTCGAACCCTCGATACGCTTGTGACGTATACTCGCTTAGCAGGCGAGCGCCTTCGACCTACTCGGCCATCACTCCATCTGGTGGGCGGTAACGGGCTCGAACCGCTGACCCCCTGCTTGTAAGGCAGGTGCTCTCCCAACTGAGCTAACCGCCCAGACCCTGCAAACATCATATATTTCAATGTTTTACCAGGTTCCCTTTAGACACATCCTAACACCCATGAACCAATACTTTCCAAGTGATTCTGATGACCCCAGGGGGACTCGAACCCCCGTTACCGCCGTGAAAGGGCGGTGTCTTAACCACTTGACCATGGGGCCAAGTGGCGGCGCGAACAGAGTCCGCGCCGCCCACACACTCTGGAGCTCCCAACCAGATTCGAACTGGTGACCTCATCCTTACCATGGATGCGCTCTGCCAACTGAGCTATGGGAGCAAGTGGCTCCCCGAGTAGGATTCGAACCTACGACCCTCCGGTTAACAGCCGGATGCTCTACCGCTGAGCTATCGAGGAATACATACAACCGATGGCGCCAATGCATCTCCACGGTGCTTTGGTGGAGGTAGTCGGATTCGAACCGACGGCCCCCTGCGTGCAAGGCAGGTGCTCTCCCTCTGAGCTATACCCCCCTAATTCCAACCCACATCCCCAGAATACCCCTTCGACCTAACCAGTAAATACAATAACGTGGATTTACCTTCCTTGCTGGTGCCGCTAACAGCGGCATGACAGTCTATCCCGGTCCTGATGACCGGTGGTCGGAGCAGCGGGATTTGAACCCACGACCTCCTGCTCCCAAGGCAGGCGCGCTACCAAGCTGCGCTATGCTCCGATGGCGTGCCCGGAGAGATTCGAACTCCCGACCTCTTGATTCGAAGTCAAGCGCTCTATCCAACTGAGCTACGGGCACGCATAACATCACATCAAAGTAGTACCGTGGCTGGGGAGGAAGGGTTCGAACCTTCGCCTGACGGAATCAAAGTCCGTTGCCTTACCACTTGGCTACTCCCCAATATGGGGTGAACAGTGGGAATCGAACCCACGAGTGCCGGAACCACAATCCGGTGCGTTAACCACTTCGCCATGCTCACCATGGCAGGGGCGGCAGGATTTGAACCCACGACATGCGGTTTTGGAGACCGCCGTTCTACCAGCTGAACTACGCCCCTGCGTGTACTTTAGACCCGCGGGTCTGCCACAGTACTGATGGTGGAGGGGGAAGGATTCGAACCTTCGAAGCTTCCGCAACGGATTTACAGTCCGCCCCATTTGACCACTTTGGTACCCCTCCACAAATGGAGCCAGCGACAGGAATCGAACCTGCGACCTACTGATTACAAGTCAGTTGCTCTACCTACTGAGCTACGCTGGCGCCGCGACAACACATAACTTATCACACTCACTCGCTCATTGTCAACGCCGCTGACCCCGGTTTTCACGGGCCCAATTGCGCACAGGTCAGACGTCCGCGCCATCCAACTCTTCCATGAATAGCAGCCCAGACGTGCTGGGCTGCCGCTCCAAACTTCCCCATTTTAATATAACCAGTAAATACAGTTGCGTGGATTTACATCCCTTGCTGGTGCCGCTATCAGCGGCATGAGAGTCCATCCTGGAGGCGATGAACATGAGTAACGAAGAGAAGCAGGTATGGTTGACGGACCGATGGTCTGAGGCAATGATTCCAGAGAGTGCTGCAGCAAGGGTTCTTGGACAGGCTGTTGGTGTAAGGCATATGAGAGAACATGCGATGGTCGCCACCGATTATGCTATTAAAGTGGTTGGCCTTGATTCGCAGTGGGCTATGAATAGAATTACCGAT
>DAHWFY010000040.1 GCA_027336365.1 Bacillota bacterium | reverse complement strand
GGAAGCGCCGCCTTGCTCACGAGAAAAGCCGTCGTGACCTCGCGGTCGAGCTCCCTCCTCCACATCTCGACCGGCAGGTCCACGACGTCGCCGGAGGTGAACGGCTCTGACACCGAGACCATGCCTGCGTTGTTCACCACCACGTCGATTCCTCCATTGGTAGAAAAGGCCTGCGCCTCCCTCACCAGGTTTGCTAAATCCTGTTCGGAAGCGGCATCCCCACCCACTCCCAGGGCGGAAATACCTTCATGTTTGAGTTCTGCGGCTCGTTCTGCAACCGCTTCCCTTTGCAAATCAGATAAGACCACTCTTGCCCCCAAACGTCCCAAAGCCTGTGCAATGGCCAGCCCAAGCCCACTTGCCGCGCCGGTAACAACCGCAGTTCTACCGGAGAGATCTACCTTCATATGTCATACCCCCATCTCCTATACAGTGCGTGTACGGAAAGGGGTCCGGTCAAATCCCTTTCCGTACAACCTCATACAGTTGCTTCTCCTGACTTAAAGCAAATTCTGTGCCATATTCTCTCTCAATCCAGTAGTTAAGAATGGACCTCATGCAGCACCACAGGTTGCCGCTATACCGGAATGTGGATTCATAGAGGATGAATACTGACGTATGTAGTTATAAAGCGACAC
The DNA here is from genome assembly GCA_027336365.1 of Bacillota bacterium. Lineage (GTDB taxonomy): Bacteria > Bacillota > Bacilli > Alicyclobacillales > Alicyclobacillaceae > QXHL01. Next base: position 18,998 of record DAHWFY010000040.1, on the reverse strand, counting down.
CGTATGTCGCTTTATAACTACAATAGTGTAGCTATTTACCTACAACTCAGAAGTCGTCAAAATTTTCGGTGTCTCCCATCCACTCCTTTGAAACGCCTATTAAACTTGAACTATTCACAAGGTTCATACCCTGTTTGAAGTTGATGGCACGTGATTTGCTTTTAACGTGAGATATGGGAGTCATCCTGCCACTTCATGGCCGATGCACTCTACTCATATCTTTCCGAGGAGGAAGACAAGCGATGGTTCAACATGCAACGGTAAAAATGGCTAATCCACTCGCCAGATTGGAGCGGATACCCATTTGGCCACACGGACCTGGGTTATTGATTGTGTTGGGATTGGGATACTTTTTCGCCTTCTTTGACATCACCAATATTGGCTTTGGGATTCCAGTCATTACACAGCAGTTTCACGTCTCTGCCGGTCTGGTTTCGCAGGCCGTTAGCACCAGCCTGATGGGGTACATTTTCGGAGCCATTATTGTAAGCGTTCTCAGCGATTACTTTGGACGCCGACTGGCACTCATCCTCGGCGTCGCTCTGTATACTGTGGGTTCATTGGCAACTGCCTTTAGCCCTAACGTCGGTTGGCTGATTGCTTGGAGATTTGTGGTGGGCATGGGCATCGGAACAATGATTGCGCAAGTGTCGACTTATCTCGGGGAGATTTCTCCCGCTGCCTTGCGAGGAAAATTCAGTGGGTTGGCCAATCTCTTTTCGTTCGTAGGAATTGCCGTCGTTCCATTTTTTGCACTCTGGCTAGTTCCGCATTACACGTGGGGATGGCGCGGACTGCTGTTCATTGGAGCCCTCGGAGGAATCGCCATGTTGTTCATGGGTCAGAGTTTGATTGAATCTCCCCGTTGGTTGATGATTCATGGGCGTCACGACGAGGCGGTGGCCCTTATTGAAAAAATTGAGCAGCGAGCCCTCGTCAAAATGAACGGTCAACCTCTTCCTCCAGTAGTGGAAATTCCATTTGAAGAGCACGCTAAGGGATTCCCTATTATTTCCCTTTTCAAGCCGCCTTACTTGCAACGGATGATTGTTCTCCTACTGTATTGGCTGTTCTTCTACACGGGTGACTACGCATACCTGGGTATGGCCCCCACAATTCTTGTTCATCAAGGGTTTAGTCTTGCCAACAGCATCGGATTTTCAGCCATCTCTGCGATTGGATTCGTGGTCGGAGCCGTTTACATCTTCATATACGGAGATCGAATTGAACGAAAGTTTTCCCTGATTGCGGCAGGCACCATCGGCGGCGTGGCCATCATCATTGCCGGCCTCTTTCCCACTCCTGCTTCAGTTGTGATTGCAGGATTTCTATTCACCGTGGAAATTGCCCTCCTATCCATCCTTGGGTATATCATCACTGCTGAGCACTTTCCCACCCGCGCACGTAGTTCTGGCTTAGCCATGGACGACGGCATCGGCCATCTAGGCGGCGCCATTGCCCCCATGGTAACCCTGGCCGCCATGGGAAAATGGGGGATTGCTGGTGGATTTGGCTTGATGGGCATCACCACCTTCATATCACTCGTGTTTATGTCTATGACCAGCCGTGCCACTCGCAGGAATCTGGAGTCGGTCAACGACGATCTCACCCTCAGCGAGGTCGTGGAAAGTGGTACACAAATGTAACAGATTCGTCTGTAGTGCAGACAAGTCTGGACTTATTCCGGTACAATGATACCAATCGTCAGAAAGGGGCACTTTACACACTGACGAAACTATTCACTGGGAAAAGCTGGAGTCCATTTGAACGACCTCTTTTTAATAGTGCGTGTTCGGAAAGGGGTCTGGTCAGACCCAAGCAATGCCAGAAGGCCAGCCCAAAATGCGCACCAAGCGTACGTTTCTGGGTCGTGAGGGAGCATTTTGTGCGACGACGCAGCAATGCGCCGGGGAGTTCTGACCCCTTTCCGGATAACCTCTAATAATTATTAGACCGCCATGCCGCTGTTAGCGGCACCAACAAAGAATGTAAATCCACGCAATTGTATTTACTGGATAGGTATAAATCGTAGGAGATGGAACGATGCCCCAGCCGGTTTTGCTGGAAATTACGAGGCACCTGAATTTGTTCATCGACAGCCTGTTGGAAGGTATTGTCGTCGTGGATGAGGAAGCCAACATTGTCGCCATCAATCAATCATATGCCACTCTTTTGGAATATACACGGGATGAGATTCTCGGTCACAATGTAGAAGGAATCATCGATAATACTCGCATGCATGTCGTTACCAAAACCGGAATTGCCGAACGGGGGCAAATCCAGTTGATTCGCGGCAGACAAATGATTGTGGACCGTATTCCTGTGTGGAACGAGGGTCGAGTGGTGGGGGCCATTGGCGTTCTGGCCATCAATGGCCTCCCCGATGTGTATAAAATTTTAGAATCTGTACATATCCCTGAAGAGGGTAATGCTGTTAGATCCACTAATCCCCAACGTTCTTTTGAACTGCACAGGCCTAACCCAGTCCATCAACTCGTGGGGCAAAGCTCTAGCATCGCTGTGGTGAGGAAGCTGGCCGACAAGGCCGCAAGAACGAATTCCACCGTGCTTATCACGGGTGAAACGGGGACAGGAAAGGAAGTGTTGGCGCAGTACATTCACTTCAAAAGTGTCCAAGCCAACACGCCCCTGATCTCCGTGAATACCTCGGCCATCCCCGAAAACCTCATTGAATCGGAACTTTTCGGCTACGAGGCTGGTGCTTTTACGGGGGCATTACGCAGCGGTAAACCCGGTCAGTTTGAATTGGCCGATGGAGGCACCATTTTCCTGGATGAAATCGGCGACATGCCACTCACGGCCCAGGCCAAAATCTTGCGTGCACTGGAATCACGTCAAGTTCAGCGTATTGGAGCAACACATCCGCACAATATCAGTGTGCGTGTCATTTCCGCAACCAATAAAAATCTTCAGGAGTGGGTACAGCAAGGAAAGTTCCGAGAGGACCTGTACTATCGATTGAATGTAGTCCACATTCACCTCCCCCCGCTGCGTGAAAGAATTGGCGACATCCCTCTACTGCTGGAACGCTACCTGGAACATTTTTCTCAACAACTGCACAAACCAACGCCCGTCATGTCGCCGGAGGTGCTCCACATCTTCACGACACATCCCTGGCCAGGCAATATTCGCGAACTGGTGAACACGGTGGAAGCCCTAGTCAATCTGGTGGACAGCAACACAATTGAAGTCCAAGACTTGCTGGACTATGTGCCCACGTTGAATCACCCTGTGCATCCGACTTCCACGCCGACGGAGTTCTCTGACACCCACGAATTTGCGTCTGTGCAGGTCCCGACACCGCCTTCTTTCTCGACGGTGTCTTCGTTTGGTCCCCCCAAAACAGGATTTCGGCAATCCATCGAACAGCACGAACTTGAACTCCTCCGACGCGCCCTGGACGAGGCCCACGGCAACAAAGCCCTCACTGCGCAGAAACTCGGCATTCACCGTTCAACCCTCTACCAGAAATTGAGAAAATATGGGTTATCTGATATGGTTCCCCCTTCCTAACAAACCACATCAAACCGAGTCTTCCCCTTTCAGTTCATCCTCCCTCCCTCCCTTCCACCCAGTTCATCGTCAACTGTACGCACAATCCGATACCCAAAAAAAATAGAGGCATGATGGGAAACGCATATCTTGTCATCGGAACGAATGGTAACTGCACTATCACCAAAAATACGGCAATCAGGGACACAGTGCGAAAACCTGTCACCAGCAGCCCCGCAGTGAGTCCAACGGCTCCGACAAAGACCCATACCAGGTGAAAGTGCAGCCAGATATCCCAGGCCGACCCCTGGCGAACAGCTCCGGCATACCAGGGATTCCCAAACAAGTATTTCAACTTTCCTGCAGTGTACCAATTCAGGGTAGACCAAAAGTGCTGGCCAAAGCCCGCCGCAATCCGTTGCAGTGCTAGGGTTTGAGGATGAGCGGTGTTGCCCAGAGCAGGGTCGTGTTGAAAGTTCGGATCGGTCCCATACAAAAACGGGTTCGCAAAGTCGTCATCGGTTAACAACAAGCGATGCAAAGTCAACCAGTTGCGTAGCCACCAAGGGGAAAGCACCAGCACAAATCCACCGATGTAAGTGAGCACATCACCAAGGTTCACCCTGCGAGGGATAAGTGGATGAGAATGGTGCCGCCAAGCCTTGACGTCAATGATATGTTGCCACAACCAGAGAATAAGGGACGCAGCAGCCAGGGGAAACACTGTGGGGCGAACCAGTCCGGTCACCCCTAGGACCAGCCCGGCAATCAACCAGTCCTTCCGACGACCATGATGAAGCGCCCGCGTCAGCAACAGAATATACAGCAACAGACAGGTGGTGTACAAGGTCTCCGTGAGCAGCCGTTGGGGGGTCAATATGGCCGGTGGGTAGGACAGCCACAGTCCGGCGGCCACCAGAGACGAGAGTGGAGCCAGGATGCGCCGGCCTAACCCGTACACCAGACCCGTGGACAGGGCATATAGAGCCCCCTGAAGGTGCAAGGCAGTCAAAATCGCTGCGGATCCCACCTTCCCCAACCAGTCGGCCAGTCCGTAGGCCCCCGCCAAAAACAGGGGATAACCAGGAGTTACGTAGGCACTGGGGGAATACCCCCAGTATGTGTAGTAGTGGTAGCGGAGAAGTATGTGGGCCGAGTGGTTGTAATGAATCATGTCGCCATAAAGTGAAGCCTGATGCAGGTTCCAAAACCAAAAAACCTGAACTAACAGTGCAGTGACCACGAGACCTAACCCGAGTTCCCAATCGAGGACACACCAAGAGCGTTGGCACGAAAGTTCTTGCAAACGTCCTTTTATCCCAATTGCCTCCAATCTCATTCTCCCGACCTTTCCCTACCTTATTTGCCTCTCTCCGTATGAGTCATCGTTCGACTTCTGTCTACTCCTTGAGGGTCCGTCCGGCGGTGAAAAAAGTGCCACGGTGTGAGCAGAGCAACCACTCCAGTACCGGTAAACACCAATAACAGAGGTTCTAGTGGCGCCCGCATTCGTGACCAAGCGGGAAAAATAAAGAACAACGCAAGATAATATAACACGGTCAACCACAGCACCAACACCTTCAAATCCCGCCTGCGGGACAAATCCACAATCTGTGCCGCCAGTCCGAGAACTGCAAAAGTCATGGCCAGTCGATACTCACCCAGGGTGAGTCGTCCAATCTCTGTGGCAAAAGTTGGCGAGACGGGAGGACGGGACTGGCCCAGTGACCAAAACAACGGATTGTCGACCCCGCGAAACAAGTTACCCAATTTCACCCATCCCATTTGCCAGGTGCGGCCGGGGTGATGCAAGATATACCGTTCCGCCATCTGCGTGGCCAGACGGTTGTCTGTCACCTCGTGGGCAGCGTAATTGAGAAATGGATTTTCTTTAGAATTCAGAGGCCAGTAATACGCCCCGTTGGCTTGCGGGTTATTGCCTTGCCACAAATTCACACCGCCATTGGTGGAAACTGGGACAAAACTATGCAAAGCGTAGGCGTTGCGCACGGTCAAAGGGGCCACTGTCAGAGCCATGCAAGCGGTCACCAGCAGAGCTTGCCGAACCCCTCGCCAAAAACCGGAACCAGACAACCAACGAGCCAACAAGAGAACTCCTGGCAGCAACAGTGTGATGGGCCGAACCCAACAGGAAAGTCCAATCACGAGTCCGGATAAGGCATACCAACGCATGGGTTTGTGGGCGGTCTGAGCCCTAACCCAGAGCAAAAGTGTCAGAACAAACAACAGGGAAAACAGCATTTCGCTGTCCAACACAACGGACCACTCTATGTGAGGCAAGTACAGGGCCATGGCCAACCCACTGGCTAGGCCAACCCTGGGACCATACAGACGCCTGCCAAGGACCGCCACCGTGGCTGCGGTGGCAGAATTAAGCAAGCTGTTGACGACAATTCCTACCTGAAGACCGACGCCAAAAACTCCATACACGCCAGCCAAAAACAACGGATACCCGACTGGAAAATATGCAGTTGGCCTTCCCTGAAAGCGATAACCCTGTCCTTGCAAAATATCCAAGGCTTGATTGTGATACCAGGCGAAGTCGGTGGAAGGCACGGGGTGAACATACGTGGCAAACCCCAGTCTCAGGGCCAGAGCAACAACAAACACCAGACCCGGGAGCAAGTTACCTGTTAGGGTCTGCTTTAGGCGATTGTACGGGTGGGTTCTTGTTCTCACACCCTTACCCACATCCGCCACAGGTTACGCCCCCCGTCAATAAGGTTTGTCCCAGAGGCCCCATCCACGACAGAGGTGTTCTCGTGGAAACTCCCACAGGTTCTCTACACGAGCGTGCTCGGACAACCTCCATCCGAGTTTTTATTTTACCACAGGATTCCGAAAGGGCGAACCCGACACGCCTATCCAGTAAATACAATTGCGTGGATTTACATCCCCTGCTGGTGCCGCTATCAGCGGCATGACGGTCTATTCAAGAAATCCAACCTTGTCATCGTTCGTTATATAGAATAAAATGAGTACAAATATATTATTTAAAGAACGAGAGGGTGAATCTTCATTGAATAAGAAACATCATTATAAGCAGCCTCCCCTCCATGGCAGACGAAGTTTCCCGGCGGCCGTGGTCAGTTCAACTTTTGTCTCTACCCTAATTGGCCTGGCAGGTTTGGGGGTCACCGCACACGCCGCAACCCAACTGCAGTCACAAACCACGGCCACACAGCAGACTCAGGAGGTCAACAGTCGTGGGTCCGCCAGCGTGTCCACGACTCAGACCTACGGTCTCAACTCGCAACAGTTGGCTGCCAGCAATGGGCTATCTATTCAACCCATGGAAAAAAAGAACTTGACGGTGGGCACTGCTCAGCGCTCTGACGACACCAGTCCACAGCCGGGCCAGGTACGGCAACAAGAATCCGTTACCAGCCAATCTCTGCAGTCCGCCGCCACACCGCCGGGCCCTGGTCCTACCATTACGGAAACAGCCACTAGAACTAGCGGGAGTCCACAAGTCAGCCAATCGGTGCAGATTACCTCTTCACCTTCTCCGCAAATATTTGCGGGCTATGGAGTATTCGATTTAAAAGGTCACTTGCTCAGCAACAATCTGACGGGTACAGGTGCCGATCCGGGCAATGGCGTCTCTGACTACACCATGTTTTACCCGGGAATAGCCGTTATTTTAGTAGTCAAAGCGGTGGATACTCAGGGCAACCCTATGCCATCTCCTTTCGCGGCCACCGTTTACTTCAATGCTGGGTCCTCGGGCTGCTCCTTGGAGAATGTCGGCGGCAAAGATTGCATCCGCTCTTTGGATGTTCCTCCCGGATCCACCGGGGTTCCCTTTGTCTATACCAACACGGGATTGCAGGCTAACCATGACTCCCTTGACGCGGGCTTAGCTCCCCCTTGGCACAAACCAGCTCAACCCGTGCTCACCGGTCCAACGGTGGTGCAACACATCCGGCTGACCGCGATGCAAACCGCAGGAGTGGCTTCCAGCAGCCCAACGCAAGTGACCCAGACTCAATCCACGCAAGCCCATGCTCAGCAAAGCCAACAGGTCAATTCAAATCCCCCGCCCAGTACACCTGTGGCCCAAACCCAGGGAAGTGCCGGGCAGCAATCCCAGTCTCTGTCTGGGCAAGGGCCCACGCGTGGGGCTGAAAGTCAGCTGGCTACTTTGTCTGGAGGTCAACTGCAAAGCCACTGGAGCACAGGAAGCCCTACGCAACACAACTCCATGAACCTGGTATTGGCTCAGACTCAACAAACCGCAGCCTCTGCGAACGGCAACGAGCAAGCTACACAGACTCAAAGTCTGAGTTTCGCCGCTACGGCCTGGATGCGCCTGTTCCTGCTGCAAAATCAACAAGTATCCAGTACGGAAGTGACACAAAGCGAAGGTATACAGGCTCTGCTGGGCAACAGCAGCAACACTAACAATAGCTCGTCGGACCTGACAACCGCCGTTTCCCAAACGGAGAATGCAGCAAGCCAAACTCTGAAGAAGCTCCCTCCACCACCCGTATCTAACACCGCCAGTGGGTCTACCGGCAACTCCGGCAACTCCGGCAACTCCGGCAATGGTGGCTCCAGCGGCAGTTCCGCCGGAAATACGGGCAGCCTAAATGGGGGCTCATCCACACAGGGGAACACGAACACTCCCACAGGTGGATCCCCAACTGAGAATTCCCCTGCAACTACACAACACAACTCACTGCTTGGCACCCTGTACGTGTACCTGAATAACGTATTGAAGGACGTGTTTCACGTCTCCGGAGGCACGGTGACGGCAACAGAGCAGCAATCGGCCACCACGGCCAACCCACAGGCAGCCACCGGCTCAACCACCGTGTCTTACGAGCAAGACGGGAAAAGAGTCACGACGGCCATTTCATAGTGCATGTAGGGCAACACATATTTGTCAAAACAGCAGGCCTCTGCCGAACGTTTTCCGGCCGGGACCTGCTGCTTTTTTGCACAAATTCTAGTAAGCCACTTGACCCAACGTCACGACACCCGTCGCAATGGGCGTGGCGTTGGGACCTACCTCGTCCGGACCCGTGCGCACCACCAGACTCCACCCTTCGTTGGGCAAATCAGCGACATTCGGCACCACCGAGTAGACCGTGACAGTCCCGTCCGCTCCAGCAATGGCTGGGTTTAGCGAGGCCACTTGTTGACCAGCCGCCATCAAGTCCAGTGGATGCACGGAATTTGGCGCCAGTCCTTGTAATGTAACGGCCACGGTCAACAAATGATGCACGGTGTCCAAAGACAGAGTGGCTGTTCCCTGCACCACGCTGTTGTTTTGTGGAGTCAGTCGAGCACTGGCCCACTGCTCCAGAACAGGTTGCACTGGCGACGAGATCCGCAAATTATGCCCATCCCACGCCGCTGTGTAACCAGACTGCTTCAACCCCTGTTGTAAAGCGTACAACTGCACGTAAGTGGTGTTGCTGTTCACCAGTGTAGCCGGAGATGCCATCTTGTGGCTATTCCAATACACCACTGCACTGCCCCGTTCCGCCTGCACATAGACCGTTGCTGCCATGGCCACCGAGGACCCAGCAAACAGAGTTCCCAAGGCAAAGACCACAGCGTGACTAAGAATTCTCTTCATTTCCTCACCCCATTTGTTATCATGCCCTTCTTTGTACATTATAAAGAACTATCGTGGGCAATGATAGAGAACGAGAGTGGGAAATTTAAGATTCATCGTCACTCGTATGGTCGCATTGAAATGGCCATGGCCAAAGCCGTGTCCACTGGGTTCTTGCAATGGGTGTAGGTCTGCACTTGCAGCAGACGATTGCCCTCCTGCCAGGTCACATACATCTGCAGGTTGAGTTGATTTAGGTCTGGCTGACCGGAGGAGGTTACCCCCGACTGCAGATTCACAACAATCGCCCCTTCGCTTTGTGGTACTGGCATAAAGTGTTGCGACAGGTAGGAAACCACCTGGTTCACCGTATTCATCGGCACGATGATGTCTCCGTTTTCAGAGACAATAATCTGCCATCTTCCCTCCTGCCACGTCACCGCCGTCGAGGAAACCTGTTTAGCGTTGTGGCCTTGGGCTTGAAATACATGAACCTGCCCAGCCAGTCCAGTGGACAACTGCACCGGAGTGGAGGTTCCAGGTAATGAATAAGGCAGTCCAGACTGACCGACGAATGCCTGAGCCGCCGCGTTTGTCGAGTCATAGGTGCTGACGGAAAATCCACCCAAGCGGTGAATGGAAGAAGAGAACTGGACCGAGTAGTTACGAACCGGTCCTTGCAGCGTTTGCCAAGTCCGATAAAATACCTGGTTGGAGCCATTCGCATCCCATGGGTTTACAGTCGGCGCAAATCCCGTTCTGCGCAGGGTGGTGTCCACATTTCCCATGGCCATCTGGACGATGGGCGGAAAGTTCCCCCGTGCAGACCCATTCGCCGACACCTGACTTCTGTTGGCATTCTGTCTCATTGCACTTGCAGTGCCCTGCCCCGTTCCCGTCCCGTTGCTCTGTCCCGTGCTACTGGGTCCGGACGTAGCTCCCGTTGTTGTGCCCGTGTTGGTTCCAACGTTTTCAGTCCCACTGCCGCCACCATTCGATACGCCGGCAGGTGTTTGATTTCCCACCTCGTTCCCTGCCACCGTGGTCCCCACGCCCACACCGGTGGATAAATTGCCCGATTGTGCGGCACTTGTATGACTGGCATTGGGTGGCGGAGAAACACTGCCAATGACAGCACATCCGGTCAATCCACCCACCGTGCCAAACACTCCGAAGCAGAGCAAAACCCGCTTCATCCATTGCTTGATCCAACCCACTGGGCATTCCCCCAATCGTCTTCAGAAACATGTCAAATGGAATCCGTTCTGTTCGGAATAGACCCTCATGCCACTGTTAGCGGCCACAGCAGGAAATGTAACCCACACAACTGTATTTACTTTTGAACAACTCAAACAATCTCTTTACCTCGTTCTTATAAAGGACGTCGTCATGATGATGGAAGTGACAACGACGATGGGGTGGCTGAAGCCACAACTACCACTCAAGACAAAATAAAAAAAGAACCGGTTCACTGAATAATTCCCTTCAACTGGGGAAACATACCGCTTGTTCCATCAACTCATTGAAGCTCCGATTGAAACTCCGATGTTGATATTGACCAAGCCTGTTTGAGGTGATGCATTGTGACAAAATCGCGTAAACTTTTCATCCTCTGTGCAGTCGTGGGAATGGCGGTTGGCCTTCTATCGCCCGCGATGACAGGGGGAGTGAAAACCGCACAAGCACAAACTCTGGCTATCTCCACTTTGGTTCCACCCAGTCCACATGGTGCCCCAGCCAGTAAGAACCAGTTTGGAGAGCAGGGGATTCCAACCGCAACTCTGCCCGGCGGAGAGGTGCGATCCGACTCCCTGGGAGCCGCGGGGAACTTTACTCAAAATCCAACTCCCTCCTCTTCCGCAACCGCAAATCATCCGATGGTTCCACCCTATCAGGGCACGCTGGTGGTCCGCGTGGCTGACCCCACCGGCAAACGCGTGGCCAAAGCCAAGGTTATCCTGATAGATGCCAACGGAAGAATCGTCCAATCCGGAGACACCAATGGAGCAGGTCAGTGGGAAACCCACATCTCCTATCGCGCGGACCCGCGTTTGTCCATGACACAACCCCTGGGTACCACTACGGCGTTGGTTTTTGCCAAAGGATACAACGAGGCGGTGGTGTTCGAAGTCCCCCTTGCCCCGTATGCCGTGCAACCTGTCACGTTGACTCCGTTCATTTTGGGGCGGCGCAACGAACCCTTAGCCGCCTTAGGAAACATCCACCGCCACACTGTGGCCGATATGTTGGACTACTATGCCGCCCAAGTGGGCATTGCGCGCCAATCGGCCAAAGACCTGCCCATGCGGGTTCCTGCCAACGCCACAACTCTGCGGCAATGAGGAGTGTAGTGAATCATATATAAGAAACCCACTCCGCGAAAGGAGGGCACAGCCGTGCGCCGTATTGCCCCCGTTCTGAGTCTGTTGGTCTCCCTGGTGGTCCTTGCCTGGTCTGCAACTCCGGTCAAGGCTCAGCCCTTGCCAACCATTTACAACACTCAACAGCCCGCGGTGGTGCGGGTGGCCATTCGTGCCTTCAATAATCCATGGGCGCCCATTCTGTGGGTACAAACCGTGGGATTTCAAGAGTATTGTTCCGACGTATTACCCAACGAATGGATGCCATCTTGGAATCCGCAGGCGCTTGAGGCAGGTGCTCTAGCCATCAAAATGTTTGCCTGGTACAGTACCTTACACCCGGTGACCTCCCAAGGTTTCACTTACGATGTGGATAACACAATTAATTACCAGTATTTCAAGTACCTGTCCGGCACCCCACAGACAGACGCTGCAGTGAAGTCTATTTGGAACACGGCTTACGTCCCACCCAACGGGGAAATTTTACCTTTAGAATATCGATCCGGTTGGCACGACGGTCCTAACTGGGCCTTCGTGGGTTCTGGCTTCATGTCTCAATGGGGGTCTCAATATCTGGCCAGTATGGGACACACTTTTCTACAGATTTTGAACCTCTACTACCCGGACCGTGTGCTGCGCTGGGTGTCTTAGCGTTCCCATGCCGGTTTGCGCAGCCGCTGCCACAATGTCACCCCGCCAACACCGATGCCCGTTAGTAGCAGAGGCATGAGGGGTTCGCTGTATCGGCCAAAACAAAAGTATATGGCATACAAACCGGTATAGTAGGCAAAAGTGGCCAGGACCCAGACCGTGTCTTTGCGGGAACGAGGGTGCCAAACCAGAGCCAAGAGATAGCCCAAACCACCCAGCACAACCAGCTTCAACTGTAACCATTGAACCAACCTCTGGGAAATGTGCAAAATTGGAATCCAATAAAATGGGTCTTGCCACAGTATCTTGGGCTTCAAATACAAGTAACTGAACAGAAAGGCCCATCGATTGTCATTCCACCACTGACCCATGCGCTGCTCGGCGGCCTTTTGCTGCAGATTCATCCACTGTTCTTCATGTGCTGCGGGGTCTTGCCCTACCTGAGGATGACTTGCAGCGAGCTGATTCAGGGTTTGCTGCAGCGTGAGGTGGTTCGGATACCCCACTCCTTGGTATGTACCCAACAACATGGGGTTGCCCGAACCGTCATCCAAAGGAACGAAGTGATGAAAATCATGGTAGTTGCGCACCCACCAAGGGGTCATCACGGCCAGTACAATCAGGGCACCCACACCGGCCTGCTTCCAAAGACGCGGTGTGGAGTAATGCTTCCAGAAAAAATAAAGCAACAATACAACCGGATACAAAGCCACAGTGGGGCGAAAAAACAAGGCAATGATGTAACAAACCAGAGCACCAAAAAAGTCCGGCCAATCGTGATACTCCGCAAGACGGTGGGAAAAGTACATTAAAAAAGCGAAGCTCGTCAAAAATGGAGTCTCCGTGAGAAAAAGAGTGTCTGTCAAAATGCCGGGCGGATACACGGCCGCCAGCAAGGCGCCGACGAGACCAGCCACAGGACCCCAGATGCGACGAACCAGAAGGTAAACCCCCAAAACTCCCAGAACCCCCAAAACGGCCGTGACATACTTGGCCAGCAACAGTCCCCCGCCTCCGGTGCCAAAAACCCAAAACAGGCCCGCCAGCCAGAAGGTAATCCCAGGCATCATGTGCATGGTGGGCAAATTGGGCTGATAATAGGTAATCATCCCATTTTGCAGAAAATGAATGGCGCTGTCCACGTATCCTTGGTCATCACTGTGCAGGTTCAAGCCCAGCCCATAGCGAGCAATGGTAATCCATCGAATGGCCAGCGCCAACATGAGCACCCCGCCAATCCACCCTCGTTCCCAGCGCTGCCATGCTGGGTCTCCCCGTACTCCCACGTCATCGAACTCACTCATGCGGTACTTCCACTGCATCTGTGCAAATTTGTTCGTACGTTTGTTCAAACCGTTCCACTCCGTCCGTCTGTTGCTCAATCAAGTGGGTCCACCTGTCGAAATTTTAGTTCATCGTCGAAAATAAATTTCACCAGAAGCATCATTTCACCACCAAAGCCGCTCCCAATAGAATCACCAAGACACCCACCCAACGAGTTACGGAAACCTGTTCCTTGAAGATGAAAACAGCCACCACCACTGCAGCCACATAAGCTAGGCTCTGCAATGGATAAAGCAGGCTGAGAGGTAATTTTGAGAGCAGGTAGATCCACACCACGGTGGCAATCACATAGAGCACAATGCCTGCCATCACCCAAGGAGAGAACAGAGCGAGAACGGCACCCTTGATACCGTGCAAGGGACGCCCGGCAATGCCAATTTTCCACAAGGTTTGCCCAGCCACCAAGAGAACAATATTGATAAAGATGAGGACATAATTCAACGCGAAACCTCCTGGCGCTCGTGAACTTCCGGATCATCCCCGACATTCCGAGCGGTCTGTGCAACCCCGCTGGCACGGTTGAACAGCACCTGATACAGGTCATTCTGGTGTTTAACGATGGTGTCCAAAATCAGTCCCGAGGTCAAAAACACGCTGGACAGCAGCATCAGCCCCACGGCCAAAATTGCCGACGGGATACGCCGGATGGCATGAGTGGCCAAGAATTCAAAAATTACTGGCAAACCCACCAACCAGCCGCAGATGAAAAAGACCAAAAATAAAATTCCGAAAAAGGCCAAGGGTTTATAATCCTTGAAGATCCAAAAAATAGTCCGCAACACCCGCATGCCATCGCTGAACGTATTTAGTTTTGAAAAACTTCCAGCAGGCCGATCCCGATAGTCGATGGGCATCTCTACAATACGGAAACGCTTGTCCAAGGCATGCAGAGTCATTTCCGTTTCAATTTCGAACCCCGCACTGTGAATGGGTGTGTTTTTCACAAAATCTCGGGTGAAAGCCCGGTATCCGGACATGATGTCGCGCAAGGAGGCGTGAAACAACTTGTTGATTAAACCCTTGACCAGCCGATTTCCCAGGTCATGGAAGGCTCGCTTGTTCTCCTCCTCGTAAGACCCATTGGAGTGTCGATCTCCCACCACCATGTCGGCCATGCCCTCTTCCACAGGCGCAATCAAGAAGTGCACGTACTCCGCTGGATACGTGTCGTCTCCATCCACCAGGACGTATACATCCGCCTCAATGTCGTGGAACATGGAACGAACCACGTTCCCTTTACCCTGCCGCGTTTCTCGCCGGACAATGGCCCCACAAGCCTGGGCCAATTCCACGGTGCGGTCTGTGGAGTTATTGTCATAGACAAAAATATCCGCTTCCGGGAGTTCTCGTTGAAAATCCCGCACAACCTTCTCAATCGTGTGCTCCTCGTTATAACAAGGAATTAAAACTGCAATTTTCAACCCAGCTTCACCTGTTCCCCGCGGCTTGCGCCAAGGATTCGCCCGCCTTCTGCGAGCCGAGTCCTCCAGTACCTGCACGCGCGTAAAATTGCCTGCGGGTGGCCCCAACAGCCTGTCCTGTTCCGTAAATACACTTGCGTGGATTTACATTCCTTGCTGGTGCCGCTAACAGCGGCATGAGGGTCTATCCCGCAAATAGCCTTCTTAACCGTATAGAAATCCTCCCTGGGAGTCAAGGTTGGAACTCCCAGGTTATATGCTATCTGGCCAATACCGTTCTGTGGATTTACCTCTCCTATTGATGCCGCTATCGGCTGCATGCGAGTCTATCCAGTAAATACAATAACGTGGATTTACCTCCCTTGCTGATGCCGCTAACAGCGGCATGAGGGTCTAACCCCCGCCTCACACATTCCAGGATCCTCATGTTCTTACCGTTCATCTGAATCCACAACCTCACTCGGTGCTCAAGCGCGGTGCGGGTAAACTCCGCACTTCCCGCGGGTTAGCTTCTGCTGACGTTACACGCCCATTGCTGCTGTCGCGCAGTGCCTGATGTCCCCTCCGAGCAGCCCGTTCCTTAGCACTCCCGTAAAACAAAACCAGAACCCATGCGATGGCGGCCAGAATGAATGAAACATAGAAGGTGTCGTTTAATCCAGCGACAAACCCTTCTTTACCAATCAACCCCATGAGCATAGTGGTGGCCTCCTGCTTTGCAGCCGCCGCACTCATTCCGTACTGACCTTGGAGGGAGTGAATGGTCTTTTGCAACCAATCGGCTGTTGCAGACATGGGCGTCACCTGCCAATTCAATGCTGCCTGATGAATATTGCTTTGTGTCGTCATATAACTGGTCAACAGTGCCGTACCCAAAGAAGAGGCCACCTGCCGCACCGTGTTCGTCATCGCCGTACCCTGGCTCACCAGTTCCTGTGGAACGGTGTTCATCCCCGCCGTCATGATGGGCATCATGGTCATGCCCATCCCCACACTGCGCAGGATGTACAACCACTGAATGTCTCCCGAACGACTATAAAGTGTCAAATGAGCGAATCCAAGGGTCCCATATGCGACAATGGCCAAACCCACAATTCCCAGTGGGCGAGCCCCAATGCGGTCCATGAGGCGGCCGCTGATGGGCATCATCAAAGCCGACAGAAGAGCCGCCGGCGTCATGAACAGGCCCGTGCGCAACGCCGTATAACCGCGAACGTCCTGAAGGTACAAGGGTAGCAGGAAAAGACCGGCAAACAGCGCAATATTGATGACCGAAGTAATCAATAGGCTCATGCTAAACATGTAATTTTTCAGCACCCGCAACTGAATCACCGGATTTTCCACGACCAATTCGGTAATCACCAAGAGTATCAGACAGACAGTGCCGATGGTCAGAAAACCAGCCACCGTAAAAGAATGCCAGCCGTTGCTGGGAACCTCATTAAACCCGTAAAGCAAACTGAAAAATCCTACCGTGGAAAAAACAAACCCCAGGATGTCCAGCTTGCCACTCACGTGATGGGGCAGTTCCTTCATCCACATCATGCCCAAGGGAACCGCAATGAGGCCAATAGGAACATTCACGTAAAAAATCAAGCGCCAACTAGCATATTCTACGAAGTAACCGCTGAGGGCAGGGCCGAAGGCAGGAGCCGCCATCATGGCAATCCCTAACAAACCCATGACAAAACCCCGTCTCTCCGGTGGGAACAAACGAAAAATCATGGCCATGGACACGGGCATCATAAACCCTCCACCGACCGCCTGCAGTATCCGAAATGCAATCAGACTTCCCAAGCTCCAAGCCGCGCCGGACAGGGCAGAGCCAATCGTAAAAACGGCCAGTGAAAACAAAAACAGCCGTTTAGGTCCCACCTTTTCTGTCATCCATCCTGAGATGGGCACTAAAATGCCAATTGCCAGCATATAAGCCGTCAACACCCACTGGATCTGGTTCGTTGTGGCACCCAAGTCGTGTTCCATGACCGGAATTGCCACAGTCACCACACTCGTGTCCAAAATGGCCATGAAAACGCCGAGAATGATGATGACAAGCTGTAAATAAGCCTGCCTGTTTGTGGCGTGTGCAGATGTCACCGCCGCATCGTGAGACTGCATGGACAACCTCAACCTCCCTTGTGTCAACCTCAGCGCCGAAACATCATCGACTGTGCCCGACGCCGAGTCTTTGCGCGAGTCCGGTATCCCCGAGCAGGAGAATAGATTTTCGCTCAGACACGAAGCCGCCCAAAGATCCATCCCAGGGCGGAATTAGACTTTCATCCCTATTATAGACCTCACGACCCTTTTCACCAGTTCCCTGCATCACTAAATTTTTATCTAATCAAATCATTTTTCAGGAGAAGGTCTACAACTCCTCCACAAAGCGCCCAATTCTTTCTACAGCTAGTTTGATTTGGTCTGCCGAGGTGGCATAGGAACAACGCACAAATCCCTCCCCAGCTTCGCCAAAGGCTGTACCTGGCACTACCGCCACTCGCTGTTGACGGAGCAATCCCTCGGCAAATGCCTCAGCAGTCAACCCGGTTCCACGAATGTCCGGAAAAGCATAAAAGGCACCTTGGGGTTCATGGCAAGGCAGTCCCACTCCGCGCAGCCCCTCCACAATCAGGCGCCGACGTCTGTCATACTCTTCCACCATACGTTGTTTTTCCCGCTCCCCATGCCGCAGTGCCTCAAGAGCCGCCATTTGACCCATGATGGGAGCACACAAGATGGCGTACTGGTGAATTTTCAACATGGCCGATAGGATGTCTTCCGGACCCGCAGCATAGCCAATCCGCCAACCCGTCATGGCAAACGCCTTGGACATGCCGCTGACCACAACCGTTCTGTCTCGCATGCCTGGTTGTGCGGCAATACTATGGTGTTTGCCGCCATAACTCAACTCGGCATAAATTTCGTCCGAAATAACCAACAGGTCGTGGCGCACGCAAACCTTCGCCAGTCCCTGAAGGTCCGACTCACTCAATACAGCACCCGTAGGATTGTTTGGATAACACATCACCAGCACCTTACTGTGGGAAGTCAGGCGGGTTTCCAAGTCATCTGCGGACAACCTAAACTGCCGATCCGGTCGTGTGGGCACGGCCACAGGCACACCCCCGGCCAGAGCCGCGCAGGGACGGTAGGACACATAGGCAGGCTCCGGAATGAGCACCTCCTCGCCGGGACAGAGCATGGCACGCAGAGCCACATCGATGGCCTCGCTTCCCCCCACCGTCACCAGCAGTTCTCGCTCGGGATTATAATGTAAATCAAATCCAGTCAGATAACTGGCAATCTCCTGCAATAATTGCGGCATTCCCCGATTGGATGTGTAGCTGGTGAACCCTCGTTCCAGGGCGTCAAAGCTGGCATCCCGAATATGCCAGGGTGTCACAAAATCCGGTTCGCCCACTCCCAGGGAAATCACGTCTTTCATCTCACTGGCCAGATCAAAAAAGCGGCGAATTCCGGACGGCGGTAAGCTCTCGACAACGGGAGACAAACGAGACTTAAGTTGCTTCACGGCGTAATCACCAACCGTTGGTCCTGTTCTCCGTCATCGAAAATGACACCGTCCCACTTGTATCGCTTCAACAGAAAATGAGTCGTGGTGGAAGTCACGTGTTCCAGAGTCGACAGTTTTTCAGAGACAAATTGGGCAACTTCACGAATGTGAGTCCCCACCACCACCACCTGTAGATCATATACCCCAGACATCAAGGACACGGAAAATACCTCAGGAAATCGATAAATTCGTTGCGCAATGGCGTCGAACCCCACGTCTCTTTGGGGAGTGACCTTGACGTCAATCACGGCTGTTACCCTGTTCTGGTCCACCTTATCCCAATTTACGAGGGCAGAGTAACGGACAATCACCCTGTCTCGTTCGAACTCTTCCAAGACTTGCCGAACCTCGTCTTCATCCATTTTCAGCATGGTGGCAATCATCGCCGGAGAACGGCGAGCATTCTCCTCCAGCAAGTGAAGGACCTCCAACTTTGTCTCTTTTTCCATGTCTGAACCCTCACAATCCTTGGAATTCGTTTTGCATTATGTTCATTGTAGTATGGTTGTGCAGAGACCACAATTTTTGCCCATCAATCATTCCTCATC
>DAHWFY010000003.1 GCA_027336365.1 Bacillota bacterium | reverse complement strand
GGAAATTGGCTACCCACCCTGTCGGTGGGGATTGGCGGATTCATTGGAGCCATCGTGAGGTATCAACTCACCCAGGTGATGGCCCAATTTCAGTGGGCCGCCTTGGCCACTTGGGCTATTAACGTATCTGGAAGCTTTGTGCTGTCCTGGCTGTACACAATGACCTTGGAACGATATCCGATTCATCCTTACCTACGTTTAGGGATAGGTACAGGCATGCTGGGAGCTTACACCACATACTCCACATTTGCAGTGGAGACCTGGTCCATGTGGGCTCAACATCATCCATTTCTCACAGTGACCTACGTGGTGGCAAGCATCATGGGAAGTCTGGGAGCAGCCATTGTGGGCTATCGTGTCGCTTTCCGGCACGGACTTGGTTGAGCAAAAACCAAGTTGACAAGTCAATTAGGGCAGGGGAGTTCAGTGTGGAAACCTGGATTGTAGGTTTAGGCGGAGTGGTGGGTGCCATTGCACGTTACCTGTTGTCCAAGTGGATAAGTGATAAAGTATCTCGGCAATTTCCCACGGCAACCCTGTTGATTAATATCACAGGTGCTTTTGCCCTTGGCTGGTTAACCCGAGTCAGCCAAACATGGTTGCCAGAAGTGACTCAGCGGGCCATGTTGTTTTTGGGTACAGGGGTATGTGGTGCATATACCACATTCTCAACATTTTCTTACGAATTCACCATGCTCCTAGAATCCGGTCAATACCGACAAGCCATTGCGTATCTGGTCACCACCCTGGTGTTTGGCCTGAGCGCGACCGCCTTCGGTCTCTATGGCTGGCCACAGTCGCGCCTACAGGGGATGTGACAAACGAAACCCATTCTGCCAAAAACCCAACCAAAAATTCGTTCTGTCCCGGCCTGTCCACTGAGTGATTCACGCGGTACTCGACTCTACGCTCATGGCCTCAGGCACCTCATCCAGGGCTACCAGAGAACCGTCTTCAGCAACCTCGTAAATTCGGATATCTTCACCAGACACGTTAAATTCCATAAAACATCCCCAACAATAAAACTGATTGGCACCGATCTTGCCAAAGTCCCGCGAATTGCAATGTGGACAACGCATGACTCCGTCTCCTTTGCATAATATGCACCTATCGACCTACAACAGTTTGTCCGGAAATCCAAAAATGTAAACAACATGAATTTGTATGAGTGCGAGTCAAAAAAAAACGAAAGTGTGCGGGTCCGGAAAGGTCATCCGCAACGGACACGCCCATATCATTTAAAAAGCAACCCCATCCAACACTATCCGACACACTATTATAGACACAGTCTAAGACCTTGACAATGAATTAATTGGTAGATACCTTTAGGAAATGAAGGCTTTTAGCGGGGGGTATGACATTTCAGCGACAAAGCAAAGGCACTGACAATCCGTTATTTTCCCCCAGGAGTTTTTATATATAATACATGTAACTACCATCCTGATGTATTCTCATTTCAGACAAGTCCTGGATGGTCACCCCAGAAAGAACCTCCTGAATAGCGTTGCGCAAGCGGTCCCACAATGGTTCAAAACCATCATCCAAATCCTCATCGACAATGGTTACCGGCCCTTCCAGCAGAGATAATACTTGTTCCACTGTCATCTCTCCGGATGACTTGGCCAATACATATCCCCCGTACGCTCCCCGAATACTGCGTACTAGCCCCGCATTACGCAACGGAGCAATCAGTTGCTCCAAGTAGTGTTCAGACAAACCCTGGCGTTCTGCCAC
This sequence comes from Bacillota bacterium, assembly GCA_027336365.1. Taxonomy (GTDB): domain Bacteria; phylum Bacillota; class Bacilli; order Alicyclobacillales; family Alicyclobacillaceae; genus QXHL01. Next base: position 49,387 of record DAHWFY010000003.1, on the reverse strand, counting down.
AGCTTTGAGTGAAATTGGATGACCAGAATCGTTTTGAGCCAGATCAACCAGCAACATCAGCCCATAGCGGCCTCGCGTCGAGATTTTCACGCATCCATCTCCTATCAGAGGTTGTCCGGAAGGGGGGTCTGACCCCAACCCTTTCCGGACACACTATCAGTGAGACCCTCATGCCGCTGTTAGCGGCACCAGCAAGAAAGATAAATCCACGCAATTGTATTTATTGAACAGGTTGATAATACTTTTTCGGCTGTACCATTTGCGGCCAATAGCTCTGCTCCACATGGTGTTCTGGATAGTCATGAGGGTACAGGTAGCCCACACCAGAACCCAGTTTTTCCGCTCCCCGATAGCCTGTGGAACGCAGGTGGGGTGGAACAACCAATGACATTCCAGACTGTACATCCGCCAATGCCTCGCCGATGGCGCGGTAAGCCGCATTTGATTTAGGTGCACAGGCCAAATATGAGGTTACCTGAGCTAATACGATGCGGGCTTCCGGCATGCCCACCGTTGCCACCGCCTGATATCCCGCCACTGCTAGCGGAAGTGCCTGAGAATCCGCATTCCCCACATCTTCTGCCGCCAAAATCATCAACCTACGGCCAACAAATAGTGGATCCTCACCCGCAGTCAGCATTTTTGCCAACCACAACAAGGCCGCATCCACATCCGAACCGCGGATAGATTTAATAAACGCGGAAATGGTGTCATAGTGCTCATCCCCGCTGCGGTCATACAGTACCTGACGCTCTTGAATGGACTCCCGAACTTGCGGTTCGTCCAAAACCACCCTGCCGTCCTCATTCAAGGGGCTGGTTAAAGCCGCGAGTTCCAAGGCATTCAATGCCCGCCGGGCGTCCCCCCCAGACAACTCCACCAGCACCCGCTCTGCGGTCGGTGTCAAGTCTAACCCCATCTCCCCCAATCCACGCTGTTTGTCGGCAATGGCACGACGCAACAAGACACGAATATCCTCGGGACCTAAAGGATGTAATCGGAACACATGGGAACGAGAAACGAGTGCTGGATTTACCTGAAAATACGGATTCTCTGTGGTTGCTCCCACCAAGGTCAGTAGTCCCTGTTCAACAAAAGGCAGCAGTGCGTCTTGCTGCCCCTTGTTAAAACGGTGGATTTCGTCAATGAACAACACCGTCTTTCGACCGTGTAATGCCCGTTCTTCTTTGGCTCGCTCCACCACTGCCCGAATGTCCGCAATCCCTGCGGACACGGCATTCAAAGTCTCAAAACGAGCCTTTGTCGTGCAGGCAATCACTTCCGCCAAAGTGGTTTTTCCACTGCCCGGAGGTCCAAATAGAATTAAGGATACGAGTCGGTCTGCCTGGATGGCCCGATGCAGCAAACTGCCAGGAGCCAAGATGTGCTGCTGCCCGACGACCTCGGCCAGCCTTTGTGGTCGCATGCGGAAGGCCAGAGGGGCCGTTTGTTGCTGTTCCCTATCTGCCGCCGCTGAAAACAAGTCCACGGTGGGTCACCCTCGCTGAATTTTTTATTTAATCCCGAAATCTGTCAAAAAACTCATCCATGATTCCGAGATGCTCCAGTTCTTTTCCGTCGAACCTCTTCTCACAGTCATCATACGATACCCAGCCTGATACACGCAAAGTGGCGAACCGCCCGAGCAGTTCGCCACCTGAAAACCATATTTAAATAAGCACTTACAGCCTTCATCAATGAAAACCATCCCCGCACTTGCCGTGCAGCCCTTCGTTTTGAACCTGCTCTCGCAGGTGGGTGTCCTGCTCAACTGCTTGCAACGTCCTCAAGCAACCTCCTCGAGGCATGTGCGTACCGCCGAGACGTCGAACTCCCCGAAAAATGGTGTTGGCTCAAAACACCTAGGCCATCACTAACAGCGCAGGGATGATTCTCTTTTTCGTCAAGTGCTACAAGACAATCTGCCTTGCCGCTTGCCTATATCCTATCACCCTTGCGCGGAGGCTGCAAGGGTGACATCCGGTCCCTTTCCCTCAACTCGGACATTTGCTCCTTCTACTCGTAAGTGTAACACCTGTAGCTGCTCCCCACTCACCGATGCGGGCGCATGGGTCAACAGGTCCGTTCCACTTGACGTTTTTGGAAAAGCAATACAGTCTCGCAATGATTTTCCGCCCCCCATGACCATTACCAAACGATCCAGACCAAAAGCGATACCTCCGTGGGGAGGCGTGCCATACTCAAATGCATCCATCAGGAAGCCAAACTGGCGATAGGCCTCTTCGATGCTGAAGCCCAGCGCTTGGAACATGCGTTCCTGAATGTCTCGTCGATAAATGCCCATGCTCCCTCCCCCCAACTCATACCCGTTCAGTACCAAATCATACGCCTGAGCCCGCACGGAACCTGGACTTGATTCTAGATTATCTAAATCTTCCCATTTTGGCATGGTGAACGGGTGATGCTCTGCCACAAACCGACCTTGCTCTTCATCATAAGTCAGCAAAGGGAAATCCGTAACCCAGGCGATGCGAAACTCTTTTTCGTCAATCAACCCCAAGTCATGTCCCAGACGAGTTCGCAAAGCGCCTAAAGCAGGCAGAACCTTGGACGCTAATCCTGCTCCAATAAGCAATAGATCTCCTTGACCAGTCCCCGTAGCTTGAGCAAGAAGCGCCAACTGTTCCCCATTGAAAAACTTGCCGATGGACGCTTTGATACCTGCTTCTTGTACAGCCACAGTGGCCAACCCCTGCAAACCGTAAGACTTGACAAAACTCACCAGATCATCCGTTTGACGTCGTGACCATGCGGCTCCCCCGGCAACCACTAATCCCTTGATGACTCCCCCCTGTGATAGGGCATCCTGAAACACACGAAATTCCGGTTGTATTTTCGCCACTACGTCCGAAAGGTCTTGTAGTTCCAGCCCAAAACGCAGATCTGGCTTATCCGATCCGTAGCGATGCATGGCCTCTTCATAAGAAAGGCGCAAAAATGGCTGCGGCAAGTTCACCCCCAAAACATCCGCAAACACATCGGCCATCATTTTTTCCATTAGGGTCTGAAACTCCGGCAGAGACAAAAAAGACTGTTCAATATCCAGTTGCGTAAACTCCGGTTGTCGATCTGCCCGCAGGTCTTCATCACGAAAGCAACGAGCAAACTGATAGTACCGCTCCAACCCAGACACCATCAGAAGTTGTTTAAACAACTGGGGAGACTGAGGCAGGGCATAAAAGGCGCCCGCCTGCAGACGGCTGGGTACCAAATAATCTCGGGCTCCCTCTGGGGTACTGCGCGTCAACATGGGAGTTTCCACTTCAACAAAGTCATGTTCGTCTAAAAACTTTCGCAAACTGCGGACCACCCGATGGCGTAACATCAGCATCTGCTGCATCTCCGGTCTGCGCAAGTCCAGGTAGCGGTAACGCAGACGAACGGTTTCGTCTACATCCACACCATCTTGAATGTAAAAAGGGGGGTTTTTGGAGGCGTTGAGTATCTCCAATTCATCCACGCGCACCTCAATCTCACCAGTGGCTAACTTCGGGTTTACGGCCTGTGGGTCACGGCGAACCACTATACCAGCCACTGTAAAAACATACTCGTTGCGTAAAGTATCCGCTTGTTCCATCACCGTCGGGGGTGTGCCTTTTTGGGGATCAAACACCAGTTGCACAATGCCACTTCTATCCCGAAGATCTATGAACACAATGCCGCCCAAATCCCGACGGCGAGCCACCCATCCCGACAACGTCACACGGGTTCCCGGACTGACGTGGGAAGTCTCCTCGGCGCGATGCGTGCGAAAGTACATCTGTCCTTGACTCATTGCTTGTCCCCTCCACTTTGCAAGTACTCCACCAATTCTGCCCTGGGTAATTCCAACTGAGACCCTGTAACGAGGTTCTTCAATCCCACGGTAGCCTTGGACAATTCACGTTCTCCCACAATCACCGTAAACGCTGCACCGAGGCGATCCGCACTTTTCAACTGAGCCTTCATTCCTTTACCCAGGTAATCCTTATCTGCCGCAATGCCAGCTGCCCGCAGTTCCTGCAAAATTTCCATCCCATACACTTGCGCTGTAGGGTCAGCCACAACCACAAAAATCTGTAGACGACTTCTTGCAGATTTCTCGGGTTGTTTATCAGCAAGAATCATCAACAATCGGTCCAGCCCCACGGCGAATCCAATTCCTGGTGTTTCCGGTCCCCCGGCCTCGGCCACCAAGCCGTTATAGCGCCCTCCGCCAGCCACTGAACTGTACCCAGGTAAAACACACTCCCAGGCAGTGCGAGTGTAGTAGTCCAAGCCCCTCACCAGACGAGGATTGATTTTAAAAGTAATCCTTTCAGATTGCAGCAAGGCCTGCACACCGGTAAAGTGAATTTGGCAGTCGTCACACAAACTCTCCAAAATAGTCGGAGCTCCAGACTCCATCAAAACTCCCTGGCAGATCTCATTTTTACAGTCAAAAATGCGCAATGGATTTCTTTCCAACCGCCGTTGACAGTCAGTACATAATTGTTCTTTAAAAGGAGTGAGCTTTTCCACCATCTGTTCTCGATGACGAGGTCGGCACACGGAACAACCCACACTGTTCAGTTCCACCTGAACATCTCGCAATCCACTACGCCTGAGCACCTCCACGTTCAGAGCAATGACTTCGGCGTCCACATCCGGCCCCGACGCCCCAAAGACCTCGCAACCGAATTGATGGAGTTGACGCAAGCGTCCCTTTTGGGGCTTTTCGTAGCGAAACATGGGGCCGATGTAATACAACTTCACCGCATCCGCCCACCCGTAAAGTTTGTTTTCCACAAATGCCCGCACTACCCCCGCAGTTCCCTCCGGACGTAACGTGACACTCCGACCGCCTCGGTCAGTGAAGGTGTACATCTCCTTTTCTACGATGTCTGTGGTTTCTCCAACACCACGGGCAAATAATTCCGTGTGTTCAAAGACAGGTGTGCGAATTTCTTGATAGCCATACACTTGGCACAGTTCTCGCACCGTGCGCTCAATTTCCTGCCAGCGAACGACGTCCTGCGGCAAGATATCGGTGGTTCCTCGCGGTCTTTGTGTTAACAAATCGCCCATGCCTCCCTACTAGGACACGTCCTGGCAACAAAAAAGTTCCTCCGCCCTGCCGCTACGGACAGGGACGAAGGAACTCTCCGTGGTACCACCCTGATTGGACCCTAAGGTCCCACTCTTGCGCTGTAACGGGCACAACCGCCGATGCTTTAGGAGAATATGCAAGCCGAGTCCGACGACACAACTCATTCCGACCGGACATCACAAGTCTCCGTTCACGCCAGTTCTTAGAGGTGTCTTTCACCTTTCACCAGTGAACCTACTCACAGCCTCAGGCAGGTCTCTCTGAACATCGGTAGAAGGTTACTTCTCCTCGGCATTGAATCTTCGTGTCCCAATTTACTTGTATTTTTGAGTATAGCCATTGCAAAAATGTCTGTCAAATCATCGACTGACCGAATAGACCGACAACCGTATGACTTAATCAACTTCAATTGCGTCTGGAAACAAGTCGCAATTCCTTGTCCATTAAACCATCCGGCCCTCCATTGGAGAATGCCTGCGTGGGCCAAGCCAAGCCTTGCCATATTCCTTTCATCCCACCCCGGGGTATAGGTACTTCATCCCGTAACCGCCACAACATGGCAGAATCAACCTCACGATACCGCATTCAGGAAACCTCCCTCCGGGCCACGGTGCATGTCCGCCAAAAGCTCAGCAAAAGTTTACAAAACCTCTGAACTACCAGCGTCTTGCTTTCATTGTGTCCCGTTGAGCCGTTCTTCATCCGCGTCAGACTGTCAACTCTTGTGCCCACTGGCGCAGACTGTCCAACATAAGACCTTCTTGCCCCGGTAGGAGGGTTCTTGGATCACAAAGGACAGCGTCGTGCGCGATGCGCGTGATGACGGGAACCTGAGGTACGTGACGCAATTGGTCGGAAAATTGCTGCGCAGTGAGGCCTTTTGCCTGTAGCCGTAAGCAGCGGGTGGGGAGTTCCGTTAACGGCAGAGCACCTCCGCCGATACGGGACACAGCGTCCACTTGTTCTACGTCAAGCACCTTCGCTAAGACTTCGTCCGCAGCAATGGCTTTTTCTAAAACAGCGGCTTGTTTCGTCATTTCCTCGTAAGAGGCGGTAATCATGCGCACCACCGGCACTTCTTTACGTGCCATGTCTGAATCTGCGTAGGCAACCAAAGTCGCCTCAAGGGCGGCCAGCGTCATTTTATCCACTCGCAAGGCACGCATCCAGGGATGGCTGCGCAACTTAGCCACCACGTCCTGTTTACCGAGAAGGATACCTGCCTGAGCTCCCCCCAACAGCTTGTCTCCGCTAAAAGAAACCAAATCCACTCCTGCGCGAATACTGTTGGAAACCGTAGGCTCATCCCCTACGCCAAAGTCGGGAAAATCGAACAACGCCCCGCTGCCCAAGTCCTCAAACAAAGGAACTTGCCGCTGACGCGCCAACTCCACGAGGTCAGCTAAGGGGGGCTGGTGAACAAAGCCCACAATACGGTAATTGCTCGTATGCACCTTTAAAATTAAGCGTGTGTTTTCGCCAATGGCCTGCTGATAGTCTCGCAGATGAGTTTTGTTAGTGGTGCCCACTTCCTTCAAGAGAACTCCCGCTTGAACCATGATATCAGGTATCCGGAATGAACCTCCAATTTCCACCAATTGCCCTCTTGAAACCACCGCCTCCCCACCTTGGGCGAGCGAACGCAACGCCAACAGTACAGCGGCCGCATTGTTGTTCACGACGAGAGCTGCCTCAGCTCCCGTCAGGGCACACAGTCGTTTGGCCACGTGGTCATGGCGAGAACCTCGTTTTCCCGGCGTTAAATCGTATTCCAGATTACTGTACTGAGAGGCAACGTCATGGACCGCCTGCAACGCCCGCTCGGACAAAGGAGCACGGCCCAAATTGGTATGGATAACCGTTCCAGTTAGATTCAACACCGGACGCAGGTGTGGACTAAGATATACATTCAAAATCCGATGGGCCCGTTGAATGATGCTCTCAGGCAAAACCATTTGCGCCCATGCATCATCACCAGGTGCAGGATCCCTGTCCCACATTTCTCGCAACTCCGCCACAGCCTCGCCCAGAAACCGAGTGACCAACGCCAGAGGATAATCCGCAAAAACAGACAGAGTTTGTGGAAATTCGAGCAGATGTCCAACAGCAGGCAAAGATCTCAATGCAACTTGTTTTTCGATGGAAGTCACCTCTATGCCTCGTTGCTTATAGTTTAATTTTATCATAAAATGGGTGACATGGAAAGTTACAATACTTTCTTATCTATGGTATTGTGTTTATCTTGTATTCTCGGTTGAAGGAACTAGTCTGAAAACCGTAAAACAATACTTGCAGTTCCAATTCGTGCAGTCCCAAGAGAAAAAATCAAAGATCGGCCCCCACTTAACCCACCAACGCGTAGTGCCGATGAAAGGAAATGTGCGGGCAATTCGTTCACTTTCAGTCCATGAAACGGGAGGTTTCAATTCGATGGAGTTTTCTCAAACGGAACGGTGGTTTGAAAGGTCGGAAAAAGCCATTCTCGGAGGAGTCAACAGCCCATCCCGGTCTTTTAAATCCGTCGGCGGCGGGGTACCGGTCGTCATGAAACGAGCTTACGGGGCCTACTTTGAGGATGTGGACGGCAATACCTTTATCGACTACCTGGGGGCCTATGGCCCTTTGATATTAGGTCACGCCCATCCCCATGTCATGAAGGCCGTGCGTGCGGCCAGCGAGGACGGAATTCTCTATGGGACCCCCACCCCATGGGAAGTTGAATTTGCTGAAACCCTGCAGTCGGCCATTCCAGACTTGGAACGACTGCGGTTTGTGAATTCCGGCACCGAGGCCGTTATGACAACCCTGCGCGTGGCACGTGGCGCCACTGGTCGCAATAAGATTGTAAAGTTTGCTGGATGTTACCACGGACATTCTGATCCAATGCTCGTAGCCGCAGGGTCCGGTCCATCTTCCATTGGCATTCCGGACAGTGCCGGCGTCACTCCGGCAACGGCGGCGGAGGTTATTACTGTCCCCTATAATGACGTGCATGCCCTATCTGAAGCGTTGGCACAACACGGCTCCGAAGTTGCAGCGGTTTTAGTGGAACCAATTGTGGGTAATTTTGGAATTGTGGCTCCGGAACCCGGATTTTTGCAACAGATCATTGATTTGTCTCATTCAGCGGGTGCCCTGGTCATTTTCGACGAAGTGATTACCGCTTTCCGTTTCCACTACGGTACGGCCGCACAATTGTACGACGTACACCCAGACCTTTACGCTTTGGGTAAAATTATTGGTGGTGGCCTGCCCATTGGTGCTTATGGTGGCAAACAAGAGGTCATGGAGCGCGTAGCACCTCTAGGCCCCGTCTATCAAGCCGGAACCATGGCAGGCAATCCAGCCTCTATGCGTGCTGGCCTTGCCTGCTTGCAAATCTTACGCCAGCCCGAAATTTATGAACAAATGAGCAGATTGGGGCAACGATTAGAGAAAGGTATTCTCGCTGCTGCAAACCGTGTTGAGGCACAGGTCACCGTGAACCGAATCGGAGGGGCCCTGACCGTGTTTTTTGGGAGCCAACGGGTAGTAAATTATGAGGGAGCAGTGCGCACCCATTCACAGGAATTTGCAGCTTTGTTCCACGCCCTCCTGCGGCGAGGCATTTTTATTGCCCCTTCCAAATATGAAGCGTGGTTTGTCTCTGCGGCTCACAGTGAAGACGATATCACCAAAACGCTGCAAGCCGTTGACGAGGCATTCAATGAATTATATCGCTGAGCAGACGGATGAATCCCCTAAAAAAGGTTCCCCTTCACTGAATACAAGTTCCCGCCATTCTGAATGATAAGAAACCCGATGATAGGAAAGCCGCCCCAGGAAAACCCGGGGCGGGCCCATGTTTTGGAACCTTCTTAGATGACCTCGGACAGTTGACTGAGCAAGTCTGCCTTGGAGCGAAAGCCAATCATTTGCTTGACCGCCTTACCGCCCTTAAATACCAACAAGGTCGGAATGCTCATAATGCCAAACTGTTGAGTCGTGGCAGGATTTTTGTCCACATCCAAGCGGCCAATCTTCAACTTACCCTGCAATTCCCCTGACAGCTCCTCCAACACGGGAGCAATCATTTTACAGGGACCACACCACACAGCCCAGAAGTCCACCAAAACAGGAGTATCAGATTGTAAGAAATTTGGAAAGTTTTGATCTGTTACCACTTCAGTTGCCATTTTCGCCCTCCTTTGCGCAGGTCGACAGACCTAATCCGTATTTTAACACCCCATCATGTTCCACGCACGCGCAAATTCCATCGAAATGCAAACACGACTGCAGTAATAATCGTTATGGTCAGCCAAAAAGACCACTCCTGCAGTTCATAACGACCGGCAAGAATTTGCAAAGGTAAGACCCAATACAACAGGGAAACACCCGCCAGAACCCCCGCTACCAGGCGGCGGCGCAACAAGTAAAAACCGAGCAATAGCGACCCTGCAGCCAATGTTAAGGACCCTGTCAACAAGGCTGGCAAGTCTAATCTCCACGGAGTGAGCCAAATCCCCAGAGCAGGCACCAGGGTACTCTGAAACACCATGGCCCCGGTCACATTCCCTAAAGCCAAAGCATCCTTACCCTGCCGGATCCAAACCACGCTATTGAGCGTCTCCGGCAGCTCCGTGGCCAAAGGAATCAGCAAAGCTGAGAGCGCAAAAGTTGGCATGCCCAGGTCCACTGCCACCTGACCGACTCCAGAGGACAGCATCTGTGCGCCGAGAATGATGGTCAGCAGGGAAACCAATAACTGTAACACCACCGACTGCCACATTGGTTCCACTGCTTTCCATTGCAGATAGAGGGGATGAGGGCGCTCTCCAGGCGTGTTTGCCCACTTTTCTCGCAAGGCGACAATCACAAACAAAAGATATGCGCCCACAAGGACCCAGGGAGCCAAATGATGTAACCACAACCAGGGAACGATGCCGGAAACAATTACAAAACTGTAGGTCAGTAAAAAAAACATCATATCCCGATAAAACGCCTTCCCTCTTACATGCAGACGTTCCGAGGTATCTTGCGTACTTTGGCGCACCCACAAGGTTACGCCCATGATGAGAGACCCTAGCGTCACCAGCAGAAAGGGCGCTCCCAAGATACCCCCCATACCGACTTCCTCCGACCCCTTGCTTCCGGCACCTAATAGAATGGCGGTCACGGGGACAGCCGTTTCGGGAAGAGCGGTTCCCAGAGCTGCCAGCACGCTGCCGATTGCGCCGTCGCCAAGGCCCAATTTCCTCCCCAGCCACTCTACACCATTGGTAAACAGTTCTGCACCGAATAGAATCATGGACAGGGCAAGTAACATCATCAAAATGACGCGCACCCTCGTCCCTCCCCGCAAGGTCATCCATAGACTGTACGTGTCGGCCCGTCCAAATATGCTTCTCTCATGGATGGCGTCCAGGATTAGACCTTCATGCCGCTGTTAGCGGCACCAGCAAGGAATGTAAATCTGCGTTACTGTATTTACTGGTATAGGGAGACATCTGTTAGGGAGACATCTGTTAGGGAGACGTCTGTTCGGAATGGGCGCCCAACACATCTGCCAGCAACTGATGAACCAAGCGGTGCACATCCACATCGCGGTCTAAAAACAGGGCGAACCACGAGTCTTCACGTCCAGTTAAGAACCAGACCATCCCTTCCTCACCGACAATCGACGTCTCCACCACGTGTGACAAGCCCACTTCCTTTTGCAGTTTGCTCACGGTCCTGCGATATCCTCGTAAGGCGTCCACAAATCCGTCCTCATAAATCCGGTCTGATGCTCCGAGAATCTCGTCGTGAAAAGCCATCCAGCCCACCACACCGGGGTCTTCCATAAGTTGATAAAAGCACTTCAGCCAAGCTTCTCCTTCAAACAGTGGGACAGAAGACCGAGATAAAACAAAGGGCAACGCACGGCGTTCAAAAACCTTTCCGCTCCCGTGTGTCGATTCATTATTGCGTGCAGACAAGACCTCTACATCGCCGACCTTCACATCCTCAGAATAGGTACCCCCGGGACGTTGCGAAGCTGTCTCCTCGGCTTCACGCCCCCTCACTGGCACCTTCCGGTAAACCTCCGTCTCCTCTGAAGCCCGTGATTTGGTGAACTCCGTGTTCTCCCTGGCAGCCTCATGTGATTCAGAAACCCTTGCCTCAGAGCGCCGACGAGGAGATTCTGGTGGGGTACTAGAGACCTGCTGGAGTTCATCATCCCCGCCACGCAACCCCTTTTTATTCGGTGGTCGACGACGCAGCAGATAAATATTGAGCCACACAAGAACCATAATGAGAATCAAGGCAATGGCCACAATCCCCACAAATGAACCCACGCAACCCCCCCCTTATCCACGATTGTACCTGCTGTTCAATGTTGTCTACAGGTTGTTGCGATGAATTCGTACGCTGGCATTCATACCTGGCACCACGTATTTCCCACCAATACCGTCTAATGAAATTCGCACAGGAACACGCTGTACTTCTTTCGTGAAGGTTCCCGAGGTGTCTGTGGGCAACCCTAAAGCTTGAACGGCCGATTCTCCCCCCACGCTGAGAACGGTGCCAGAAAATGTATCTCCAGGGTATGCATCAATGTAAATGTCCACCTTCTGACCCGGTTGTATGTTACGGATTGCAGTTTCTCTGACATTGGCGACGATATACTCATTCTGAATGTCCATCACCGCCCCAAGCAGCGTGCCGGGACTCACCACCTCGTTGACAACTGCTGCTGATTTCACCACCTGACCGTTGATGGGACTGGTAATATTGAGAGTCTGCCCCGTAGGCAACTGCTCAACGCCCAGCACGTCCCCCGCCTGCACTGTCGTACCCGCTTGCACCGTCCACTTGGTCAATTTCCCGGCGGCCATCGCCGCAATATACTCCTGTTTAGCTTGAACCGAGGCATCACTGTCGCTAATGTAGTTGCTCTGGTTGTAAAAATACCACCCACCTCCGGCAATCGCCAGCAGAACCACAATGAATCCAATGAGGTTGATGAGAATCATTCGACTGGCACGCATAAGGTTTCTCTTCCTTTCTCTCCCCAGTTCAATCCTTTATCCATATGATGTTTCATTCGCAAAAACGATTTTATTGTATAACGATCTGGTCTAAAATAAAAGCCCGCTTACGGGTATTTTCAACAAAGTAGACTCCAGCAGTCTTTTCGTGGAAAATATCTTGAATAGACCCTCATGCCGCTGTTAGCGGCATGAGGGTCTATTCAAAATCTTTTTCATCGCCACGCCTTAGCCGCGATGAAAAGGCATATGCTTGTGGACGCAATCTTCCAACACTGAATATCCATAATATTACGGTAATAACTCCATAAAACCCTAAAAACCAGAACATATCTTGACCGAAGTTGCCCGGAACAGCGCCCGCCAGACCTGCTTCAATCCACAGGGGATTAAGACGTAACAGAATTTCCCCCCAATTGAGCAAAAAGTAATCAATAGGGAAACGTGTTGCCGCGTATTGCAACCCATAGCCAAACAATCCAGTAATCACAACCATCCAAGTCACGGTGGCGTAAGATAACACCGTACTCCAACCAGAGCGCAACGCCAGGGTAGACCAGCATACACTCATTGCGGCCACCAGGACAACGGTCACTAATTGAAAACCAAACACTCCGAGGAGTTCTTGAGGAACGGCGGCGCCAAACAAAAAGACCAAACTGTACAAGGGCAGGGTAACAATAACCAGCAACAACAGCAGGGCACTGGAGGACAGAACCTTTCCCATTAAAATAGTGAAAGGAGACAAGGGTGTGGTCAACAGAACACTCAGAGTCCGCCGTTCTCTCTCGCCGCTGACCGCCCCGGCAGCAAATGCAGGAGTTAGAAAGACCACTACGGCCATTTGCAACAGCCCCAAAGTGACAAATACCTGCTCCCCTCGAGCTGGCAATAACAGCGTGAGTTGCCCCTGGACGTTTTCGTACAGCAATAAAAACGTCAGCAAAGCCATACTGATAAAATAGCTCATAATCACCAGAGGTGCCCGGCGAGTCCGCATACGCTGACGAAATTCTTTCAGTAGCAAGGGATTACCTCGCATCATGTGTGACTCTCCCCCGTTCCGTGAGCCGCAGAAACAAGGATTCGATATCTGTAGGTTGCTCACCGAAATGAATGACCGGAATCCCTGCCTGAATCAAGCGTTTCAGCAGTTCCGCTTGCTCCTCCAACACTCCGGAAAACACCAATTCCACTCCTTGCAGTCGCAGAGTATAGTCCAACACCTGTGGTTCCGCTGCCAACACTGTCTGCCACAACTCCGGTTTCGCAGTCGCCTGAACCCAAAGTCGCCGATAAGCACCTATTTGGTCCTTCAGCGCTTCCACCGCTGCTACAGCAGACAACTCCCCACCCCGCATCATGCCAATCTCATCCGAGACCTCGCTGAGTTCGTTAAGAATGTGTGAGCTAATAATCATGGTTTTACCCAATTCCCGCAATCGTCGCAATACCCGACGCAGTTCAATACGGGAACGAGGATCCAGACCAGATGCGGGCTCATCCAAAATTAATACCTGCGGATCATGCATTAAACAGCGCGCCAACTCCAAGCGCTGCTGCATTCCTCTGGACAACGCGTTCACATAAGTTCCCCGCTGGTCTTGCAGGTCCACCCATTCCAACAAATCCGCGCTACGTCGCTTTGCCAAGGCTCCCTTGACCCCATAACACTCGGCATAGAAGTAAAGATACTCCGTTACGGTCAGGTCGTCGTAGACTCCGAATGAATCGGGCATGTAACCGATGGACATTCGCACATCATGTGGATGCTTGCAGACCTCAAAGCCATTCACAAAGGCACGACCAAAGCTGGGAACTGTCAACGTGGCGAGCATCGACAAGGTGGTGGTTTTGCCAGCCCCATTTTCCCCAATTAACCCAAAGACACTACCCTGACGAACGGTGAGGTTAAGACGATTGACTGCCACCGTGCGACCGTACTTCTTTGTCAAGTTTTGCGTTTGCACCATCACGGCGAAGACATCCCTTGTACATTGGGATATAAAGCAACACTGGCAAATTGGCGGACCAAAACCCGTGTATCGTCGACTGACAGCTTCTGTCGAGTGATAATCGGCCCCAAAGCCGGAGTAACACTGTCCGTCGTGGCCATCAACACGGCTGCATTTGCCTGTTGAGAGGGCTGCAACAGTCCCTGTTGGGCTGCGTAATTGCCCAAGGTACGGCCCACTCCGCGAGTAATATCATGATTATAAGACCCATAAGCGCTCAGGTAACCATTCCCCCCCGCAGTCAGCGTAGACTGAGGCCGGATGGACACAGTCTGCCCTGGTGCCAGGTCTCCCAGCAAATACAGTTCTTTATTCCACCCTACTGCTAATCCGTGCAGTGGGTAAGGTGTGTCGTTACGCACATATCCATTTAATCCGGACAGGGTTGCCCACAACTCCGCATCCAACTGACCCTGTCCGGTAACCTCTCCAATGGTGTAAACATAACGGACAGCCCATCGACCCAGGTGATAAAAGTAGGCAGTTCCAGTGGGATCCATGGTCACTTGAGCTGTTCCCAAATTGGTCACACTCTCAGCCAAGGGCACCGTTAGCATCGCCGGTTGACCTGCCCGTACAGTGGCAGAACTGACCCGGGGCGAAGTGAATCCCCGAATGCCATACGACTCCGCAGTTCCATTTCCAACCAAGTCCAACACTCCCACGGCCTCCGTCAACATGCCAGAAGGTCGTTGACTGATACCGAACCAATAGATGCCTCCGGTGGTGACCAGACTGATAACAGGAAGCCAAATCCAGGCAGTGGCTTCCGCATGGCGTCTACGCAACCAAAAAAACAAACCGGGACCGATGAGCAAAAGGTACAGTAGAAACACGCTAGCCCAAAACCGCAAGGATGGCAACCGCAAAGGACTGAGGGAATCACTGGCAGAAGCCAAAGATAAGGCCTGACCTGTGGCAAATGCAGCGGGGAAGGCAGACTGCCCCCCTGAATTTCCGCGTTGAAGGATGGAAGTCCACAGAGAGGCATTGCTCGGCCACGTGAGCAGCGTTGACTGAACGGGAGAAAAAGCGGTCTGTACCACCAGGCCTCGTCCACTCACCAAGGCGGCCAACAGGGGATGCTGGGGGGTCCCGGCCCATAAAACCCCAGTGCTACTCACCCCCCGTGCGGAAGACATCACCTTCCCCAAGGGAACGGCTGAGTCAGAACCAAAAGATGCCAAACTCTGGCCTGGCGTCAATGCTTGATGACCTGGCAATAGGGGCAGCCAGTCGGTCCAAGAGGAATGCTCAGACTGTACGCCCGTCACAATCAAAAGGCCTCCCAAGTCCACCCAGTGCATCAACGCTTGCTGTTGTTGGGAAGACAATTCATTCAACACATCTGGAGTGGCTGCTATGGCCGTCAAGGCAGTCAACAGATTTGCAGAACCGGGCATCTCACTGGGCGCTTGAGTCACGGGCAAAACCGGGTTCCCACCGGGACCATCGGTACTGCCGGTGAGGAACTGGCCAGCCTGTGCCTGATGAGACAACACGGCAACTAAGGCTACTTTGCCTAAAGCGGTACCCGACAACCGCAACGACGCAACCTCATCCCCTTGATATAAGCACTCCACACTTGTATTCCCGTCCATCGTGCGTCCAGGTACCGCAATGACCGTTGTCACCTTTCCATGAGCAGGCAAGTTTACATTCCATAGCAATGTGCCATCCATTCGACGCCCGTTGCCTAAAGTATCGGACAGGGGAACGGCCAATTGGACGGTCCGAGTGGGTCCTTCATTTTGAATCTGAACATGTACGGGCACCCACTGGTCCCTACTATAAAATCCGTTGAACCCGACAACAGCGGAAATATGGATGTTCTGGGCCGCCTGAACTGTCGATTGCCCATTCCACGCTAAAACCCCACTGCTGCCAACGGAGATGCAGACCAGCGCCACCATTTTCACGAGCCAAGCCGAAACACGTCTGCTTTTCGGGCGGCTCTTTAAGTGTATCTTTTGGGTATGCAAACCCTCGCCCTCCCGAAACTAATCCACGGGAAATCCACGTTGTGGTTTCGCCGTTGATTGTAACCGTTCCTGCTTACGCTGCCAAACTTCTGTGTGCTCACAGCGGGACAACGTTCCTAAGTCAGGCTCCACAGTTCTGGCATCTGGGTGTAAAATAAAAGAACAGTGCCCATCGCTAGGAGGCAGCCCATGAAAGCAATCAGTCCCAACCTGGAAGGGTCGAAGGATATCCGTGGGCGTTTACTCCGAGATTTGCGAATCTCGGTTACCGACCGTTGCAACTTTCGCTGTCGCTACTGCATGCCCCGCGAGGTTTTTGGTGAGGACTATGCCTTTTTGCCACACGAGGCCCTGTTAACTTTTGAAGAAATCACCCGACTTGCTCGGGTGTTTGCCCGTTTAGGAGTCCACAAATTACGACTCACGGGGGGTGAACCTTTGCTTCGGCGGGATTTAGAGACGCTCGTCCAGATGTTGCGGGGCATCCCTGGAATTGACGATATTGCCATGACCACCAACGGGTCCTTGCTCACCGAACAGCGTGCTAAGTCCTTACAGAAAGCCGGGTTAACTCGCATATCTGTGAGCTTGGATGCCCTGAATGACGACATTTTCATGACCATGAATGATGTTCACTTCCCTGCCAGTCGCGTATTGACGGCCATTTCTGCTGCTCAAGCGGCAGGTCTCACGCCTGTGAAGGTAAATATGGTAGTCAAGCGAGGAATCAACGATTCGCAAGTGGTTCCCATGGCTGAACACTTTCGCCATTCGGGACAAATATTGCGGTTCATTGAATATATGGATGTGGGCAACAGCAATGGATGGTGCATGGACGATGTCTTGCCTGCTGAGGAAATTCTGTCGACGGTGCACCGGCAATGGCCCCTGCAGCCCCTGTTTCCCCGGACGCCAGGAGAAGTGGCCACTCGTTACGCCTACGTCGACGGCGGCGGTGAAATCGGTGTGATTGCATCGGTCACTCGCCCATTTTGCGCCGGATGCACTCGGGCCAGATTGACATGCGAAGGCCAGTTGTACACGTGCTTGTTCGGCAATCAAGGCCACAACTTAAGAGAATGTCTACGCCGTGGAGACTCCGATGAACAACTTTACGAATTTATTGCTCAGATCTGGGGCAACCGAGCGGATCGCTATTCTGAACTCCGACTCGCTCATACCCCCAACTCCCAAACCAAAATTGAGATGTCTCGCATCGGCGGCTGACCCGTATAAGAGATTGTCCGGAAAGAAGTCAGAACTCCCCGACACACCGCTTGGGTCTGACAGGACCCCTTTCCGAACAGGCACTATTAAATAAGCCGACAGGTTATCAAGCAATCCAGCGGCCAATGTAAAACAAGCCCCCCAGGTGATACAGTGTGACCGCAAAAACGAACAACACCAGTCCCTGGAGCCAACGGGGCCGCAACCAAGCAGCCAGAAAGGCGAAAGCAGGTAGCAACATTAGAGCAAATCGCGGGAAACTTAACAGGTAGTCGCGAGCTGAAGGGTCTGTGGCGGCGACAAAGGTCACGAGGACCAAGTACAGCCACCAGGCTACCTGCGTGGCGGACAGGCGAATGTATTTCCAGCCAAGCACAATCCCTACCAGGGCGAACAAAAAACTGGCCGCTTCTAAGCTGTAATATTGGCGATACCAAGGACCAAGAGACGCCGTGAACAGCTTGTGTAGCGTCTGCTCAAAACTCCACCAAGGCCACATAAAGTGGCGTTTCCAATGGTGCTCCGCAGTGAGGAAGGCAAGAAAATGATGAAATCGCAAATGTAGCCAAAACAGGTAAAGACTCAATCCGAGAATGGGCCACAGGACGGACAACCATGTCCATTTAGCGACTTTCCACCATTGACCAGTCCAAAACCGCCATCCATTTCCTTGTGACCGTACCACCTCGACAGCCAAAATACCCACCAAAAGAATCCCCGTATTACGTGTCAGTGCAGCCAGCAAAACAGCCATGCTTGCAAAACCAAAACGCTGCACCCGAGCAAAGTACAATACGGCAGCCGATAATGCGATAAACAAAGACTCCGAGTAAACAGCGACAAAGTAATATGATGTCGGGAAAAATGCTAAAAGAGTCATTGCCAAGTAGGCTGTTTTTCGGTCAAACACCTCCGCAACGGCTAATCCAAACCACTGTAAAGCGGCCACAAAAAACACCAGTGAAACCGCAACCCCCGTCGCTCGATAACTGATACCAGAAAACAGGTGCAACATGTGCATCATGGCCGGATACAGAGGCCAAAAGGCGGTCTGAAGTTCCCGAGTATAACCATTTTGTGCAATCTGTATGAACCAAGAAGAGTCCCAGTGAGCATACCCGCCTATGAACAGTTGTCGCAACCCCAGGGGAAGGTGACGCTGGACCGACTGATGCACCGCCGCTACCAGCAATAACAACCTCTGGACTGCAACGAGACCCACCGACAACCAGAACATTCGCCACGCAGGGCTTGTCCACAGACTCAACCCTCTTTGTCGACAATCTGCCTCAGAGTGATTCGTATTCATCGGTGGATTACTGTCCGCGAAAGCCGATATGACCTCCTTCCCCCTGTTTTGACACATTATGAAATCCCGCAAACAGTGGCCTCCTCTCACTGTGACCGAGGTGAATCTGATGAGCCATTACACCTAAACAACGCCATCAAGATAGATGCGGAGAGGAGGAAAAAAGTTCATTTTCCCGACTCGCCATCCATCCTGTCAGCCAATCCGGCAAACCCTGAGAGAAGGCACTCTTCTCGGGTGGCAGATCCGGATCATAAACCATCGTCTTGACCGAATGAATGATATTTTTGTCCCCATACAACGTGCCAATGCCCTGGGTTGATTTACTGACATTTTGAAAACCATATAACCAATTATTACCAATTGTGATGCTGGACGCGTTTTGCACCGTATCGATATGAATGGAGCCAATGACAAATGTAGGGGACAACACCGCCTCCATGCCCACTCCATCACCTCCTGTTGTTCCCTCAGTCCACATCCCAACGTAGACGCAATCCACGGTCCGTGTTTTGCACCGTGGCTCTCTCCAAGTCTGCATGGGAATGCTCAGAGTTCTCGGTCTGACCTTTCGAGTTTTGCCCGTTCAGGTGAGACACATCGGGAAAAGCAGATGGAAACTGCTCCACCTCTCCTCCCTGGGGAGAAGTTGGGGTGCCGAAGTTATTGCCAATGCTCAGTGTTCCACTGAGTTCTTTGATGTCCAACTGGCCTAAACGAAAGATCAACTGCTCTAGAGAGGCCTTCTCCACTTGCAAATGCTCCACAGTGATGTGAACTCGGTGACTTCCGGTTCCATCGTTTAATTGCGTCCACATATCCAACAGATGATCCAGCTTCTCGATAACCGCAGTTAGGTTCTTTGAGTTCTTGTGCTGTTGCCACGGCCACTTCACGGTAAGCCCACCAAACTACGGGAGAAATGGTTTGAACCCATCACCGTTAATCCCTACCTCCACCACTGATTACATCCCAGCCTATGAACACGGACGCTCATTCATGCCCGTACCCGCGCCGCCTTACGCGCCAGATAGACGGAAAAACCCGCACTGTAATGGGCAGATTGACGTCGCATTTCATCCGTCAGCAAGGATCGAGCGGGTTTTGGATTGATTTCAATCATCCAGACCTTACCGTCTTCCGTCATCCCCATGTCATATCCCAAAAGCCCTGTCATTGGATATCGTCGACTAACGACTCGACCCATCTCCAGCGCAGCATCCGTCAATTCATCAACGTGAATGGATTTGCCTTCCCGGGCAGCCAATACCCGACACTGGTCCAAAGCGAGTCGCTCTCCTCCAGCCACCAAGTTGGTTACCACACCGTCCACGGCGGCGATTTTTGGCACAATCCCAACTAAGTTCCACTGACCCTCAATGTTCCGTTGCACCACCACCCGAAAATCCACCTTGCGGTCATTGAGAGTCATCAGATTTAGCCCCTGTTGCAACATGAAGTGACCATCGTGTTTACCTAGCCACGTCCGCAACTGGGTCTCCCCTACAACCTGCCGCAGGCGATTGCCACTGCGAGAGCGGTCCGTAGACAGTCGATACCTGCCTTTGGGCAGGCTTTCAATCCGCGTCACCCCCATGCCACCGTATCCGCCAACGGGCTTTACATAAGCTGTTCCCCACTGACGAATGCGACTCACTCCTCCGGCGTCCCCCCCCATTTTCACGGCGGGTGGAATGAAGCGAGACACCTCGGTACCCACTAACCATTGGCTTGTAACCCACTTATTTGGCAGTGGAGGGTTAAACAAGGGTATCCCGTGGTCTGCCGCCCGATGACGGAGTTCACGGGTGTATCCCTGAACGGCCAAATGAACAAACACATTCTCATAAATTGTATCAGGCAACCCTTGACGAACTCTTTGCCAATTTCCAAATGGGCGCAGCGGGTTCACAGGAGACCAAGCCTCAACGAATCCCTGAGACCAGCGAACGTGCACTGGATCAAACAGAATGAATTCCGCACCCCACCGAGAGACAAATTGGGCCATACGACAGTAATGCAAGGAAGGCCTATCAACAGTTACGCCAGCCTGGACGCGACGGCGGGGAATGACAGTCGTGGCCACACCAACACAAATCCCGGAAGTCCCCATTCTCGTGTCACCCCATCCACAGACCTTGCACATTATATGACTGTACGTGGGTTTGGGCTGTACATTCGTCTAGAAAACGACCGTCATACTTGTCTCAAAATCTATCCAGTAAATACAGCGATGTGGATTTACATCCCTTGCTGGTGCCGCTAACAGCGGCATGAAGAGCTTATGGGCAAACAGATGGTCTGGAAGGAGGAATTTTCATGTGGCGGACCCTGTGTGTGGGGAAAATTCACCGGGCCGTAGTGACGGAAGCAGACCTGAACTATGTGGGCAGTATCACGCTCGACCCATTGCTCATGGAGGCGGCTCACATTCTACCTTTGCAAATGGTGCAAATCACAAATCTGGCCAACGGGGTCCTGTGGCACACCTACGCCATTGAGGGACAGCGCGGCGGTGGCGCCGTTTGCCTGAATGGTCCGCCAGCCCGGCACTTTCAGCCGGGAGATCTTGTCGTTATCTTGACTACCGCTCAAGTTGCGGATGAGGAATTACCTGAAGTATGTTGCCCAGTGGTCTTTGTGGATGAGCAAAACAAAGTGACCCAAGTGGTGTATCACACCCTCGGCAAGAGTCATCTGATGACCGTCGAGAATGTCACTGACCCCTCGTAACGACGGAATCTTGGCTATTTGGACTATTTTTGCTCGACTCATACTCCTGCATCAGACTCGTACTCTTGCATGAAGAGCCAGTTTCAGAGCTGGCTCTTCTCCTTCAGGAAGTCTGCTGCGTTGTGTCTCGACTTGTGAATTCGTTCAGCGAGTCCGCACGATATTCCGTCGTCACTTTGGTATGAATTCCGCCGCGAATGGTGAAATCCCCAATAACTTTTACGTAGCGCGGCTTTGCTGCCCTAACAAAGTCATCTAAAATGATGTTTGTCACATCTTCATGAAAGTGCCCCTCATTGCGAAAAGACCACAGATACTGCTTGAGGGACTTGAGTTCAACAAGGTGCAGTCCGGGCTGATACAAGATAGTGACAGTGGCAAAGTCTGGTTGTCCGGTCATGGGACAAAGGGTCGTAAACTCGGAAGAACTCATCTCCACATCGTATACACGTTGAGGATGAGGATTAGGTACTACCACGAGCTCTCTGGATGGTTGACTTGGCACCTCAATACCTCCTTTGCAAAGTTTTACAGAACTTCACAGAATACCCCGCCTGCAAGAATCCCAGGCGATTATAAGATGATTGGCATCTTAGGTCAAGGCAATCAGGAGGAATAAACCTTGGAACTCCCCTACGAATTCATCCGACAAATGCACTTTTACCTGGGTTCCGACTGGCCTGCTCTGGCCTTGGCCTTGACGGACAAGCCCTGGCGTGGACTTCGGTTACACCGTTGGCACGATGAAAGTTCCATCTTCACGAACACTCCCACATCAAATACCACACTTCTCCCTGTTCCAGAACCCTACCGGTATCTTTTGACAGATCCCATTCCCTGGAGTGCCGACGGCTACTATTTGCCCGCAGATAGTGAACTCGGAAAGACGGTTTATCATGAGGCAGGCGCCTTTTACATACAGGAGCCCTCCGCCATGGCCGCCGTTACGGCGCTGCAACCACAGCCAGGAGAAAGGATTCTAGACTTGTGTGCAGCCCCCGGCGGAAAAACGACGGCCATCGGCAAACAAATGCAAGGTCAAGGCGAACTTATTGCCAACGAAATCCACCCCAAACGAGTACTGACCCTGGCGGAAAACTTGGAACGAACGGGGGTGTCCGCCGTGATTACAAACGAATCACCTCAACACTTGGCGACCAAGTGGCCAGCAACCTTTGATGCTGTTTTAGTGGACGCTCCGTGTTCTGGCGAAGGTATGTTCCGCAAAGACCCGAGGGCCATCCAAGAATGGCAGGCAGGTTTACCGGAGAGCAACGGTCAGCGGCAAAGGGAGATTCTCCAACACGCCTTTCACCTCGTTCGTCCGGGAGGAAGAGTGGTGTACTGTACCTGCACCTTTAATCCACTGGAAAATGAACAGGTTGTCGCATGGGCGACTACTCATTTACCCTTCTCCATAGAATTACTGCCGATGTGGCCGGGTTGGGAGAGTGGCAGACCAGAGTGGGCAGACTTTACGCCAGAGCTGTCTCGAACACGCCGTTTGTGGCCCCATCAAGGTCGGGGTGAGGGCCACTATGTCGCCTTGTTGCGCAAACAGGGTCATACAACCTCGCCTTTCTTCGCCGAAACCCCTCTGGGTAGGAAGGGGAGAAGGGTTCTTGAACCCTCTCATCCATCCGTCTTGTTCCAAGATTGGCGGGAATCCTTACAAGATTGGCTGGCAATAGACCCACCGGAGCAGTGGCTGCATCCCGTGGTCCAAGGTAACCTGTGGTTTGCATTAGGTACCACGCTCCCACTCAACGGATTGCGAGTCTTGCGCCCCGGTTTGGCTCTGGCAACCCACGAATACAGTCGCTTCATTCCCCACCACAGCCTGGCTCGCGCCCTCTCCCACGACTTTGCCCGCCGCCCGCTGAATATTCCTCCTGACGCGGCGGCTGCTTATATGTCCGGGGAGCCCTTGGCATGGACTGGCCTCCGGGGATGGCAGTGGTTGCACCTGAACGGACTGCCCGTGGGCTGGGGAAAAGGCAACGCAAATCGGATAAACAATGTCTATCCAAAAGGTCTGCGCAAATCCGGACTGTTATGGTGACAATAGTTCCACAAACGCATATTTTTAATTTTAATGTTGACAATATCAATACATAAGTGAATAATCTTTATAGGAACGATAATTTTATTCACAGGGAAGAGTGGATTCTCAAATTCCCAACGGTCCGCTGACCCCTTTGACCAGAAAAGAGGAATGTCCTGTGCCCTTGAATCCTCCCTTGAGTTGTCCGGCTTGCAGTGAGCCGATGGACATTACAGAACTCACTTGCCCGCACTGCCAAACCCGTGTGCAAGGACACTTCTCCACGCCGGGATTATATCGGCTCAGTCCTGAGCAATTGCAGTTCGCGGAGGTGTTCTTGCGTTGTCGCGGGAACATCCGGGAGGTTGAGAAAGACCTGAAGATTTCCTACCCAACGGTTCGTTCCCGCCTAGATCAGGTGATTATTGCCATGGGGTACCCGGCACCGCAAAAGGGAAGCGAGGATGAACAGGAGTCTACCACAGAAGTATTGGACGCACTGTCTGTAGGAAAATTATCTTTTGAAGAAGCCTTAGAACGATTGAAAGGAGAACGAGGAAAAAAATGAAAGAACGAATGAAAATTTTAGAACTTTTGAGCGAGGGGAAAATCACTCCTGAACAGGCAGAATCCCTATTGAGTGCCGTGGAAAGCAAGGAAGGATTAAAAAACCGCTGGGGATTTGAGAAGGTGCCCAATCTGGACCTAAAATCTCTGGGTTCCCAGGTTTCCGCCGCCGTCAGTCAGTCCATCGGAGAGGTACGCCGAGTCATTGAACAGCAAGTGGATAACTTGCCCTTCTGGGCCTCCACGGTATCTGTGACACACGAAGTTGCGCTCCCTTTGGAAATCCGCCACATGTCGGTGGAAACTGTCAACGGTGCGGTGCAAATCATGAGTTGGGACGAACCCTACGTGAAAGTCCTCGTTCGGGCACAGGTGCGGACGGATAGCTTAGCAGAAGGGCGCAATGCTCTTTTACGAGCCGTACAGACGAATGTACTGGATACACGCTATGAACTGGCCATCGTCCCCGGTAAACGCGGCCAGGATAATTCCCCTCAGTTGGTGGTGGCACACCTGGATATTTGGCTACCCCAAGAGACGGAAGAAGTCTTTTGTCGTACCCACAACGGACGCATTCTGGCTGAATCAGTAAAAGTAAAGTCCTTGCAAGCAGAAACAGCCAATGGTAACATTCACGCCTTCAATGTCGCTGCCAATCGGATTCAATTGAGCTCAGAGAACGGACGAGTAGAATTGAGCGGAATGGACCCCATCACAAACGCCGTATATTTACAGAGTAAAAATGGCAGCCTACTGGTGAATGGCGTTCCCCCTCAGATGACTTGCAGTGGAACAGCCAAAACAAGTTTTGGCCGAGTGGATATTGACGAAAATCAGTTTGAACTCACAACAGAAGATGAGTCTCGCCGGAACGTTGTACAATTTCACAGAAACCCGGAAAGTCCTAGCGGCGAAGTCCGATTTCAACTGGAAACGCGCAATGGAAGTATTCACCTGCACGTCTAAGAATTCCGGGTCTATCCAGTAAATACACTCACATGTATTTACATCCTTTGCGGGTGCCGCTAACAGCGGCATGGCGGTCTGTTGCGAGTAGTCATTCATGGGATGTCCTATGAAACCCAACCCACGCGGACGCAGGCAATGATTCATTCTGCATCCGTGCGGGTTGTTTGTTGCCATTTTGCTCACCAATTCTCAGGTGTCTGTAAAAACCGAGTCAGGCGTTCCAACTCTTCCTCAATGTTGTAAAATCCCGTGGATACTCGAACCATGTTGTGAGCCGCGAGCAACTGCAATTGTATGCCACGCTGTCGCGCCGCTTCCACGACACGAGCCGCACTGAAACCCGTGACCTGAAAACTTACCAGTCCAACTCGAGCATCTCGAGGCGTGGCCACGTGCACATGGGGCAAATCCAGCAAATGGTCCAGCAGTATCCCCGAGAGACCCTTCGTCCGCGTAAAGACATAATCCCAACCTGTCTGAATTCGCAGGTATTTGAGACTCTCTCGCCATCCAACCCACAGCATCATGTCGGATGTGGAGTGTTCGAAACGGTTAGAACGCTCTGATGGCAAGTAAAACCCGTCTTTTGTCCAGTCTGCCCGGTGGCGTAAAGAAGCAGTGCCGACATATGTGGGCTCCAACAAGGATACCAAATCGTTGCGCACATACAAGGCTCCGGTTCCTTCAGGACCGCAGAGCCATTTGTGCCCTGGAAAAGCGTAAAAATCCACGTCTAGTTCGCGTAACCGTAGTTCTTCAGCCCCTGCACCCTGGGACCCATCCACCAAAGCAAGAATCCCTCGTCCGTGAGCCCACTGAACAATTTCTTCCACCGGTAAGCGATGCCCCGTTAAGTAGGAGACCTGAGAGCAAACCACCAGTCGAGTGCGCGGGGTCACCACAGCATCCAGCATCTCAATAAGTTTACCCGGTTGTGAATTGTCCACCACCCGACGGACCACCACCCCACGACGCTGCTTTTGCGCAAACACAGGCAACAAAGTCCCCGGATGTTCAATGTCCGTGATTAAAACTTCATCTCCTGCAACCAGTGGCAATCCCCACAAGACTGCGTTCATCGCATGAGTGGTACTGTCCGTCAACGCCCAACTGTCCGCTTCCACGTGGTACAAAAAGGCCAATTGTTCCCGAATGTCCCGTTGCACCTCTGCCAACCCAGAGTGCACCAACTCCCGTCCTTCCGCCCACTGCTGAACAATGGTTTCTTTCATGCGTTCTGCCGCAGCCTGAGGTAAAGCGCCAAAACTGCCTGTATTCAGATAAGTTGCTTGTCGCAATACCGGAAAATCCCGGCGCAGGTTGTCCACTAGCGCCACCTTATCTCCCCCCACATCCGCCTTCCATCATACCATGCAGACCACCCAGTGGGGTCCCCGACTGAACAAACATCCTCACCACTCCCCCGTGCATGTGCTGGCATGGATGGTGCTCAACGCCCCTCATCACGGGCCCGTATCTCGTATGCCCCCGTGACCTCTGTGACGGTACCGTTAATGTACTGACTCTCCTCGGCACACAAGAAGGCAATCACCCGGGCAACATCCTCGCCCACAGAAACCTCCCGAACCGGTGTGTCAGGGTGCGTGTTCATTTCACGAATGCGTTGCATTTTATGAGACCCACGAATATCCCCAGGACAAACCATGTTGGCCGTGACCCCATTTTCCCGCTCCTCACGAGCAATCGAACGGGTGAGTTGGGCGAGAGCCGACTTGGCCGCCCCATACGCCGCCCGATTGCGCCAACCTGCCGCCTGCCCCGCTCCCTCATACCCCATGGTAATGATACGTCCAAACCTCTGACGTCTCATATCTCGCACAAATTCACGATAAAGCCAAAAAAAATTATTCAGATTTCCGTTCATCATACGACTCCACATCTCGTCACTGTACTCTGCCAAAGGCACACGTTCAAATACAAAAGGACCAAAATTGTGAATCAACGCGTCCATTCGGGTAAACTTCTGCCTGCATACATCTACAGCCTGCAACACCTGGGTCCTGTCCAGCAAGTCCACTCGTCTGCGCAGAGCAACCCGTCCCCGGTGTGTCGCATAATTCTCCAGTTCGCGAGCCGCTTCCTCACTTGACAGATATGTAAAACAAACGTTCCACCCCGCATCAATCAACAAGCGGACCGTAATGTTTCCCAGACCCTTGGCGCCGCTGGTGACAAATGCGACGCGTCCTTCCATGAATCCGCCTCCTCTTGTCGCATTTTTTCGATAGATCCCGACGATTTTCCTTGTGTCAGGATGATTCCTATTTTATGATGCCAATAGGAAGGTGCTTCACCCTATCCTAAAAATACCCCATGGAGGTGACATGAATGTCCTTTCGCCATGACCCAAGGTTGGGAATTGAATTGCCAGACCTCACCACCCCCTATGAGGAACTTTCTCACACACAGCAAGAAGAATTGATTGCTTACTGGGAAGGAGTGAGGGCTCACATCCCGGATCAAATCATGAAGTTTGAACAAGACATCGAGGACCACCTGCAAGCGGTGCATCAAGAAGAAGACTGGGATATTGTTGCAGCCCATTTTGCTGACATTTCAGACCTAGCTAGTCGGATCAACGAGTTAAACATGTGGCGGCGGGTCGATCCATCCCTCACCGCCGGAATGGCAGACATCCCTGTCCACCTAGAACACGCCAAAGAGCACCGAGATCGAGAAAAGTAGAACAGCTTATCGCCGGGAAGAATACTCGGTAGAACTCCCTCAGTTTGTACGTTCCTGAATAATGACTGAAGTCATTTTCACAGTCTGCAGCGGTTTGCTGTTCTCTCCGAAAGATCCATTGCCAACTGGAGTTGCTGCAATTTTCAGAACCACGTCCATTCCTTCACTTACCTTGCCAAACACAGAGTAGTTTGGTTGGCGATTTAAGAAGTCTGATTGTTCACCTGTACAAATGAAAAATTGAGATCCGTTGGTGTTCGGCCCGGCGTTGGCCATTGCCGCCACGCCGGGTGCATAAGGAAAGACTGGTGGTAACTCATCCGCAAATCGGTATCCGGGTCCTCCTGTTCCGGTCCCTGTTGGATCTCCTGTCTGCACCATGAAATCCTTGATAATGCGATGAAATACCACTCCATCGTAAAATCCCTCTCGAGCCAGGAAAACAAAGTTATTCACCGTTTGCGGAGCCTTATCTGCGAATAACTCTAAAACAAAACTTCCTACGGTCGTTTGAATTTCCGCACTGTAACTGTGCCCCTCTGCCAATTGCATTGCAGGCAGTTGTTTATATTGCTGAGCCATGGCGGCCACCTCCACTGTGCTTTTCGAACCCAATATTCTTTCTCCGATGCTGTTGAAATGGTAACACAGGATCCCATTGACTGCCACTGTGCTGCCAGATCCGGGCAATGTACAACCTAAACCGTCTCTGCAGTCTGAACCATCGTCAAAAAGCACGGAATTGGCAGATATTTGGCGATCTATCTTTTCTTAAGGTACAATAGAAACATCTCATCCATCTTCAGTCTGTTGGATACCAACTGAGTGAAGGTCTGATTAATCGGGTGAATGACCTTTTTTTGGTGCTGACTCAACTTTTCTCCCAATCATCCCTTTCGTCACTGTCGTATGAGCCCCTTTTCGATGCGGTTTGAGGAGCGATAAAATGATGCAGGCTTCCGTAAGCCTCGATGAAGCGATGCGATTGACTCGAACTTTCGCCCAGTCAACCGACAAAGAAGAGATTTCAGTGGACCGCTGTCAAGGCCGAATTCTGGCTAATTCCGTGACCGCCCGCTGCGATGTGCCCCCTTTTCGGCGTGCCATGATGGACGGTTTCGCACTTCGTACCGAGGATTTAAAAAGCCCGGGTACCCTGTTAGAGGTTGTCGGTTGGACACCCGCTGGAAATCAACCCGCACCGTCTTTGAAATCGGGCAAGTGTGTGCGAGTGATGACTGGCGCTCCTGTCCCCGAGGGAGCCAATGCCGTGGCTCGCTTTGAGTGGTGTGACACCCCAGATAGCCATCATGTGAAAATTCTTCGCCCTGTTGCCCAAGGCGAGTCGGTGCAAGAAACGGGAGAAGATGGCCGCCAAGGACAACTCATCCTCAACGCGGGGAGACGAATCCGAGGACAGGATGTGGCAGTGTTACGCACCTTTGGCGTTCCCACAGTGGAGGTTTATCAGCCTGTCCGAGTTGCACTACTGATAACCGGTTCTGAATTGGTGAGAGATGTAACCCTTCCCCTGTCCCCGGGGCAAATTTACGGATCGAATGATGTGTTGCTTGCCAGCAGCTTACGGGCAGATGGAATCAATGTGAACTGGGTTCATTATGTATCCGATGACCCACAGGCCATTGGTGAAGAGATTTCCCTAGCTGCGACGAGCTGTGACTTTCTTTTGACCACAGGCGGAGTTTCCAAGGGAGACTTGGATTACCTCATGCAGGTATTGATCCACATGGGTGGACAGGTTCATTTGAATCACGTTTGGATGCGTCCCGGTTCCCCCTTCATCGTGAGTACCTTGGGGAAAACGACGGTATTTTCCATGTCCGGTAATCCGGCGGCTTGCTATGCTCAGTTTGAAACTCTCGTGCGCCCAGTGCTTCGAGAGGCCATGGGTTGGCACAGTGATCCCTTTCCGGTCACTGCGAGGTTAAGCCATGGAATAGACTTAAAACCCATTAAACACACTCGTGTTTTTCGCGGGCATGCTTATGTAGAACAAGGACAAATTTACGTAGATACTCACCTGGCTCAAAGTTCCAGTGTGGTTTCCAGTTTTACCCAGACGAACTGTCTCATTCGCCTGGATCATCCCCAACTGTCGGCAGGAACCCTGGTACCGGCTCAGCTTTTACAAGACTGGTAAAGTATTTGCAAAAGATTCAAAGTGCATATTCAAACGTTAGGAGTGTACATAAGATGAATTCGACGAATGATGCAACACCGTCTTTCTCAAACACTGAAGTGGCTCTTGACAAGGTCAATGAGAAACATTCCAAACATGGTCCGAATAACGAGGAGGAATCCATCACACTGCGCATGAAAATAGAAGACAGCGTGCGTAAATACTTGCAGAACAAGGAAATTGTCAAGGAACGAAACGAGGAAAATAAGCTCCTTTTGGAAGAGATTGAACAACTGTTTGAGGATTTTGACGGTGAGGAACTCACATTTCCCCTGCCTAATGGAGATTTAGCCGTTATCGTTCCCAAGTTTCGTGAAAGAGAAGTCTTGGACCGAGAAGCACTCGCTGGCGAATTGCAGGTTGCCAAGGATGAACTGAAGACTCCTTTCGATTTTTCTATGTTCACAGCCCAAGGAAAGCTGACTCCGGCAATGATCAGCAAGCACACGGCGGTGGAACAGGAAATCAAGTTAACCATCGGAAAACGCAAACCCACCTCCCGTCGTCGGCGGAGCCAAGGTACTTCCACACAGGAAGTGACTCCGTAACACAGCGCAAGCAGTTTTAGACAGCCTTTTAGAGGGTGTCCGTATTTATCAATTTAATTTTCACCAAATCCACTCCTGCCTCATGAAACGCGGTGGGCAAGAGTGGATTTGGTGAGAGGACTTTCGTTCAATTCAATTCCAAATGTTCGACTGTCGCTCCCAATGCAACGAGTTTGTCGGCAAAAGCCTGGGACAATTCCTGGTGTCGCTGCCAATATGCCTGTACATCCGCGAAAGAAGTTGCGGGTTGTAAAAATCCATCTGGCACCCCCGGAATGTGCTCGGGTACGGTGATGAACAGTTCTTCATCCCGATAACTCGACAGAGTATCCAATGCTCCAGAAAGAGCCAAATGCACCAATTGACGAGTGATACTCAAGGGAATGCGTGGAGTCTCTCCATATCCTCCCCCCACCCAACCCGTGTTCAGTAGGTAAACAGGCACACGATAACGTTCCAAGCGTTCCATCA
Organism: Bacillota bacterium; assembly: GCA_027336365.1. Classification (GTDB taxonomy): domain Bacteria; phylum Bacillota; class Bacilli; order Alicyclobacillales; family Alicyclobacillaceae; genus QXHL01. The sequence goes on along the minus strand of DAHWFY010000003.1, from coordinate 18,517 downwards.
ACATGTCTGCATATCGGGTGGGACGGTCCGTCAAAAATGGACTGCCAAAACAGGCAGAAAAGGTGGCCTCCGGCTCAACAATGCCCCGCTCTGTTCCCGCCACCTTGCTGGTATACCCCAAAAGATAGTGTTTGCGGGCATCTTCCGGCGACAAGCGGGCCACGGCAGGCAGTACTCCCGTGGCATCTGCAGACAAGAACACGATGGCTTTAGGATGCCCCCCATATCCTTCAGGAACCCGGTTTCGAATAAAGTCGAGAGGATAGGCGGCGCGGGTGTTTTCCGTCAAGGTACGGTCTTGAAACAGGGGGTTTCGTCCTGTATCGTACCCCACATTCTCCAGCACCGTACCAAATTGGATGGCCCGATAAATATCCGGTTCCCGCTCCGCCGACAAGTCTATGCACTTTGCATAGCAACCGTTTTCCACGTTAAACACGCCCTCATCGGACCAACCATGTTCATCGTCACCAATCAACCGACGAGCTGGGTCAGCCGAAAGCGTGGTTTTTCCCGTCCCAGACAATCCGAAAAACAGAGAAACGTCTCCTTGTTCCCCCATCGAGGCAGAACAGTGCATCGGCAAAACCCGGTTTTCAGTTAGGTGATGGTGCATGAATGAAAAGATGGATTTCTTGATTTCACCCGCATACTGGGTTCCGCCAATCAGAACTATCCTGCGGCGGGTGTGGAGAACGATGAATGTCTCACTGCGAGTGCCGTCTCCTGCCGGATTCGCCAACAACGTGGGCGCCACGTACACCGTGTACACGGGTGTTTCCTTTTCCATGCCTTTGAGAAATAACCGTTGGACAAACAAATTGTGCCAGGCATACTCTGTATAAAAGCGCACAGGTACGCGGTATTTCGGATGTTGATTCACCGCCCCGTCAAAAACGAAAGACCCTTTTTCTTCTAAATGTTGGTGAACACGGTTCAGCAGTCGTTCAAACTGTTCTTCCGAAAGCCACCGATGCATGGACTTGGGCAGAGGACAACCGGGATAATCCACAAAGTATTTGTCTTGCGGAGAACGGCCCGTAAACTTCCCCGTTTGCGCATCAATAGAACCGTTTGCAAGTAAAACCGCTTCCCGTCGACGAATCGCTTCCTCCACCAGTTCCGTGGGTAACCTTCGATTTGCAGCTTTGAGTATCACACACTCACCTCATTGTTCATCATATATACCCTGCTTATGGGTATATTATGACATACTCATCATGGAATACACCAGCCTAATCAATAAATACAATGACGTGAATTCACATTCCATACTGGTGCCGCTCTCAGCGGCATGAAGGTCTTATTACAAAATTTGAAGTCTCATCTGTGATATGATGAGAACATCGGAGGAGGCTGTGACGTGGAATCGCGTTTGCTGTCTTTTCTACATGCCTTTAATGTACAAAGAGATTATTTTGAGTGCCACGAATACGGGGAAGCTCTGTGGCTGGACGGTGGTCGTCCAGTGGTTCTCAAGGGACTGATTCAGGCTGCGGTTTGTCTGTATCACCTATATAACGGTAACGTGCGTGGAGGTTGGCGTATGTGGCAAGCGGGACGCAAGTACCTGATGGATGCTGGGCCAATCTATGAAGCAATTGACATGGAGGACTTACGTCAACAAATTGATGAGATTTTTGCACGGGTCCCCGCAGAGTGGAAATTCGAAATGAAGTCGCCCTTGCAAATTCAGTCTCTGAATCTACCCCAGGTTGAAATTCATACGATTCAACCAGAACTTGAATTCACCATAAAAAATTGGAAACTCCATCCGTTTGATGACTCGGATATTGTTGAAACGGATGAAGAATAAAAACAGGGTGCAGATGCGATGAAAATTAAAAAAGCTGTGATTCCGGCCGCCGGGTTTGGAACCCGAATGTTGCCAGCAACCAAAGCCGTTCCCAAAGAAATGTTGCCCATCCTCAACAAACCGTGTATCCAGTACATCGTCGAGGAAGCTGTTTACGCAGGTATCGAGGAAATTTTAATTATTACCGGGAGAGGTAAAAAGGCTATCGAGGACCATTTCGACCGCTCTCCTGAACTGGAATTCCACCTTCAGCAGAGTCGAAAGGAAAGTATGTTGACCGAGGTAAAGGCGATTTCCGACTTGGTGGATATTCATTATGTGCGGCAGAAGAGTCCCTTGGGACTCGGACATGCCATTTCTCTCGCCCGGTCTTTTGTTGTGGACGAGCCATTCGCTGTGCTGCTCGGGGACGACGTGATTCAATCCGAAACGTCGGTAACAAAACAAATGGTGAATCAGTATAAGAGAGATATGGGAATCCTTGTGGGAGTGCAAAACGTTCCTGCTGCTGACGTATCCAAGTATGGCATTGTCACCCCTCTAGAGAATACTTCTGCGCACAAATTGGCGGAAAGTCCATTTCCAGTACAAAGAATTATTGAAAAACCAGGACTTTCCGAAGCGCCTTCCACCCTTGCCGTGTTAGGTCGATATATTCTCACTCCAGCGGTGTTTGACGTGCTGGACCAAACGTCCCCAGGCCATGGTGGTGAGGTGCAACTCACGGATGCTATTGATCAGTTTGCCCACCTCCAACAGTTATTCGCGTTTCAGTTTGCCGGAGTACGGCACGATATTGGCAATTTAGAGGGCTGGTTGCAGGCTAATCTTGCTTACGCTTTGGGCATCCCGGCTTTGCGAGAAGTCATGCTTAAGCAATTAAGTCATGACATACACTTTATGTCCGCCCTGCAAGGGAACTACGTCATCCATTAAGACGCTGTTCCAAAGGAGCCATCACGGTTGCCGCAGCCCTCTGTCGGTATGAAGTCCTCGTAGCAGTACCGTCGCCAAACGGTCGGCCACCTCCTCGGCCGACAAGGAACCCTCGGGATTAAACCACTGGTACAGCCAGTTTGCCACCGAAAGAGTAACCGTCCGAGCGTAACGCAGATGTTCGGAATAAAATTCCCCCGTGGCTACACCCTCTTGCAAGATTTGCTCCCACATTTGCTCATATGCGTCGTGCTTTGCGTCAATCAATCGACGGCGATCCGGACTCAGGGCGGTCCACTCGTGCCACAACACCCGTGCCGCATGAACATCTTCTGCCACCACCGAGATGTGAGCTGCCAGGGCATACCGAAACCGCTCCGTCGGGCTGCCCTGAGCCTTCAACACTCCCTCCAGGCGAGTCAAAAAGCGGTCCGCCACCTGGTCTGCAATCTCGTATAACAGTTCCTCCTTGCTCCGAATGTGGGCATACAAGCTCCCTGACAATAACCCACACTGATCAGCGATATCGCGGATGGTGGTGGCGTGATAACCCTGTTCGCTGAATAAAAGACATGCAGACTGGAGAATTAAATCCCTGCGATTTCTATCAACCACTCTCTACTCTCCCTACCTTCGTTTTCGTCCTCCAGCAAGCATTTACTTACGGCGATTTTAGTCTGCACCCCATTGATTGTCAATTTTCACTGAGATGAACACGGATTCCCCCACGGTTTCCATCAAATCCTTTGCTTAGCAAAATATCTCTACCTTTGGGAACGGATTGAAGTCTCACCGCCCGCCCTGGCTCCGCGAAATACAGCCATGCTTCCAATGGCTTCCCAGACCCCTCTGTTGCCTGTTGAACGGCCTCCAGGTACACTCCAATCTGCCCAGCGTACTCCTGAGCAGTCTGATGTACGTCGTCCACTTCAATGCGGTCTGTCTTATAATCAATCAGTAGCCATTGCTCCGGCAGTTCAGCGAGACAGTCAATAACCCCTTGGACAGTTACAAACTCCCATCCTTTCCTGCCAAAGTTGGGAGTTTCAAGACGCCCCTGCTCCTGGGGTGTGAACCCATCCCATACTTGGGTTCCCTCTCCACCCTCATCCCGCGATAGATTGATCCTATGGAAAAAAGGCAATTCTCTCCATACTCTCACTGCAGTACGTAATCGTTGTCCAAGTGAGGAGCGAAAAAATTCCACGACTTGCGCCACAGACGTTTCCTGAACAATGGATGCTGGGATAACCCGTCTACGTAAAAGATCAGCAACCGCTCGTTGCACCCCGTTGGAGTCAAAATCCGTTTGAAACTGTATGTATTGCATAAGGGTGTGAAAAGCGGTACCTCGTTCTCGTCCCAAAAGCCGACCTGCCCGGGCAAAAGACGGCTCCTCCAGCAGGTGCTCGGCTGCCTTGGAATTGTGAAATCCACCTCCTCTTTGTCGGGAGGAGTGTGGCCCATTCAAGCCCGAATCAGACGCCGAACTCCTTTGCAGTTTGCTGGCCCATAATCGCCTCAGGTCCGTAGCAGACAATTTTGCAGGGGGCAAAGAAAAATTTGTCGGTTGAAAAACTTGAAAGCCTGTTTCCTGAACCTCTCTGTTCCCACGATTTTCCCCTTCATGGGTATCACTCCCGGTGGTGAACATCGGAGAGACCTCTGATTCAAGTCCTCGAATAACGGCTCTCTGCAAAGCATCGCGGAAATGAACGATATCCGCGCCCTTTCTTAACACCTCCCGCTCCACCTTGCCCCACTCTGCCGACGTATCCGCCGTGGGCAAAGCTGAGCCATCTTTGAGGTTCCAAACAGTCATCGCAAACCCAATTTTTTTCTCATCGACAAACTCCGCCGTCTCGAGGGTTTTCACATCCGTTCCGTCGGACTCACCCGCTCCAGATACCGATGCACCCCGAGCCAGTGCCAACAGTCCTTCGCCTACCGGATGGTCCAGTAATACGGCAAACAACCAATCTAAATAGCTCCTCGACTCCAGTAGGTAAGACTCAGGCAAAGCGGTGTCTCGACGCTGAAGAACTCTCTGTGCTTTCACCACCCGTTGAGCCAACTCACGGGCAGATCCAATTAAAATCAACCGTTCTCTGGCCCGCGTCATGGCCACATATAGGATGCGGGCCTCTTCTGCCAGGAACTCCCGCAACTCCGCATTCTCCACCACCACAGAAGGTACTGTAGGCCAGCGCTGATCCGTAGCAGGGTCAGATTGTAAGGGACCAAAACCAAGTTCCCTGTGAATTGGAAATATTCGACTCAAGGGATCCTGATAAAACGTTTTACCGAGATCCATCACGAAGACCACAGGAAACTCCAGTCCCTTGCTCTGATGAATGGTCATAACTCGCACTACATTCTCCTGCTCTCCCAAGGTACGCGCTTCTCCAGTATCCGCCTCTTCGGCTAACACCCTGTCCGCATGCCGAACGAAACCATATGTGCCGTCTACCGATCTGGCGTCAAAATCTCGTGCACGCTGTAACAGTAATTGGATATTGGCCACACGCACCCGGCCACCACGCATTCCGGATACATAATGCAAAAAACCCGTCTCATCCAGGATTGTCCGCAGCACACCGGCACTGGGTAAGGCTCTTGCTAACGACCGCCAGCGATGCAACCGATGCACAAATCGCTCAACTTTATGAATCAAGCGGCCAGCCCACTCATCTCCGTAACGGGATGCATCTCCCACCAGAGGCTGGACCTGAAATGGTGGCAGGTCCTGCCATATTTCCGGAGCTTGATTATTCACCACCGCAGTCACACAAGAATAGAAATTACCCTTGCTCGCCATGCGAATACGAGCCAACTCGTCATCAGTAAACCCTGCCAAGGGAGACCTCATCCAAGCAACCAGCGCCAACTCGCGGTGTGGATTGTCTAGTGCGGATAAAGCACTCAACAACCATTGAACCTCCAGCGCACCATAGAAACCGCTGGAGGTAGCGCCATATGCCGGGATTCCGAAGCGCTGCAGCACCTCCAAAACAGGATTGATTCTGCCTTTGACAGAACGCATGAGAACAACGATGTCACGATAGTTTAACGGTCGATACAGCCCTTGATCTTTGTCCCAAACCAGATGAGGATGGAGGTCTGGAGACCGGCTGGTCAATTCAAGAACACGCTGCGCCAATACAGTAGTCTCCTTCTCAATGGCAGACAGGTCCTGAGCAGAAAATTCAACTTCCTCGCCTTGACCCCCCTCGTCATCAAAAAGATCTGCATTCATTACATCCAATCGTTCAACCCAATGAAATTCCACGGGTCCCGCCAGAGAAAAACCATCGTCTGGAGGATCCGGATAGTCAGCCAGGGACTGCATCTCCGCAGACGCATCGTAACTTAACCCACCCACAGACTCCGCAAATACTCGCTGAAAAACATAATTAACCGCCCACACAATCTGTACACGACTTCGATAGTTGTCTTTTAGGTCAATTACCGCCCAAGTCATTGAATCTCTCCGAACAACTTCTCCACTGTTGACGGATGGGACTAAACCCTCTTCCGCTCCATTCTCGTCCACCTCGCTCACTCGCCGTCCCTGTCGGTAGCGCTGCAGAAAAAGGTCCGGTTCCGCCATGCGAAAGCGATAAATGCTTTGTTTGACATCGCCGACACAAAACACGTTTCCCGTAGGTCTTGTCATCAAAGCAATCAAGGTATCTTGCAGGGGACTTGTATCTTGGTACTCATCCACATAAATTTCTTCATAATGAGAACGCAATCGCTCCGCCTCGCCAGTTTCCTGATTTTCAAGAGCCTGTAAGGCGAAATGTTCTAAGTCATTAAAGTCCAATACTCCCAGTTGACGTTTGCGCTCCCCGTACGCTCCCTGAAAATCCCGCACCAACTGGTGCAAAGAAGCCACCACGGGAGCCAAGGCAATGATATCCTCCTGCAAGGGTCCAGAACCTCGCTCAATCAGTGCCAGTACTTTTTTCAAATGGTCCAGGCCATGCTGACGCAAGGACTTGACTCGATTCTTGTCTGGATGATCCTTTGCTCGTGGAGATTTGATGGCAAATACTTGCCTTAACACTTCTATGAGAGTCGGAAAATCTAAGGAGGGATGTAAAGTTGTCAGTGCCTGCTCTGTGACAGCATGAGAATCTTGCAGAACTTTTGCATAGCTATGTAAATCTGGCACACCCCTGGTTACAAGGATTCCCTCAGAAAAATCCGCAATTGCACTTTCCAAATGCTGTCGAATCCAAACAATTAATCCAGGTAGCCAAGGCAATTGCTCAAAGCTCAAGCTTGCAGCCGAAACAAAGGGTTGCAGCCCCTGTTCTAACCATGTCTGTGGGTCCGGCTGACTGCGAGCAAACTCATCAAGGCGGAAAACCAATGCTGCCAGGCGTTCACTGTCACCATCCGTCAATCGACGCATGGCAGCCGCCAATCCTGAATTATTGGACCCCTCCAAAGAACGTTCCACAACATCTCGATAAACCTCTGCTCGCAGCAAAATTCCATCTTCATCACCAAGCAGGGAAAATTCGGGTTCCAATCCAAGAATCAGGAAATTTCGGCGGACTACTTGCAGACAAAAGCTATGCAGGGTTGAGATTTGCGCCTGCTCCAAGCGGCCTAACTGGCGCGACACTCGGCGCATTAACGCCTCATTGCCATCCCGGATGGCAACTGTCCTCACTTGCTCTAAACGGGTTCCCACGCGCTCCCGCATTTCCGCCGCCGCAGCCTCGGTAAAAGTCACCACTAATAGCCGGTCCAAGTCACACGCATTTTCCCCCAATACAGATTGCACCACTCGCTCCACCAGTACCGAGGTCTTGCCGGAACCAGCTCCCGCCGCAACCAGAATACTCCGCCCCCGTGTCGAAATGGCAGACTTCTGGCTTAAAGACCAGCGGTTCTCTCTACCCATCTCCTGGTTCATTTCTCCCGGCCTCCTCTTTCAACTGCCACTCTTGTGTGAGAGTTGCAGTGTGTGTCAGAATTTCTTCTTTGGACAGAGGTCGCAATTTCCGCACCGGAGTCTTGTCCCATCGACGATCTATTTGACAAACAGCCGTAAAAGCACAAAACTGACAGGCATAATCTGTGGCGCTTAACTCGTAAGGAGTCACGGAAATCCGACCCTCCCGCAGACTCTGTGCCAAGTTAATCACTTTATAATAAGCCAGTGCCTGAACGCTATTCCACTCACTAGAATCCAATACTGGAGCTGTAGCAAAAAAATCCCCATCCTTTTTATAGATTTTTGGAAACAGCTCGTCCTCTCCTAAGCGCAATCGTCCATCCATGGCCTCCAACCACCGTTCCTCAGCTAGAAGCCAACCCCTCATTCGCATGGACCGCAAGGATTTTTCATAAGCCTCATCCATTGCGAGGGGTTGTGGAACGAACTGGGTCTTACGAACCAACGGGAAGTACATCATTCCCGCAGGTTTTGCAGGTTGTCCAAACAATCGGTCAGCAAATTCCGCCATGGCCCCCATATATACTGGCAACTGTAATCGTAATCCGTAGTACACCCGGTACAACTCCAGATCCATCAAACTGCTTTTATAATCCAAGATACGAAAGGCAATCTCTCCTTCCTGGCGGACCCAGTCGATTCGATCAATGCGACCACGTAGCGTGACCTGAGTCCCGTCGGGCAAGTGAATCTCCCAACCCGGCAACCCATCCGGATTATCCATGCCAAAGGACAATTCTAGCGCTTTCGGTATAAAATCCCCATAGCGGGCATGACGAACCAGAACGACAGCAGCTCTTTGCAGCACCTCTTTGGCGGCAAAAATGGTTTCCCGCCGGGTATACAATCGCAACCATGGTGAAGCTTGAGGTTGCCTTAAGACCTCTTCAAAAACCTTGGACATGAGTTGAACAGCTTCTTTGTCATGGAGAGTTTTCCACCCCATGGGGTTTTGCATTTGCAACCCCACAAATTTGCGCAGGGTATCATGGATCAAAGTCCCTCTTCCACTGGCCGCAACGTCTGGAGTCGCCTGCTCTCGCAGACGCAAGCCAAACTGAACAAAGTGCCGAAATGGACAGGCAGCAAACATCTCCAGTTGATGTACATTCAGTTTGAACGGAGTCCCATACAGGGATGTTGCCACCGCACTTGGTAAGGCCAGGGCTTTCCCTTGATGAGCCAACCCGGCTAGGGTATTCTGCAAAAGAGGGCGATAACTTGGGTGCTGCAAAAACCAGTCCAATACCGACACAACCCACTCTGGGAGTTGCTCCCCCTCTGCAAAGCGACGCAGAACCTCGGCCCAACGCGAAAGTGCAGCCCCGGGAGTCCAGTGTCTGGGTTCCGGCAGTCCTTCATCGCCTGTCCACAAAACATCCAGACGGTCTGTCTCCGTTGCAACGTCAAAAAGATTGCGCACCTGCTGTATCAGCACCGCTGGCCGAGTGGCTTTGCCGTTTGCGTCTGCCAATGAATAGGTGAGGTACAACCGTCGACTGGCTCTCGTCAGTGAGGTATATACTCGCAACCGTTCCATCCACTGCAGGTCTGCACTGACATACCCTAAATCTCTGCCAAACAATCGGGCAAATTGCTCCCTCTCCTCATCCGTTAGCAGTCCTTTAGGCCGAATTCGGCGAGGCAACACCCCATCCACCAAACCGACGACAAAAACTCCATTGCGGTGGAGAGCTCCCGTTCGGTCCATCTCGGTGATCAAAACCTCGTCGATTCCTGCGGGAACCGTCGTCAGAGTTTGTTGCGACAAGTCATTACGCACTGCCTCGACAAGTACGGATCTGGGCAGAGCAACATCGGGTACCGTCTCTGCCAAATCATTGAGAATCCCAACTAACCGTTGCCATGCCTGTTCGTGCAGACCGGCTTGTAGAGGACTATCCACCGAACCCTCGTTCACAATCCACTGCGCAACGACTTTTCTCGCCCCAACTTTTTCTATTAAATTCCACAGGCTTTGCGCAAATTGACGAGGGGAGACCTCCACCTCAGGTAAGTCCCCCCATAAGGGTAAAAGAAAAGCAAAGACCCTGCGCCGTAGCCCATCTGCTCTGGAATCTTCCATCTCCGCCACAGTTTCGTCCCTGGCAGCACTGCTATCCCTGGCAAAATGCCATGTTTCCTCGGTTTTCCATGGTTCCATGCCAGAAACTTCCCAGCGTTTCAAATAGGTTTCAAGCCAATCCGCTTCATCGCGGGCCAAGCCGCAAAAATCCGACTTCAACAGTCTTCCAGCCGCTTCATCCGACATTTCCTCCTCCAAGGCAGTGAGAGCAGCGAGTAAAAAACGGGACAGAGGATGTACGGCTAAAGGTGGATAGTCTTCAATGAATGCAGGGACCTCATGGCTATCAAGAGCGTCTCGCAGATACCCCGCATATTCGCCGAGGCTAGGAATGAGGACTGCAAGGTCTCCAGGGTGCCACCCCTCATCTCGGATTAATCGGGCAAGTTCTCTGGCGACCCCCTCCGCCTCTATGCGGGGATTTTGTGCCCCCACAAGGGTCAGACCTGGCTGCCAGTGGACCGTACTGCCGCGGGAGGAAGAAAAGAGACGTTCCTCCACCCAGGCAATTGGGGGTTCAAAGGGTGAAAAATCGCCTTTCATGAATGGGAATTCCCGCATGGGAATTCCCATGCTACGGCATGCCGTTTGGATTCGGTGAACCATTTCTACAGTCTGCGGAGCGTACACTCCAGCCATTTCTTTCGAACTGGACACCCAACGGGACAGACGCGAATCTCCCTTTGTATTTTCGGAGGAGCCGCGAACCTCTTCTGTAGACTCCATAAACCACAAGGGGTCTACCGACGCAGCCACTACCGTTTCACTGGCAACCTCCGCAAGGCTAAGTATGAAAGACAAATCTTGAGGCATCAGGTCCGCAAAGCCGTCCAGGTAAATCATTGCTCCCTGCAACTCGGACCATTGTTTAACGAAGGGAGCCACCCGCCCAGTCAGAGTATTGGGATCATACAGGTTGCGCCGAGTCAACTCTGTCTGATAGTCCACATAAAGCAGAGACAAATCATGCAGCTTTCCCAGCAGAGAGTGACCAGACACAACATCGGAAGGAACACCCATTTCCCCCACAACCGTTGCTGCTGAAAAGAGAGCAGCAGATAACTGCTGAGGGTCTATCATGTAAGCTGACATTTCTGAAAAAACTTGTAAAATTGCATCCAAAAAAGACAAACTCGGGCGCGCACGATGAAGAATCTGGAGTTGATTTGCCTTTTGTTCAAATACACTGCCCAATAACAGTCGCTGCCCCGTTGTGTTTATGGCAATTCCCGGGATTACCTGTAGCTCCTCATTGGCCCGAGCAGCCAAGCGGCGCAAAGTAAGGACTTCTGCTCGCAAAGAGGTCTCAGCCCGACTCAGCAGCAGACGCTCTGTTTCATATGAAGCATCGCCTGGAACCAGCCAAAAGATTTTTTTGCCCAAAGGTGCTTGGCGTAACTCTTCTGCAACCGCATTGGCAATCCAGGTAGACTTTCCGGATTTTGCACGCCCCATGACCAAAGTAACCTGAGCCAATAAACCCTCTCCTTCCATGAGCAAAGAAGTTGTATTACCTTCAGCATACCAAACAAGCGTTCCCCCGTCTAACTCTATTTAGTCATTACAATTGCGTGGATTTACCTTTCGTGCTGGTGCCGCTAACAGCGGCATGAAGGTCTATTCCTTTCTTACCTCTCCCCTCTTCTTTGGCCTCGCTAAACCAGACAGGCACCCCCGCCCACACCAGCGCATAAGTCGGTATGTGGCAGTTGAGTGGTGAGGGAGGTGACAACAATGAGTATCAATGATAGCCTCGTAAGAAATTCCGTAAGGATTCGTCCGCCATCGGCAAGCCGGCTCATCACTGTGTCTGGGTTAGGACTCTTGTTTGACTCCATGGATGTGGGGCTGTTGGGTTTTGTGTTAGTGGCTTTAGCTAAACAATGGCATCTGCAACCAGGAATTTCTGGATTACTCGGTAGCCTCGGCTTTGTTGGAATGGCAGTCGGATCCGCTCTGGCAGGCCAATTGGCCGACAGATTTGGCCGCAAAAACATATTCATGTGGACTCTCCTGATTTACAGCATCGCTACAGGATTGACGGCTTTTGCTTGGGGAGTGGGTAGTTTTTTGGTATTACGCTTTTTGGTCGGGTTTGGATTAGGCGGAGAACTTCCAGTTGCCACCACATATGTGTTGGAATCTTCTCCCGATGCGGTACGGGGACGAAGAGTCGTGCTTCTGGAAATGTTTTATGCATTCGGTTCTCTGGCGGCAGCTCTTATTTCTCGCCTAATTATCCCCGCATTAGGGTGGCGTATAGTCTTTCTAATTGGCGCCCTGCCCGCTCTGTATGTACTCGTATTGCGAAGTACTCTTCCGGAATCCCCACAATTTTCTATTCTACCCCAACGGGCCACCATGGGAGAGTCATTTCGCACCCTTTGGTCTAAGGGTATTGCGCGTAGTTCTGCGGTCACTTGGTTTTTGTGGTTTGTCATGAATTTTGTCTTTTATGGGATGGCATTGTGGCTACCATCCATGTTGGCCATGCGGGGGTACTCGTTGGTCAATAGTCTGGGATATGTGCTTATCATGGACCTTGCCCAGATTCCAGGCTATCTAACGGCCGCCTGGCTGGTGGAAAAATGGGGCCGCAAGCGCACGCTTGTACCTGCCATGGCATTGACCGCACTGGCTGCTTTGGGATTCGGCTATGCACCCAACACCTTGTGGCTCATTGTTTTTGGCCTACTTTTGAATTACTTTATCATGGCTGCTTGGCCCGGAACTTATGTGTTTACGGTAGAACAGTTCCCCATCCAGGCCCGCGCATCCGGAATGGGCTGGGCGGCAGGAGTTGGGCGCACCGGTTCTATTTTGGCACCTCTGGTAGTTGGTTGGATGCTCACCCATGCCCTGGGTTTCACGCAAGTGTTTGTGCTGTTTTTCATTGTCATGGTGGTGGGGTTCCTGATTGTGTGGGGCGCAGGACAAGAAACGAAAAGGCAAGTCATCCAGTAAAATTGCACAATGAGACAAATCGGGCAGGCACGGAAATCACCCCACAGCCTGTCCGGTCAATTTTTCCAAAAATTTGTGTAGATGCTCTGCCATCTCGGCTGCAGTCTCCGCTTGGTTCACTTCTTCCCGAATGGTTGTCGATCCGGGCAGCCCCTTGGTGTACCAACCCACATGCTTGCGCATTTCACGCACGCCCGTCCATTCGCCTTTTTGCTCTATAAGAGCTGACAAATGAGCCAGTGCCATAGAAATTCTTTCCGATGCGTGCGGAGGCTGTAATTCTTCACCCTGTTCTAGATAGTAGCGTATTTCTTGAAATATCCATGGATTCCCTAAAGCTCCTCGACCAATCATCATTCCATCACACCCCGTCTCCTGCAACATACGCACGGCGTCTGCACCTGTCCGCACATCTCCGTTGCCAATGACGGGAATGGACACCGCTTGTTTCACTCGACGAATAATTTCCCAATCTGCGCGCCCAGAGTACAATTGCTTCACTGTCCTGCCATGCACGGTCACCGCTTGCGCCCCTACCTGTTCCAGAGCCTTAGCTAATTCCACCGCATTGACATGTTGGTCATCCCAACCCATACGAAACTTCACCATGACCGGTTTGTTCACATGCCGCACAACGGCGGCCACCACCGCCGCTGCCTGCCGAATGTCGGTAGCCAAACTACCTCCGGAACCGTTTTTATATATCTTCGGCACGGGGCATCCCATGTTGATGTCAATCACATCTGCTTCGGTTTGCGCCACTATTTCCGCCGCGTTAGCCATAGATTCGGGATCGTGACCTACCAATTGTAAACTCACCGGATGTTCATCCGGTAGCACGGTTAACATCTCGCGACTCCTGTTGTTGCCGTAGACAAGCCCCTTATCACTGATCATTTCCGCACACACCATGGCTGCCCCCAGGCTTCGGGCAATTCTCCGGTAGGGGGGATTGCTAACTCCGGCCATAGGTGCCAAAATGAGGGGATGCTCCAGCATCACACTGCCGATTTTAATCACTGAAATTCTCCTTTCTGGAGATTGTCCAAAACCCACACGGGCTGGCAGCACCCCTTTCCAGACACGCACTGATAGAGTTTACAAGTCAGTTTCCGGTTCCACCATCCCTGCAGTGAGAAACAGGTCCAGCAACCACCAAATACCCACAAGCAGTACTGAGAGATGACCCACCCACAGTGAAAAGTCAAGCCCCCCCAGCAATGCGCCGCCAAGCATTGTCAGTCCTGTGGCCATATGCCCGCAATACATTCGATGAACCCCAACGTACCCAAAGAAAAACCACAACACGTAAGCCACTGTGACAGACTTCTCCGACATCAGGACCCCTCCAAGGCCCATGCCTTACGTTCTAACCTCCGGTGGGCCTACGCTACCCTATGCCCAGTTGGTTCGTCCCCATGTAGGGATGAGCTGTTGAACCTGCTACTCACATTAGAAACCATGTGCAGTTAACGTAATTGAATTTGAGCACCTCTTTGCGCATAGGCCAACAAACGGGAGGTTTCTCGATACATGGCGCTGCGTCTGGGGGCCCCTAAAACAACGGAGATGCGCACATTGGTATTCTGTTTTACGGCCAACGCAAGGCAGTACATGGCCTTTGACGTGTAACCGGTCTTACCGCCAATCACGGTGCCAAACCCAGTCTGACGCATGTACATCATGCGATTTCCGTTGCGAATCGTTCGGCCTGCAATGGTGTACTGTTGTGTTCCCATAGCTGCCACAATGCGGGGATAACGAATGGCCTCATTCAGAATGAGCGCGATATCCCGTGCCGTGGTCTGATGGTCATCGTCATGCAACCCATTGGGGGTCACGAAGCGCGTGTGCGTACAGCCGAGAAGCCTAGCTTTTAAATTCATCATGCGGGCGAATCCTGCTTGAGACCCGCCCACCGTTTCCGCTACCGCATAAGCCACGTCATTGGCGCTTTTCATCAACACCGCATGGAGGGCGTCTTCCGCTGTGATTTCCGTCCCTGCAGGCAGTCCAAGGCGTACCCGTGCTTGACGAGTGGCCGCTTGACTAATATATACCGGGTGATTCGGGTCCAAATGAGTCACCAGAAGGATGGCTGTCATCAACTTGGTGGTACTCGCAGGATACAGCGCCAGGTCCACATTTTTTCCGTAGATCACTTGCTTGCTGTGGCCATCCATGACAATGGCGGCCTTGGCGTTCACGACCACTCGGTTCTCCCTCGCCCAGGCAATCATTTGCCAACTCGATTGCGCTGAATTACCAAGTCCCAGTGAATTTCCTGCCATCGGCGCGAATGTCGCCAACACACCGCAACAAACAGCGCACATCGTTCTGCCGATTGGTTTCCATTTGTTCACTGTACCAACACTCCTTCACGTCACAAACTTTAACGTGACCGGAGTGGACTTCATTTATGTGTTTAGACAGGCAGGAATTAGAGGCAGACCGGCCGCCCGATTTCTGACAAGGCTCTGCTCAGTCCGAAGACATCAGCAATACCATAACCCTTTGCGCCACGTGCTCATCCAAGGCATACACATGGTCATTCACCTGGACGGATATTCCCGCCTCGTAAGGACTGCTTTTGTCCAGCAAGGTCAGAACAGCCCCGGGAACAAAACCGGTTTGATGTAAAAACCGTAACAAGTCCAGATCCTCTTCTGCAGTTTCGGCGATTCTCATGACTTGCACGCGGGCAGGTGGAACAATTGAAGACAAGTGCAATCCAACCTGTTGATCCGCCCCCGAACCGGGGATTACATTACCATGAGGACAGGTGGTGGGATAGCCCAAGTGCTCCACTAAACGCTGTTCTACCAAGGGAGAGATGGCATGTTCCAAACGGCCCGCTTCTAAGTGAGCCGATGCCCAGTCTAGCCCCAAGTCGTCCGTGAGCCAACGCTCCACCAGTCGATGGCGACGGACAAGAATCTCAGCCCTGCGCATTCCCAGTTCTGTGAGGATGAGCCCCTTGCCTTCAGCGGTGGATACCAAACCCGCATGGGTCAATCGTGCGACAGTTTGAGTCACCGTTGGACGGGCAACATCCAAGTAATCAGCTAAAACGGAGGGTAGTACCAACTCCCCTTCCCCACCTAAAACGTAAATTGCCTGCAAGTATTGTTCCAATCCGTGGGTTTTCGGCATCTCTGGCCCTCCCCGCTGTTTCCCTTCATCATTTTAACATACTGCTCAACTTCGAACGTCTTCACCGTGATTTGCAAAAATAAACACCGGAACCAAGGATTCCGGTGCTCACACATGTCTCGAAGCTAAACAGTAAATACAGCCGCATGAATTCACATTCCATGAAGGGGCATTTTGGGCGACAACGAAGGAATGTGCTGAAGAATTCTGGCTCCTTTCCGGACAACCCCTATTAAGCGCAGTACTTATCAAACATGGACCTCAGCCTGGTGGCGACGTCTTCCACATCGGCACCCTCAATGTCACTTCGGTGCAATTGGTCCACCAGTAACCCATCTTTAAAAAGAAATATAGATGGAGACGAGGGAGGCATGGCAACAAAATACTCTCTAGCTCGGGCAGTTGCCTCTTTATCTTGCCCTGCGAAAACGGTGAGCAAACGCTGGGGTTTGTATAGATGCTGCAGAGCCATGGCCACCGCAGGTCGAGCGATACCTCCAGCACAACCGCAAACGGAGTTCACCACCACAAGGGCAGTGCCATTTTTCTCCTGTAGAGCCTCGTCCACAGACTCAGAACTGCGAAGTTCACGAAACCCAATCTGCGTCAATTCGTCCCGCATAGGTTGAACCATCATTTGGTAAAAGTCTAATTCTAGACTCATAATTTTTTCCTCCCATCCGCCAATAAAAACCATAATGCATTGACTATTGAATCACTGATGTTATTATAACGTCCCAAACTCATCTGTGACAATTTTGCGTCATGAAATTTTCCCGCCTCTTTAATCCTCCAACAAAGTGATGAGTTGCAACCTGCTCAGTGGGCAGGTATAACTTGAAGAGGACATCCTATCGAAGAACAGTCAATCAGGGGGAAGTCGGCCCCATGGCCTAAGGGCCAACACCAGTTGCTGCAATGTTCGTGAGGAGACAAATTGCCGTATAAAGGAGTTTATTGATGACAAATTTGAGTTTCTCCTTTGCAGGCCAGTACTCACGCTTCTTGGCGGCCTGTCGACGTGAACCCGTCGACGCGGCACCCGTGTGGTACATGCGCCAAGCTGGTCGATATCAGCCGGAATACCGGAAAATCCGGGAGCAATACTCTCTCTTGGATATCTGCCGCACGCCTGAATTGTGTGTGCAAGTCAGCCAATTGCCGGTGATGCAACTGGATGTGGATGCGGCCATTCTCTTTTCCGACATCATGGTCCCTCTGGGCGCAATGGGAGTTGAATTTGACATACAGGAAAACGTAGGACCATTGATTGCTCATCCCTTGCGCTCCGATCTAGCTGTGCAGGCTTTGCACGGTTTCGATCCCGAGGATAGTCTTCCCTACGTTCTAGACAGTGTACGGGAACTGAAACGCTCTCTAACAGTTCCGCTGATTGGCTTCGCTGGCGGCCCATATACCTTAGCCAGTTACCTCATAGAGGGGCAGGCCTCCCGAAATTACCTGCACACCAAGCAAATGATGTGGAATCGGCCCGATTTGTGGGAAACCCTGATGAATAAATTGGGAACCACCATAGGCCACTACTTACGAGCACAGATTCAAGCTGGTGCAGCAGCAGTACAGATATTCGACAGTTGGGTGGGGAGCTTGTCCCCAGAAGACTTTCGAAACTACGTTCTGCCCAGCATGCAACAAATGTTCCACGAATTGCACGACACGGGCGTACCCATCATTTACTTCGGTGTTAATACGGGAGACCTTCTCCCTGCATTTGCCGAAACCGGCGCAACCGTCATTGGTATCGATTGGCGCACACCTCTCCCAGAGGCACGTCGCCGTATCGGACCGAATCACGCCATACAAGGAAACCTGGATCCGGCCATGCTGTTAGCCCCTTGGTCAGTTATGGCTAGCCGGGCGGAAAACATTGTAGCGCACGGTGTTCAACAGCCGGGATTCATCTTTAACCTGGGTCATGGGGTTGTCCACCACCACCCTCCCGTCAGTGTTGAAACCCTGCGTCGTCTGACTGATCACGTTCATGAGTACAGCCACCAGTGCCTTGCGGAAAGGGGAAATTCCATGTGACGTCAAGTTTGACCGGGGTTTTGTTGATGGCCTATGGAACACCCCGTAACCTCAACGAGGTGAGCACATTCTATACGCACATTCGCCATGGTCGTCCACCTGACCCCCACTTGTTACAACAACTGGTGCACCGTTACCAGGCAATCGGCGGAGTCTCACCCCTCAACAGGATTACACAGGCTCAGTCCGATGGGTTGCAGAAGGCCTTGGATGCGTTGCATTCTCACACATACCGGGTATATTTAGGCATGAAACACACCATTCCGTTCATCACCGACAGCGCTGCTGTCATGGTGCAGGAAGGAATCCGACGCGCCGTAACCTTGGTCCTCGCACCCCATTATTCCACGATGAGTGTGGGGGATTATCAGCGCACAGCCGAGACTGTAAAGGGATGTGAATGGTTGCATGTGGATAATTGGCATATGCAACAGGAGTTCTTGGACACTATGGAGCGACGTATTCAGCAGACGCTCGCAGAATTCCCTAATTTCCAACAGGTCACAGTGGTTTTCACGGCCCACAGCTTGCCGAAAAGAAT
>DAHWFY010000039.1 GCA_027336365.1 Bacillota bacterium | reverse complement strand
CGAATCCATTCGCAACGTGGCCATTGTCGGTAAGACATATCCTCTGTGTGTCGGAGCATCTGGAAAAGTTCTGTTGGCGTTTTCCGAGCCTTCTACGACCGAGGAAGTTCTGCGACAGGCAGAACCGCCTTTGACGGTCAACCTGGCTACCTTACGCACAGAACTGGAGCAAATTCGCGTGCAAGGTTATGCTACCAGTATTCAGGAACGAGACCCTGCGGCCGCCGCATTAGCCGTTCCGGTCTTTGGCCGCGCTGGAGTGATTGCTGCTCTGTCCATCTCAGGCCCGTTTTCCCGTTTCTCAAGCAAAAAAATGGAGGCTTGTCTGCCTCTGCTGTTGGGTTCCGCAAAACACATCATGCAACTCATCACCCATTAGACAAGTAGCACCGCAAGAGAGGGGATTATTGATGACTCAACAAACAACCATCGTCGTTATGGAAGGTGACCAGACAGGTCAGGAGTTGCTGGAAGAGGCTCTGCGAGTACTCAGTCCGCAAGTTATCGGTTTCCCGGTGAACCTACTGCGCTTTGACTTAAGCCTAAACAATCGACGAAAGACCGACAACGAGGTCATTCTGCAGGCCGCCCAAGCCATGCGAGAATTCCGTTTTGGTCTCAAGGCCGCCACCATCACTCCCGAGGACAGCGAAGATGTAGGCAGTCCGAATGCCATCTTGCGCAAAGAAATCGAGGGTACCGTGATTGTCCGAACGGGTCGACGCATCCCGGGCATCGCGCCGCCAGTGGGTGTGTTCTCTCCTATTTCCGTGGTTCGTATGGCTGTGGATGACGCCGATGGCGCCAAGGAGTGGCGAGTGCCAGACGGCACTGACGAGGTGGCTTTTCGGACGGAAAAAATCTCTCGCAGGATTTGCCATGGCGTGGCAGAATATGCCTTTTTACAGGCAAAGCGACTGAACGCCAGGGTCTTTGGGGGACCTAAATTTACCGTCAGCCCTGTGTATGAGGGCATGTTTAAGGAAGAAATGGATGCTGCTGCGCGACGATATCCTGAAGTGCCCTATGAACCTCAGTTGATTGATGCCACCTATGCGCTACTGCTGGTAAAGGCAGGCGAAGCCTTGGTCATTCCCGCCCTAAACCGGGACGGAGACTGTCTGTCGGACTTGGTACTACAAATGTTTGGTTCCATTGCCGGATCCGAATCCATTCTATTGTCCCTGGATGAGGACTTTCGTCCCCGGGTGGTGATGGCAGAAGCTCCCCACGGTACGGCACCGGGTCTATTTGGAAAAAATGTAGCTAACCCGATGGCCATGATTTTAGCTGGCGCAGCTTTGTTGTCCCACAGTCATGAACCGGGTCTGCAACTGGCCTCGCGTGCCATTTATGAAGCCACCCTGGAGGCAGTGGTTGCAGGAGTCCGCACCACCGACCTAGGAGGGTCCACCAGTACGCGAGAGTTCACAGACCATGTGATTGAAAGGGTTAAAACCAAGTTGCAAGTATGGGATACCCTTGGTCATCGGTCCTAAGTGCCACCTGGCACAAGCTGGGTTTGTTCGTCTCAGGTCAACATCGTTCCTAAATTACAGGTCATCTGCCCATACCCTTCGCTCCCTTTTTTCATAGGCTGATGTGAAGCCGCACAGGGAGGAGGGAAGCGAGGTGTTGCGCAGAGCAGGGAAATCCCCCGAGTGGGTACAGGAATTACTCAAAGAATTCACGAAACCACCATATTTTTTACAAATCGCCTGGCAGGGTGCCCAGATGACTCACAATTCGTCTCAACAGAAACAGCCAGGTGAAGCTCCCCATGCACACAGTTCGACAATGACCGCCGAGAAACCTGGCCCTTCAACCGGACAACAAACCCATGCCTCCTCCCCTAACCTGCGACAGGAAAGTATGGTGAACAGAACTCCCCAGCAGGGTGAAGACGATGCCGCCATCCATACCAAACCTGGTGGCAGACGAATGGAGAATGCAAACACGCTTGGTTCTCCTGTCTCAAATACCAACTCATCTCAACCATCGACAGGAGTGTTGGCGAAGGAAACCGGACTTGGTGCAGGGGTTACCAATGTCGCTTCGGTACATCAAAACTCGTCACTAGCCACCAACCGGGCTGGGCTAGACCCGACATCCAATCAAACGGCTACTCCAATGGGTGCTACCCGCTCCTGGCAAGCAGTGTTACGCATGAACGGCATCCCACCGACGCTGCCTGCGGCATACGGCTGGAGCGTATCCAAAGCCATGGATCTGGGAGGGTCCGTGCGGGTGATGACGCAAAAAGGCAGCTACGTCTTAAAAAAAACACACCTGTCTGCGGCACGCGTAGAATTTCTGCATCAATTGTTAACGTATGTGGAGAATCAGGGATTCACACGCTTTGCCCCATTTCAGCCTACAAAACGGAATAAATCCAGCCTGTCCCGGAACAACCAGGTATTTTACGCCACTCGGTGGATACCAGGTCGACCGCTGAACCTTGCCTCCTCTCGGGAAGTGAGGCTTACCGCGCAAACGTTGGCTGAGTTTCACGAGTTATCCCGCGGTTTTGAGGCTCAAGGATACAACCCCCCGAGTGAATTTGATCTCTTGGGAATGCTCCGCCGTCGCAGTCAAGACCTGCACACCTTACTGCTGCGAGCCGAGGCGACTGCACAGCCAGACGAGTTCGACTATTTGTTAAGGTACTTGGCTGTATCTCTGAGGGAAGACACAGACCGCAGTGTTCGCCTGGGAGACGCTGAAGAGTGCCGAGGTTTTCTCACTGCAGACGAAGAAAAATGCGGAGTATGTCACCTGGATGTGATTCCCGAAAACTTTATTTTTCGTGACGAAACTCATGTATACGCCCTGGATTTTGACTTGGCCACCTTCGCCCCTCGAGTGCTGGATGTGTCACACCTGCTGCGCCGCAGTTTGCAGCGACAAAACTGGAATGAGTCCGTGGCCTATGTGGGATTTTCACAATACAACGAAATACGGTCCTTCACCACGCCGGAATACATTTGGGTGCAGGCCCTACTGACCTTTCCCTACCGGGCTTGGCGTGCAGCCCACACCCGTTACCGAATGTGGAAAGACCCTAGCCAACTAGACGAGTTGCGGGAGTTTGCGCGAGAGTCGGATCGACGCAAATCATTCTTACAGGCATTGGCTGGACAAATTCGCCACTAGCATGGTGATTCAAACAGACTTGAACACCCTGTGCAAAGATTTGCTCAGGGCCGTAACAGGTCCGCCTCCTCGGTGCAAGAGTTGTACCTCGCGACGGCCCATAACATTTCTTCTTTGACCCACTCCTCTGACTCCACTTGCCACCGTTCATGTACCGCCTGCCTGGCTTGCTCACCGCCAATCCGTTCCAACGCCCAAGCGGCACTGGCCCTCAATTCTCCACGGGAGTGACTCAAGTAGGGTATCACGTCAGGAACGGATTGCGGGTTTCGAGTGTTGCCCAGAGCAATCAGAGCGTTCCGCTGCCAAGTATGCAAACCTCGCCAAGCTGCGGCCGTACCTCCTAAGCGACGAGCAAACTCTCGATTACTCCAACGCAAAATCTCCAGCAATTGAGGATAGGCCAATTCACTCGTGGGATTAAACTCCCCATGGTTGGATGAGCACACTTTGCGGTTTTCAGGACACGCCCACTGGCAGGTGTCGCAACCCCAGACTCGCTTGCCCATCGCCACCCGATAATCCTTAGGAATGCTCCCTTTCATTTGGGTGCTGAAAGACAAACACTTGGTGGCATCTATCACACCTGGTGCCAACAGAGCGCCTGTGGGACACGCGTCGATACAACGAGTGCAGGTCCCACAAGGAGCGGGCACGGTAGTGTTGGCGGACTCCACCACCACGTCGGTCAACAGAGTTCCGAGAAATACAAAAGAACCATGCTCCGAAGTGAACAGCATGCAGTTTTTTCCTACCCAACCCAATCCAGCCCGCTCAGCCACTCGCCGATCCACCAAGGGAGAGGTGTCCACGGCAATCCGGTACTGCACCTGCCGACCCAAGTGGTCCTGGATGGCTAAGGCCAATTGTTCCATGCGTTGGTGCAAAACCCGATGGTAATCTTGACCATAGGCATACACACTGACCTGCCCGCGAGGACCTCGTCCTGGCGGGTGGCTGTGGGCGGTCACTTGTCCCTGAGGAGTCAGGTAAGCCAAGGCCACAGCAATCAGCGATTGGGCTGGTGCCCACCACCTCTTGGGTTGAATACGGTCCTCGATGTTCGCCGCCTCAAACCCGGTTCGTCCCCTTTTGTCGTAGTCCTGTAACAGCGAAACCAGCTCTGGAAAGGGTTCCGCAGGAGTAGCTCCGGCAGCATCCAATCCAACTTTCTGGGACAATTTCATCAAAGTGAATAAGGACAACTCAAAATCAGCCCCAAGACCCCCGTCAACCGGGCTCATTGTGGTATGGCCTTTCGTGCTAACTGGTCACACCGCTCGTTGCGTGCAATTCCGGCGTGACCCTTGACCTTAGTAAACTGCACCCGGTGCCTCTGTGTCTCTTGTAACAGCAACTCCCACAAGTCCTGGTTTTGTACCGGATCTCCCTTGCTGTTTCGCCACCCGTTTCTTTGCCAGTTGACGTACCACTTCTGACGAAAACAGTTGATGACATAGGCGGAATCGCTGTACAACGTCACCTCACACGGGTGTTTCAAGGCATGGAGAGCCTCGTAGGCCGCACGAATCTCCATGCGTTGATTGGTGGTCTTTTTTTCTCCACCAGATATTTCCTTTACATTTCCTTCATACTCTAAAATCGCTGCCCACCCCCCAGGCCCAGGATTCCCGGAACAGGCCCCATCCGTGTAAATCACAACCTTTTTCATTTCCGCGCCCATTGTATCCCTTGGTTCCACGGTCATCCGCCCTTTCATCCCTTGCCGCAACCGCTGTGACAGGACAGTGCGTGTCTAATTTATCATACCTTCCCTAGAGCGGGTAATCTATGTCAAACCACAAACATGCGCCACAGAACCAAACCGGTCATGCCCAAGCTCAACAACGACACGACAGCAGCAGCCACAGAGCCACCCGCATATCCCTGGCGATGCAACCAGCGAACAAACTGGACGGAATACAGGAAAATGTAGATAGGCCCTAACAAAGCAAGTCCAAAATTAAGCACCCTGTATTCCTCCTTTCCGTCGGGATTGGCGCGCGTTTGCCTTCTGTCCTCCCCCTTGTTGCCTCCGTCCGCTCTCACCGTCTCCCTTCTTATGTACGCTACGCCAAGCTGCAACGGACAATACCAACAGGGGCAGAGCAAAAATCACAACCCAACTCCAGTTGGAGCGAATGCGGTCGCTTACGTTTAAGACGGAAGCCAAGTCTGACGGCAACAGGCTCACGGACCAACTGATCATGGCCATGGCAGGTAATATCGGTCGTAAGAGAGGCCACCCGAACGCTTTCGCCAATAGAAAAGAGGACGTCCACAAAGTCATGGACATTTTTAGAACCGCTGCCATGACCCACATGAAAATAAATACGCTTTCAAATCTTTGTAGAAAACGCCCCAATCGAATTTGACGGGCCAGACCGTACAAAGGGTTGGTCAATTCCTGTGCTTGATGAATAGAAAACACCATTTCGTAAGCCAGCAAAAAAATACACAGCAAAAGAGTACCGATTAGCATGCTGTTCACCCCCACCCGGCGCAAGGAAGTGGGATTGTGGACGTACGGATAAATAGCAACCAGTATCAGAACATTGACGAAGGCAGATGAGGCGGGTAATATTCCACTGATCACCGCTCTTAGCCCGTTACCCCATAAAGGAAACAACAAAGTGGGGTGCCACCAATTGACAGTAAACAAACTGAGTACCAAGACACCGCCAATCAACAGGGATAGT
This sequence comes from Bacillota bacterium, assembly GCA_027336365.1. Lineage (GTDB taxonomy): Bacteria > Bacillota > Bacilli > Alicyclobacillales > Alicyclobacillaceae > QXHL01. The sequence goes on along the minus strand of DAHWFY010000039.1, from coordinate 13,913 downwards.
CCCAGGTAGGACAAACGTGCAATCGCCTCCAAACCGTTGTAAGCCAAGTACCACACGGTAATCACAAACACCACCCCTACCACCACAATTGGGGTAGTGGGCAGCACGGTCGTAACCACCGTCTCCTCAAACTCCCGCATAATCATCCCTGTCACGTAAACAAAGTAAGCCGCAAACACCAAAGCAACCAAAACACCGCCCACCTGTCCAAATGCCGCAGTTCCAGCTTCTAAGATATCCTGGCCGGGCAGGTAGCGACGCAGCAACCCTTCCGCCAACAAAAACAACAGCAGACTCAATGCGCCGGCCAGTAATGGTTCCATCCAGGCCGCCTCTGCCGCCTGACGGGTTACCTCGTTGGCGTAATTTAAAAAAACATGTGTTGTGGTCATCATCACCATGATGGCTGTTAATTCTTTACTCCCGATTTTAGCCTTACTTTGTGGGTCGCTCACCCTCTGCCCCCCCTTGCGCCAGTTTGTGTTTGGCTGTCTTATTGGTGTTCGAACTCCAAGGCCGGGTGTTGGGTCGCTGTCGCCACACCTGCTGTACTTGCAAAAATCCCGGCCGTTCATTCATCGCGTAGGCAGGCCCACGAACCAGCACGTCCGGAGCAGTGTCCATGCTTGGAGCAACAGGAGCAAACAGAGGAACGCCAAATGATTTTTGAACAGACAATTTGGCCAACATGGCCATAAACAACAAGGTCAATCCATAAAAACCAAAAGCTGCCGCAACAAATAAAAAAACAAATCGCATGATGCGAATGCCAAAAGCCAAATTATAATTGGGAATAGAAAAGGAAGCCAATGCTGTGACAGCAATTACAATCACCAGCAACGGACTGACAACCCCCGCCTGAACTGCAGCCTGTCCAATAATCAAAGCACCTACAATTCCTATAGTTGGTCCAATTATGGAAGGAATGCGAATTCCTGCCTCACGAATTAACTCAATGGCAAACTCCATCAACAGTATTTCTACAATGGCCGGAAAAGGTACCTGCTCCCGACTGCCAGCAATGGCCAGCAACAGGTCAGTCGGAATCATTTCTGGGTGGTAATTAGTGATGGCCACGTACAATCCGGGCAGAAGCAGAGCTACCATCATGGCGGACCAGCGCAAGATGCGTAAAAAACTCCCAAAGGGGAAACGTAGATACGCATCCTCAGGCGTATGAACAAGGGTCCACAAGACTACCGGAACGGTTAAGACATAAGGGCTGTTGCCGACAAAAATGGCCACATATCCCTCCGCCAGCATGTGTGCTACCCGATCCGGACGTTCAGTGGATAGGGTCTGAGGTATCCACACCCGTGGATTATCCTCAAGAAACTGCTCCATCACACCGGCGTCAGCCAGATAATCCACCTCCACTTGCTGAACTCGCCGTTTCACCTCATCCACTAGACGTTTATTGGTCAATCCGTGAATGTACATCACCGCCACGTCTGTCCCAGCCATTTTCCCCACGGTGAAGATCTCCGTGATTAAGTCGGCGGACCGTAACTGGGCCCGCACCAAGCCCGTGTTGCTGCGAAAGCTCTCGGTGAAGGCGTTGTGAGGCCCTTTAACCACGTTTTCCGTCTGAGAAAGACCCACGGTGCGATGTTCCCACCCCTTGCTTTCTACAATCAAACAGGCTCTGCCACTGTCGATAAAGACAGCCGTGGACCCAGACAGAATTCCTGGCAACACCTCTGGCCAGCGATTCGTTTCCGTAACCTGGTTTCCTGGCAACAGGACTTCAAGGACCGTTTCCATGCTGTCACTGACGTGAATATCTGTCATATGGGCTAGTAGCATCAAAGGTTGTAAAATATGGTTATTGATGAGTGTCTTGTCCACCATACCATCGACAAAGGCAATCAAGCCACTCTGATGGTCCTCACTGCCCAGGTGGAATTCACGCAACACGATGTCTTTATTCTGGGGTAGATGGAATGCCTGTTCCAAGCGGCGGCGGACGTCTTTCAAGTCTGCCGGAACTGGGTCCTCAGGTGGAGACGTGTTGCTTTCCTTGGATGACTGCTGGGCCTCCGACTGTCGAACATATTCGTGTAAAGGAATGGGACGAACGGTCATTTCCTTGCCTGCATCCAACGCGTTTCCTTGATCTCGGGTCTGGTCCTTGTTACCCACACCCTGCTGACCCTTGGATTCCCCGGTCTTACCAGTTGCGAGCTCTTCACCAGAGGACTGAGAATCCCCTACATCGGAATGGGTGCCCATTCCAGGGGAATTGTCGATACCTGCAGAGGAATTGTCGGTACCTGTGGAGGCACTGGCCGTCTTGGGCCCGACCGTATCGTCCAACAACGAAAACTGAGAATCTAAGACGGAGTCATCAATTGTAAACATGGTGTGCAGCCAACCAAGCAGATTCACACAGATCTTCCTTTCTCACTCTGTGTGTAGCCTGTGACAGAATCCTTGGAACTATGCCTGAATCCGAGTTGAATTCAATGAGTCCTCTCTTTCGTCTGATAATACATTGGACGTGTCCGGAAAGGAGTCCGGTCATCCGTCAGGCCGTGTCAGTTTCGGATAACCTCTTTATGTTTCCTCCGACTCTGAACCTGAATTTTGCCTCAGATCCTTCTGCACATTTGCAACCAACTCTGCCAGCAGTTGCAGCAATCCCTGCTGATTTGCAAGACTCAAGCTGGAAAATGGTTTCGCCAGGCGTTGAACCTGTGTGTTTTTTACAGCACGAATCGTCGCCATTCCTTCCTCGGTCAAGCTAATGAGCCGACTGCGACCATCTTTGGGATCGACGGATCGTACAACCCAATTCATTTTTTGTAGTCTATCTAAAATCTGGGACATTGCACTAGGCTGAAAACCCAGTCGTTCTGCCAACTGCCCCACCGTGCCTCGCGTCAGACGTTCCAATTGGCGCAACACTAACCACTGGGTGCGGGTAATGCGCGGAGATCCTTCCAGAACCCCAGAACGAATGTAGCGATTGACCGTTTGCAAGTAGACAAACAATTGTTCCAGCTCGTTCCAAGGCTCCCCCTGCTCCACCATGTTTTCACTCCCCGCTGTGAATTTCCCTTCCCAACAAAGAATTATCTTCCCACAAAGAATTATGTTATATTATATTATAACATAACATGATGTTCAACCCATTTAAATACGGCGCCCAGAAGGGTGGGGAAACCGTGGGTATGATGTGGGGCAGTGGGTATGGCATGGGCAGTGGGGGTTTTAGTGGCGGAAAACACCCCTGGCAACTGCGAGAATTGGCTCAACAGGAACGTTTTGATGGGAAAATTGTGCACCGTGCCCTGCTCGCCTTTGTGCCCTATTGGCGAAAGGCTAGCATCATCTCCACGGTGTTGATTCTGACCGCCATGGGGGGATCTTTGCCAGCCTGGTTGTCTCAACAGATGATCAATCGAGGAATTCTAGCTGGAAATTTACACATATTGTTCTTATATGCCACCATCCTTGTCCTCGTGGCGATTTTGACTGGACTCTTAGGAGTCGTTCAGGCTTGGCTAAGCAATGCCATTGCCCAAGACGTGATGGCGGACTACCGTTTGAAACTTTTCGAACACATTCAAAAACAAACTCTCTATTTTTTCACCACCCATTCGTCCGGGGACCTGATTTCACGAGTGATGAATGACGTGACGGCCATTCAGAGTGCCATTACCACCACCTTGTTGGGACTGTTGAGTAACCTCTTCATCATTGCTACAACCTTGGCCTTAATGTTTACAATGAACTGGAAAATGGCATTATTGTCCCTGTTGGTGGTACCGGGTTTTGTTCTCCCCACACAAAAAGTGGGGCGGCGACGCCAAGGCCTTCAAGCAAAAATTCAAGAACGTCTCTCTTCTTTAACCGTCCAACTGAGTGAACAATTTGGCGTCAGCGGTGCGCTCCTCATCCGCATTTTTGGGTTAGAAGTTCGTAGCACAGAACACTTTCAGCAGGTTAACCAGGAACTGCGCACACTGCAAGTGCAACAAACTCTCACCGGACGCTGGCTGTTCATGTGGTTGGGCATGTTCTCTTCTATTGGGCCAGCGCTGCTGTGGGCTTACGGAGGATGGCTGGCCATTCACCATCAGTTGTCTCTCGGCACAATTGTGGCTTTCACGGCCCTGCTCAGTCGATTGTACGGACCGCTGAGTCAACTGGCGCAAATTCACGTCGGTATTCTGGCCTCCATCGCCTTGTTCAGACGGATTTTTGCCTTACTGGACGTCTCCCCTATGGTGGAAGATGGACATCAATCCCTTCCGGAACATGGATTGTTCGGACGGATACAATTCAAAGGGGTCAACTTTGCCTATCCAAAGGAACGGTCTTTTTCTCCTCCCACTGCTCAGACCGAGAAAAGCCCCAACCCACCTTGGGTGTTGCGTGGCATTGACTTGACCCTTACAGCCGGTCAATTGACCGCACTGGTGGGTCCAAGCGGGGCAGGAAAAACCAGCCTCATTCATCTCATCTTGCGTTTTGCAGATCCACAACAGGGCTGCATTGAGTTGGATGGTCACAATCTGCGCGACCTCACCCTGGTTTCTCTCCGGCAACACATGGGTATGGTCCCACAGGACCCGTTCTTCTTTCACGATACCGTCCGCAACAACCTGGCCTTCGCCAACCCTCATGCCACACTGACAGACATGGTGGCAGCATGTACCAGCGCCCAAATTCACGACACCCTTGCTGCCCTGCCTTACGGTTATGATACAGTTGTGGGAGAACGCGGATACCGCCTGTCTGGAGGGGAACGACAACGCCTGGCCATTGCCCGGGTCCTCTTAAAATCACCGCGGATTGTTTTACTGGACGAAGCAACAAGCGCCTTGGATACCTTGGTGGAACGAAAAATTCAAGTGGCCCTGTTGGATATGTTGCGAAATCGAACAGCGGTGGTGATTGCTCATCGTCTCTCCACCATCTTGGCTGCTGACAAGATTGTCGTGATGAACCAAGGAGTCCTAGTGGCAGAAGGGACTCACCACGAGTTACTCAGCCAGTGTTCCTTGTACCGAGAATTGTATGATGCCCAATTCGCCGTTCAACAAGATGTTCAGACACCTTTGGTCTATTCCCCATGGGAAACCTCGGAGGACCCCAACCATGGCTAGTTGATTTTCTTCCTTGTTATAAAAAATAAAGGAAGTGGGCTCCACCATGACCGAAGTTGCAATGTCGCGCTACCAACGCCTTTCTCTTACAGTAATTTTTATTGGAGTGCTCATCACGGCTGTGGACACCACCATTGTGGTCTTGGCACTCCCCACCATGATGGCTGACATTCACGCTCCTCTTTCCGAGGCCAGTTGGGTTATTTTATCTTATCTGTTGGTTATCACTTTATTGTCAACCCAAGTCGGTCGCATTGGCGACATGTTTGGTAGAGTCCGTATTTACCAATTGGGCTTCCTCATCTTCATCCTCGGATCGTTGTTCTGTGGACTTGCCGCAAACTCAGCAGAGATGATTCTCTTCCGCATTGTCCAAGGCGTGGGTGGCGCCTTCGTGAGCGCCAACAGCGGCGCCGTCATTGCCGACACCTTTCCACCCCAACTGAGAGGAAGAGCCTACGGATACAACAGCATTGGCTGGAATCTGGGAGCCATCATCGGCATTCTGTTAGGCGGATTCATCACCACCTATTGGTCATGGCGATGGATCTTCTTTATCAATGTGCCGGTGGGAGGCTTTGCTTTTGCACTCGGTGTGCGGATTTTACGGGATCGTGGAACGAAAATTCGTCAAAACCTGGACTCCTTTGGCATGATTTTACTTGGAGTTGGGCTGTTTGGCGTCTTACTGACATTGACCCGTTTGTCCTCGGAAAACTCCAACTTTCTCACTTGGTGGATTTTTATCCTCGGTATCACAGCATTGATTGGCTTTATTTGGATTGAAAGAACACAAGCAAGTCCTGCCTTGGACTTCTCAATCTTTCGAATTTCATCTCTCAGTTTTTCCCTCCTCGCTTCTTTTTTTCAGTCTCTAGGGAACTTTGCAGTACTATTTTTGCTGATGATGTACTTACAAGGGGTACGTGGGTTATCGCCATTGCAGGCCTCCTTACTATTGGTTCCCGGATACCTTGTAGGGAGCGCCATGGGACCCTTGTCCGGACGACTGACCGACCGAATGGGTGCTATAGTTCCAGCAACAGGAGGATTGGTGGCACAGATGATGGCGATTCTCCTCTACGCCCAACTGGGAACAAGCACAGCGCTGTGGTGGGTGACCGTTGGCAGCCTCATCAATGGCGTTGGAAGCGGACTGTTCTTTCCTGCCAACAACGCCGCCGTAATGAAGGTAGCACCTTCTGGCGTCTATGGCATCGTATCAGGAATGTTACGCACCTTCGCCAACATTGGTATGGTCATGTCCTTTGCTGTAGCGATGTTCATTGCCGCCCAGAGTATTCCACAGCGATTCGTGTACGCCATCTTCGTGGGCACCACCAAGTTGACCCCTCACCTCACGCACAGTTTTGACACGGGCATTCACAATGCATTTTATGGTTCCATCATCATGATGGTCTTGGCCGCCATCAGTTCGTCTCTGCGCAGGCGACACACGACGCAAATAACTCGCTGAGGGTCTATCCAGTAAATACAGGTACGTGGATTGACATTCCTTGCTGGTGCCGCTATCAGCGGCATGAGGGTCTATGATCAAATAGAAACGACGCGCACCCAATCAAACCTCATGTTATTGCAAAGACGGACTTAACCGACTCACGAACTGCTGCTGCGTCGTATCCACGAGAACCGCAATGCGGTCCAAGGTTAAAGCACCCTGAGACAACTGAGCATAGCCCTGGTGCTCCGTGGTCCCCAGCAAAAATCCTTGAGATTTTAATAAGGACAATACCTGAGCATTATATCCCCCATCTGGGTAGCAAAACGCAATCATGGGATGATGGACCCACCCAGACAATGATTGGCTGGAACCGAGAATTTCCTGTCGGTCTTGGCTCGGTGTCAAAGTTGACAGATCCTGATGGGTGACCGTGTGGTCTTCCACATCTGCCCATCCACTGGCCTGTAGGGATTGCAACTCTGAGACGGTCAGGTCAGGAAATTCTTTTTTGCGATTGGGCAGTCGATGCGTGTAGCCACTGATAATAAACAAAGTGGCCTGCAAATGATATTTTTTTAAGAGAGGAAAAACTTTTAAATAAACACTCTCGTACCCGTCGTCAAACGTCAGCAATACTGGTCTGGAAGGCAACACATAGCCATAATAAAACGCCGCGTAAAGTTGCCCCATGTTAATCGTATGAAATTTGTGAGCCACCAGCCACCGAAGCTCCTCTTTGAGTTGACCTGGGCGCAATGTCGCCAAGTCTCCTGGCACATAGGTGTCTTCATGATATTCTAAAATTGGTACTTTAACCCCAAAATTTGCAACCGCTTTCTTTGAGACTTCATAATTTTTAGGATCCGCAGGCCACTGAGGGTCTCGCAGTACAATGCCCACTGGGTTTGCTGGTTGGGGTCCTGTCTTTCGTGTCTTATTTATCACTGGAACCGGCGTTTTCTTGCCTGGCCCCACTCCGTTTGAATAAACAGTATTACCTCCAAAATTTGCAGTTGACCGGAGGCTGTTTTTTGACGTTCCTGTTCCAGCCACCCCACAACCTGCAACAGCCACAACTGCGATAACCGATATGCTCCAGCCTAAGACACCCGCCCTGCCAAACCGACGACATTGCTGCCTGTTCCACACCTCTATCCCCCCGTTTGGAGTTCTTTTGTCTTGAAGAGGTTGTCCGGAAAGGGGCCAGAACTCCCCGGCGCATTCCTTCGTCGTCGCCAAAAATGCTCCTTCACGTACCAAAACGTACGGCACGGGGCTCACGCCGGTCTGCTTGCTCCCCACTGCGGAGCAAGCAGACCCAGTGCGCCTTTTGGGCTATCCTCCTCGGACTGCTTAGATCTGACCTCACCCCTTTTTATAAGAAAATAGCCTGGTTCTGACCCCTTTGGCAATTTTCATCCCTGGTGGTGGCCGTCAGTCCATGTCAGTTTCGGACACGCATTTTAACAATCAACTTCCGCTACTGTTCATTGAGAAGGGCATTCAACTTAGAACCGCGATCAATCTTTAGCATCCAAAGACCGACAATGAGCAAGTACAGCCAAGCCAGCAGTGAAAATCCCCGACCAAATGAATAGTGTAGCACAGCCAAATGGCCGACCAGTGGTTTCGGGTTGATTCCGAACGGAAGTGCTGTGACTCCTGACAGGAAAAAGAGAAATAGATTGTACGCCGTAAAGAGTACCACTGGAACATAGAATTTCCGAAGACCCAGCAGATAAATAACCGAGATCAGGCTGTATGATGCCGTCTCAACATCGAGCCAATAGGAAATAATAGGTGTTCCCCCAGGACTTGCAAATAGGTGAGCGGCGACATCCAGTAATGCAAAGAAAGCTAACGACAATCGCAAAAATTGCACGCGGCGAGTAAATCTCTCGTCTGTTTCATTCATTGTCAACGGAGTAGATTTGTGACTAGTCATAAGCCTTTACACCCTTTCTTGTTTTGCATTATGGTTCAAGAGAAAAATCGCGTTGTGCGATTTTATATACCAGATTTGTCATCGGACAGTCTTTTGTTAGGCAGAGACTTTGTTGACGCTTCGGATTCATGCGATACGTCCTCGGCATTCATGCCTGCCCATTTTCTCAATCCATCCATCAGTACCATGAAAAAAAGGGCCATTCCCAGAATCGCCATGGTGACATACACAGGAATCGGGGCCATGAGAATTCCCAGGCTAGCCATCACCGACACCAGAATAATGTCGGCCACTGAGGCCATCCACAGGGGTCTGCTTGGCGCAGAATCCCAAAAGTGACGCTGCCCACGAATGACATAGATGGTGGTTTGCCCACTGAAAACCAACATCAAAAATACCACCGTCTGCACTTGTGACCAGGTCAATGAAAGCAAACTATGGGCTCCATACAGAACCAAAAAAGATTCCACCAGCAAAGCCGAGGCCAACACCATGGAGGAGCGGACCAATTGAGCAACGTGCCAATGCACAGGTCGCTGGCTGAAAGATACCCGGTCAGTGGCAATTGACATCGTTACAAAGTCATTCGCAAACAGTAGCAGCACAATCAGGGAAGGAGTGATGACAAAGTGTCGTGTGACTAAAAAGCCGATGCTGAGAAATAGCGCCACCTGAATGGTTTTGGTGATTTTATTGACGGTATAAGTTTGCATACGGCGATAAATGCGGCGACTCGTTTCTACCGCCGTCACAATCCCCATCAAACCTGGAGTGGTTAATACAATACTTGCGGCTGCCTTGGCCACATCCGTGGCATTCGCCACAGCAATACCCACTTCCGCCTGTTTCAATGAGGGAGCATCGTTGACACCATCTCCAGTCATTCCAACAATCGCTCCAGATTTTTGCAGGGCCTCCACCAGATGAAACTTGTCTTCTGGGAAAATTCCTGCCACCACATCACAATCAGCCACTTCTTGCGCATTACCCTGCGCCAAAACTGCGGCGTCACAGACCTTTCCCGAAATACCCACCTGTTGGGCAATGGCCCGCGCGGTTTGGACGGTGTCCCCTGTAAGCATTCGCAATCGCACCCCGAGATGATGAAGGGCTTGCACCAGCTTTTGCGAGTCCGGTCTGGGTGGATCTTGCAATGCAATCAATCCCACAAATTGCAGTGCCGTCTGCCCCGTTTCCTGAACCCCCACTCCAATCACTCGATACCCGTTGGCCGCCAAGTTGTCCACATCGTTACTGACGGTTTGTACGTCGATGTCGGTGGCTAACTCCGCCAAAGTCTGGGGTGCCCCTTTCATCACCGTGTACGTCTTTCCCTGGTATTCCACCACCGCCTCGGTACGCTTGGTGGCTGGTTCAAAAGGGATAAAGTTCAAAACCTTCCTTCCATTCAAAGTGTCTGCCTTAGTAAGGGTGTTTACGGGGACCACTCGCTCCAAAATGGCCAAGTCAATCGAATCTTGCGAGGAGGCATCTGAGGCCCAGGACGCATAACGCAGCACATCCTCTAAGGTGTAAGGCGCATAGGCCTGCATGTTTGCAACGCTTAATTGATTCAACGTAATGGTGCCTGTTTTATCAGTACACAGCACATCCATGCTGGCAGCCTCTTGAATGGCCGACAAGCGAGAGACCAGAGCCCCCTTCTCCGCCAGTTCCCGAGCACCCAAGGTCTGCGCCAACGTAAACGTGGCCGGGAGAGCCACTGGCACAGAGGCCACAATTAAAATCAATGCAAAGGGCAACATTGTCAACAGCGACACGTGGGTAAGAGATGCGTCTGTTAGAATAACCAGCACCAGCAATACATCAATCACAACCAGATTTCGAACAATTCCTAAGATGGTGCGTTCCAAGTGTGAACCGGTAACCGCCTGCTTAACTAATTCCGATGTACGACCAAAGTAAGTCTGGGTCCCCGTTGCCGTAACTCGTCCTGTGGCCTCTCCATGCTTCACCAAGGCGCCCGCGTAAGCGGTATCCCCCTCACCCTTGTCGACAGGCACCGATTCTCCGGTCAGCGGAGATTGGTCCAACACCAATGCCCCCTGCATTAAGCTCACATCTGCGGGCATTGAGTCGCCCATGCGGGCGTGAATCAGATCTCCAGGCACCAGTTCTCTGGAGGGTATCCGTGCCCATTGTCCATCTCTGAGGACGCGGGCTTCAATCATCAACTTCTCCCGCAACAGTGCCAAGGCTTTGTCTGCTCTACTTTCCTGAAGCACACTGACAATGGCATTGAACACCAACAAAAAGGCAATAACAACCGCATCGACACTTTTGCCTAACCATAGACTCAAAACAATGGTACACTCTAGCATCCACGGAACGGGCGCCCAAAATTTCTGTAAAAAGTGTAGAATGGGATGCTGTTTATTTTCCGCCACCTCGTTGTAGCCATACTGCTGATGAAGTTGTGCTACCTGTGCCGTCGTTAAACCCGTGAGGTTTAGTTCCTCAGTTTGTCGATCCGATTGAACCCGGCTCTGATTTTCTATGGTCTCCACTCCGAGACCCTCCCTCTAACTCCAACTCATCCCAAGCAAAACTCGTGATGGCCAAAATCCACCTGATCGCCATTTTAATAATAAACAGCGATAGCGGCGCAGTTCCATCAAAATACGATGCCTTACCAAGAATATGGGGGTTAGTTTAATGACCCACTGAACTGGAACTGAGTTCTCCTTGCAAAACCTTAATTTTCACCTCGAGACGATGAGTCTTGAGTTTGAAAAACTGATTTATTAACACGATACTTGCCAAACAAAGAACCATCCCTCCCGCTGTCCACATTACTCTTCTCACCTTACTAACTTGTTATGACATCGCAACAAGTGAATTACAAATAGATTTTAACCCTTTCCCCTTCTAAAGGCAACGCCTATTTAGGCAGTGTAATTTACGGATGAAGCAAGCCCATGTTATTCCGTCGCCACACTCACGTTTCAACATCCAATAACGTCCCAACCTTTCTTAACCAAATCGATAGTTAAATCGATAGTTAAATCGATAGTTCTCATCTCAACCACTGGATGATGGATTACGCCGTGATTCCCAGGTGAGGAAACAAGCCTCGAATTCCTGCTGCCGCCATCTGAACGGCGATAATGGCCAAGAGTAACCCCATCATCCGTGTAATCACGTTCAACTCAGTCTGATTCAAATGCTTGCTGATCCATCCAGAGTAATAGAATGTAACGAAAGTCAGTGCTAGGACAACCGTAAACGCGATGAACACAACAATCGAAGTACTCAGTCCCGTCCCCCCCGCATCCAGTCCCATGACCGTCGCTATCGTGCCAGGACCTGCAAGTAATGGCGTAGCGAGCGGTGTGACCGTTATATCATCATGCTTGGTGCTCTCGGCGACTTCCTGGTCACTGGGAGAGTGCATATGTGTTGGTTTTGCATGCAGCAGGTTATACGCGATACCGAAGATTAGAATGCCCCCAGTGACTCGAAAGGCATTGATGGTAATCCCGAATAGATTGAGAATCACATGTCCAAGAAGCAAGAAAACCACAAGTATTCCGAACGCCATTATACTTGCATTGCGAGCGGTTTGCCGCTTTTCACTTAAGGAATACCCCTCCGTCAATGTCATGAAAATTGGTACATTCCCCAGTGGATTCATAATCGCAAAAATTGATACAAACGCATGAATCAGATAACCTCCCACGCGATACCCTCCTTAGAGTCGAGATTTTTTCTGCCCAGAGGAAGACTGACCCACCTGCCGGATTGACGAATAACAATCCATGAAGTTTTGCTTTAGGGCTTATGAGATTCCAACACAGACTTAGGGACCATGGAGATACGTAAGGTCAACAGACGAGTCGTTGGCTGATAAGAAATAATGTGTATTCCATAGGGTTGTTGAGGACGTTCGCTAAAATTCAGTTCCAGCGAGTGAGACTGTCCATTGACGCGAATCCAGGCAGGAAAGGACAAGTGATCAAACACAAAAAACACCACCCCCAGGGGTGCGCCAATCTGACCCATACTAGCGCTGATCACGTGCAGAGACAGGTTGCCACCTTGCTGCACTTGCGGATCTATGACGAACTCAAAGGGCAAGATGCGGCTGGCAACGTTAAATCCAACCTTGACCTGCCATTGGTCTGCAAACGTCAGTCGTACGTAGGACACCACGTGATTTAAGTCCTTTTGACCGGATAAGGCGTACTCCATGAAGGTGTTGAGAGCCGCATCGCCGACCGCCAGTTGAACGGTAGCCAATGAGTGACTTGCAGTAGCCTGCTGCACCTGGTGTTGTACTTGTTGTTTTTGAGGTAATGATCCCCAAAACAAGGTCATCATTACAACTATCAGAATGTTCAGGGACAGCAAAGTCACAAACGCCTTTTTCCACAACGAGTCCCCTCACTCCTTTCTCAGTAAATATCGGTCTGTTTCTTTACATCCCTTACTGGTGCCGCTATCAGCGGCATGAGGTCTTCTTCCCAGGTCCAAAATCTCATTTTGCCGTGGGCTCAACCAGGCCTACAAGTCGTTTGTGTGCAACCCCCTTGTGTGATAGAACTGACAGAACTCAGCAACCGGACAGATCTCGCAACGGGGTTTGCGAGCTACGCACACCTGTCTACCGTGGTGAATCAACCAATGGTGTGTCTGTGACCACATGGACTTAGGAATTCGCGCGCAAATCTGTTGTTCCACCATTTCGGGATTAAGGCTGTTAGCAAGCCCCAGGCGATTGGCCACACGTCGCACATGAGTGTCCACTGCCAAGGCCGGGACGGCAAATGCGTTACTGAGCACTACGTTGGCCGTCTTGCGCCCCACGCCCGGCAATTGCATTAATGTCTCCATGGTCTGGGGTACTTGACCCTGAAATCGCTCCAGCAACATGCGGCTGGTTGCCACAATGTTTTCCGATTTAGTCCGGAACAGCCCCAGTTGCTTGATGTCTTCCTGCAGGACCTCCGGGCTGAGAACGGCAAAATCCTCCGGTGTCCGGAACTTTTGAAACAGGTGCGCAGTCACCCTGTTCACCCGCTCATCTGTACACTGGGCGGAAAGCATGGTGGCAATCAACAACTCGAATGGAGTCGTGTGGTGCAAAGCACAACTAGCCTGCGGATAGGCCTCAGCCAACTTGGCCAACACCTGTTTGGCTCGATTTTGAGACATCATCTTCATGACCAAACCTCTCTGGAAAGGTCATAACGAGACACAACAGCACGGCGACGCAATGCCTGGTCTTGTAGTCCCGCGGCCAGCACCTCCCGAACTAAAGGAGGCTCGACCTCGATGGCTTGCCCATTGCGAAAAGTCGGAAGAACAGGAGCAAGCCACAGATATTCACAGGTCACCACTCGATACAAACGGTTCATTTCTACGGGCTGTC
>DAHWFY010000038.1 GCA_027336365.1 Bacillota bacterium | reverse complement strand
GCCGTTTGAAGCCGAGGAAATGAATGCCGAGGATATCCTGTTCTTGCTTTATACGTCAGGTACAACCGGTAAGCCGAAGGGAATCGTGCATACCACGGGTGGATATCTCGTTGGTGCTAACACTTCCATGCGCAGTGTGTTTGATATCAAGGATGATGATGTTTACTGGTGCAGTGCGGATATTGGCTGGGTGACCGGTCATACGTACACGGTTTATGGTCCACTCTCCACTGGCGCCACGGTGTTTATGTTTGAGGGAACGCCGGACTGGCCAAGTCGGGATAGGTATTGGGAATTGATTGAAAAGTACGGGGTCACCATTTTCTACACGGCTCCAACTTCCATCCGCACGTTTATGAAATGGGGGGTGGACTATCCTAACAGTCGCAACCTCAACTCTTTACGTCTCCTGGGAACGGTTGGTGAGCCCATCAATCCGGAAGCCTGGATGTGGTACCATCAGCACATTGGCCATGAACGGTGCCCGATTGTAGACACTTGGTGGCAGACTGAAACGGGTTGCGCCATGATTGCGCCCTTACCCGGACTCATTGAAACTAAACCGGGATCTGCGACAAAGGCGGTACCCGGCATTGCGGCGACCGTTGTGGATGAGGCAGGCAATCCGGTGGGTGAAGGGAATGGTGGCTATCTGGTCATTACGAAACCGTGGCCATCTATGCTACGCACCATATGGGGTGACGATGCACGCTATAAAACCACATACTGGAGTCGGTTTAAGGGCACGTATATCCCGGGTGATGGGGCTCATTTGGATGAGGATGGTTACCTCTGGATTCTTGGCCGCATTGACGATGTCATCAATGTATCAGGTCATCGCATTGGTAGCATGGAAGTGGAAAGCGCACTGGTTGATCACCCGGCGGTTGCTGAAGCCGCCGTCATTGGGCGTTCCCACGACATCAAGGGGCAGGCCATCACCGCGTTCGTCACGGTGAAGGAAGGTATGGAAACTTCTCCGGGGTTAGCAAATGAGTTGAAACAACACGTTGTCGAAAAGATTGGAGCGATTGCAAGGCCGGAGGAGATTCTGTTCACTGCCGAATTGCCAAAGACTCGTAGTGCAAAGATTATGCGCCGTCTCCTGCGAGACATTGCTGAGGGACGTGTGCTTGGTGATACAACCACTCTGGCAGACCCCAGTGTGATTGAGTCCTTGAAGATGCAGTATAAGGACAGCGAATAATGTTTTGTTGTGGGCTCCTTGTGTTAAAAAATCAGAGCGCTCAGGAGGCATGACGATGTCCAATCAGGGAAAGATTGCTGATCCGGGTCCGTTGGGCTTGGCTGGGTTTGGAGTCACCACCTGTATTTTAAGTCTTATCAATGCAGGGGTGGCTTCACCGGAAGGTCTTGGCGTCGTTCTTGGCTTGGCCATGGCATATGGCGGTGGTGCGCAATTATTAGCCGGGATGTGGGAGTTTCGCAAGGGGAACACTTTTGGTGCGACGGCGTTTAGCTCCTATGGTGCATTTTGGATTGCGTTTTACCTTATCATTCATGAGGCACCTAAGGCTGGGGTTGGTCTTTTTCTCTTCTTTTTTGGTGTTTTGACCTTCTATTTATGGATAGCTTCATTCTACCTCAATAAAGCTCTTTTTTACGTGTTCTTGACTCTGACCCTCACCTTTTTCTTGCTCGCATTGAATTCATTTCAAGTTCTCGGCTCCTCGACTCCCGGCGGTTGGATGGGGCTGATTTGCGGACTTCTGGCTTTATACACGTCTGCGGCCGGTGTCATCAACAATGTCGCTGGATACACGGTGCTCCCTGTTGGGAAACCCATCAAGCAGCCGTTCGTAGAAGCGAACGTCGTTTCGGCCTAATTGCGGACCCAGGATACACAGGATATTCAGTGCGTGTCCGCAACATCCATGGCCTGACGGCCACCACAACGGATGAAATTGGTCAAAGGGTCAGCGGGCTATTTTCGTATAAAACCGACATGGCCTGACGGCGCTCTCCAAGGATGAAAATGGCTAAGGAGTCAAAACTGGCTTATTTTCAGGGGAGATCTTCATGCCGCTAGGCCATGTCGATTTTAGCCCACCACGTTCATAAATACTCGTCATACCCCATCTGCTCCACTAGGGAGAGTAGGCGTTTGATGTCATCTTGGCGGTTCCGGTGGCAGACAAACACGGTGTCATGTGTGCGCACCACGATTAAATCCTCCACTCCCAGCAGGGCCACGAGACCTTCCTCGTTCGCAACCAGGCAGCGCTTGGCATCCAGAATGAGCACGGGGGATTCGCTGTCATGAGCGGACAATCCAACATGTTCGAGCAACGCGGTCCAGGTTCCGAGGTCGGTCCATTGAAATGGAGCGGGTACCACATAGATGTCGGTGGCCTTCTCCACCAATGCATATTCGAAGGGGATATTGGGAAGTTCCTCATATTGCCGCTTCAATTTTTCATTTTCCAATATCGTCCAATCTTTTGCCCATTGTTGCAGTCTGTGCAAGGTCTCCGGTTGGTAGTGGCGAAACAGCTGCCAAACCACCGACGCCTGCCAAACGAAAATACCGGCATTCCACAGATACCGAGGATCCGAACTATAGCGCTGGGCGTCATCGAGGCTGGGTTTCTCAATGAATCGAAGCACGCGTTGGGCCGGGCCAAGCCACTCGGAACCGGTATAAATGTAACCGTAACCAGTCGCCGGGTAATCAGGACGAACGCCGATGGTAACCACGGCTGAAGTTGACTTCGCCACTTCAACGGAGTCCAGCAAACACTTTTGAAAGGCAACCTCATCGTCGACATACGCATCCGTTGGCAGCAGAACCACGATGTCCTCGGAATCCATAGGAAGACCGGAGTCACTCACGGGAGCGGATTGCAGCCATGTCAGGGCAAATCCCAATGAGGCTAGGGTGCCATGACGAGATGGCTCAACAATTATTTGACCCGGTGTCAATGCGGGTGCTTGTTGCTCCACCCAGGGGACATACTCGGGGGACACTACCACATACAAATGTACCACATACAAATGGCAGGTATCTACGACTTGGGTCATACGCATCAGAGTTTGCTGAAACAATGACGGTTGATTTCGCAGGGTCATGAACTGTTTGGGCAAAGCCCTCCGGCTTTTGGGCCACAGACGGGTACCTTGTCCACCGGCCATGAGCAAAACGTGTATGGTTTGTGTCAAAGCCTTTCTCCTCCTTTCCAGGTGGGTGCATGAGGCGATGTGAATGACAATGTCGGCACGATTTTCCCATCCAAATTCAGTGTTTGTCCTAAATAAGCCCAGATATGACGAAGCAGTTGATAGGCAGAAATGTTCCATGTCCAGTGGTCCAAGATTTCTCGACGCAAGCGGGCTGCCTGGCGGTAGGCACGGGTGGGGTGCGCGTAAACTTGGCGTAGGTGACGGCGCAAGTCCATTACATCAGGATGAGCCCACCATCCCACCAAGCTCTCAGCGCGAGGGTTATCGTGATGAACGGGCACTGGCTCCAGGGTGAATTGGACCAGGTGGGCCAGTCTGGCGGGAAGAAACTCCGTTTGTCCACCCCAGCCAGTGGCAATTACGGGGAGTCCGATGGCCGCCGCCTCCAGCAGTGGCAAACCGATGCCCTCGCCCCGAGTGGCCAGAACGAACACGGAGGCTGCATGATACAGGTCCATCAGGCACATCTCGGTCAGGGGCTCGGTGCAGACATAGACCGGTGCAGAGTGAGTGTGGCCGTACTCCCGTTTCAAAGCGCGAATCTGATGGAAAATAGAGGTATCCTCCATACCTGTAAAGGAGCGAGTTTTCAGGACAAGGCAGACATCTTCTTGTTCGTTAAATTCCTCCCAAAAGGCCTGCAACAGGATGTCGTATCCTTTTCTTGGTACCCATTCAAATACCGATAGAAAGCGAAAATCAGGTATCGTCGTCAACTTGGACCAACGGATGGGATGGGATTTGAACGCTAGCGCATGAGTTCGGTTTACCCCGTGCCGAACTACCCAGATGGGTCGGGTGACCCCAGATGCCTGAAAGGCTTGCAATGAGTGCTGGGACGCCACCATCAGCACATCCACCTCGCGGTTGATTGTGCTGACCCAAGCGGTCGGCACGGCGGTGGCCTCCGCGTAGGCCGCTCCGATGGTAAGAAGGTCATCTTCACGTCGAAAATCGGGCGGGGCACGGTGAATGATTCGCACGCGCTCCTGCGACGGTTTGTACGGTCGTTGTAACATAGACAGGTAACGGTTACGCAAATAGGCTGCATGGCGGTGGATACTGACACGTTCCGTAGTGCGTAGTTTCACGTCCACTCCCAACGCTGTCAAGGCCGCCGTCATGTTGCGGCAGACTGTGGCGTGGCCATTGGGCGAGAGCCAGTTGCCCTCCCACACGATTTGCATCCCTGGATTCTCTCCTCCCTGGATAACTTCCCGGATTTTCACGGGTCAAACCTTGGTGAATTGGCAAGGACAATCTCTCTCCATTCGTTCCGTCCGATGTGCGCGGTGCAGGTGCGAATTGCACAGACATCGGTGCTTGCGGTGTTTCCGAAGTCTCTGATAGGTCCGAACGCAGTTCTCCACCCACCGTTGTTCAGCGGCATCCAGATAGGGGGTGCCAGGTTGGACGCCACCACTGCCACCACTGCCACCACTGCCACCACTGCCACCACTCATGGTTGATAGGTCACCGCCAACGAGGGTGGGCGGCTGACCGCTTGGTGGAGGAGTAAGCCATGGTTTTGCAAGGGACGCTTCCGCCACCTGCGGGCTTGATGCGTACATTTCCATTTGTACACCTGCTCTCCATTCGGACGCTGCGAGAAGTGATGAGTATGGTAAATTGGGCTATTTTCCACTTTAGGGTGACTCCGCGATAAGTGCTGCACGCTCCAACTACTAGTCACGCGGTAAATGTGAAATCCGTGGGTTGCTTGGGGCATTGGTGCGCGCAGAATGGCGCGGATCAACCGGGTATTGTCTGGGATTTCCTGCAAATTAAAGGATACGTAAGTGACGGAAGACTTACCTGGACGCTCCAGCACGCAGTATCGATTGGGGGCTAGGCGAACGGTCATTCGTCCGTGTGATTTGTGTATGGTGAATGACCATGTCGGTCCTGGCGCGGCTGGCAATTGCACCTGTATATTCGCATCCATTTTGGCAGGCAAACGACTTAGTGCAATTCGAAAGGCAGATAGGCTGCGAGCGGTGACATCCGCCCAGGAAAAATTCTGAACTCGGGCCAAACCGCGGTGAGCCAGAACATGACATAGCGATTCATTGGTTATCAGTTGGCGCAGCCCAGCGGCAATACTGGCGACGCTTTCGGGATTGACCAGGATTGCCGCGTCACTCACGACCTCCGGCAAGGAGGAGGTGTGGGCGGTGACCACGGGAGTACCGCACTGCATGGCCTCCAACACGGGCAATCCCAGGCCCTCGTACAGTGACGGGAAGGCTACAAACTGGGCCCGGTTGTACAGACGCAGCAACTGGGCCTGACTGACACGTCCCACAAAGAACACACTATCTGCTTTACCCGCGGCGGCAGCGATGAAGCGCAAATTTTGCTGGACCTCGGACGGAGCATCGCCGACAAAGACCAGTTGCCAGGAAGCAGGTTGATTGGACACGGTTTGGGCAAATGCCTCGGTTAGGCGATTGGCATTCTTGCGGAAATCCACAACATTGAAGCCCAGTACGTACGGATCGGATACTCGGAATCTGTCCTGAAAGTCTGCCAAGTCTGCGTCCGGAAACACAAAGTAGGATTCGCCAACGCCAGTGCCAATGGTGGTAACCCGGTCCGGCGCAAAGCCAATGCGGAGAAAATCTTTGCGCGTATATTCGGAAATGGCTAACAGTTGTTGAGTTCGTTGCAGCATCTCCACTTGGCGGTGCCACATCTCGCGAATGTTTGCATCGGCTAGATAAATTTGTGAATAAATGTATGGAATGACGTCATAGACGGTGGCCGTTAAGGCTACTCGTGGTAATTTTTGTGTATCTAACACCTCGGGATACGGCACATGAAACGGGCTGGTGAGGTGAAAGACGTCAATTTCGTTGTCGACAATAAAGCGAGAAAGCTCCTCACGGTACCGTTCTGCCGTCATTCCCTGGTAATTGGGTTGGAAATAAATCAATTCCACGTCGGCATGACTGCCCAGATGGGCCAAATGGCTAGTGGAGTAATTGCCGATGCCTGCGGATGCCAGCGCAGTCATCGCAAAATACATATCCACACCAACACGCATGGTTACTTCCCTCCTTAGGAAGGTCTGCTCTGGTGAGTCGTCAGGAAGGTCTGTTCAGGTGAGTCGTCGTCCGGTAACCTGTTCAATCGCCTGTACATACTCTTTGGTCGTACGGTCCCAGTTCCATTGAACCGCTGCGGCTCTACCCTCCATTCCTTTGCGGTGAACTTCGTCTTGCATCAAGAAAGCTCGTCTCAACAGAGAACGCAGAGTGCCTTGATTGGGTTCTGCCCACAGTTGGTTGGGTTGGTACAAATCCGTAAACCATGTGGGCCGGGCCGGTACCAACGTGTATGGTAGGAGATAACCACAGTTGGGTTTCACAAAGTCCAAGTGGGCACCCCAGCCGGTGGCAATGACAGGTCGACCGCTGGCCAAGCTCTCCAGAAAGGGTAGCCCCACACCCTCACCACGGGTAGGGAGCACGAAACAATCGGCACCCCGGTAGAGAGACGCGAGTTGATAAGGATACAGGTCCTGTACCAGCAGATGCACCTGCGGAGGATTGGGTTTGCTCACCTGGTTCGCGAGGGAGTGGTACCATTCCCTGGGGAAATCGTCCATTTCCAATCGATGTGTTTTGATTACGAGCGCAACCGGGTCGTACGCAGAAAACTCTTCAAGGAACGCCTTGACCAACACATCCGGGCCCTTTCGTTCTGACCAACCGAATACAGATAGAAATACAAATACTTCATCAGGCAACCCCAGTCGTTCACGCGGTCCCTCCGGAGAGAAGAGGTGTGCATCGACGCCATAGTGGGCAATCTGAATGGGCACGTACACGCCACTGCTACGAAACACTTGACGCATGAAGTTGTTGGGCAGAATTAAAGCGTCAAACTGGTTGCTACCTGTTACGTAAACGTCGGGTAGACGACTGGTTTCAAACATGGTGCAGCCCATAATTTTCTGAAACCCCTGATGACGATGAGCACTCCCGTTCACATCTAGAGTTATCAGCACGCGGTCATCATCAAGGGGTGTCTCTTCTAATTGCCGTAGACGCTTCAACATATCTGCCGGAAAATGCCCGGTTGTGGGGCCGATTGTCCATGTTTTAACATTGATTCCCAAACTATCCATACGTAGAGCAATTTCCCGGGCTGCACTTCCAAATCCGGAGGCAGAATACATGAAATTGTGAAAGACGACTTGCACCCGTGTTTCCTCCTTTTCAAGCCCGAGCACGCCAATAGTCGAGTAAATTTTGCAGAGTTTGTTCAAATGGAATACTGGGTTGCCAACCCGTCAACCGCATGAATTTGCTTGCATCACACTGTAGAATCATCACATCGGATGGGCGCATACGAGACGGGGACGGTCGTACCTCAATTGACGTTTTAGTTAGATTTAACAATTCATTTAAAGCATCACCGATTCTCCAGGTATGACCAGAACCAAGGTTGTAGACCTCTCCTGCGTTCCCTTGCTCCACTGCCAACACGTAGGCTCGAACAATATCCCGGACATCGGTGAAGTCACGGACAGCTTCCAGGTTGCCAACTTCTAATATGGGTGGTTGCTTGCCCTGTTCAATCCGGGCAATTTGCTGGGCAAAGTTGGACAGTACAAAAGATTCCCCTCGCCGCGGCCCCTCATGGTTAAACGTGCGGGTTCGCACGACGTGGAGTCCGTAGCTGTGGTGGTACTGGTATCCGAGCAGGTCTTGTGCCACTTTGCTCACGCCATAGGGGCTGAGTGGGCGCAGTGGATTCTGCTCGTTGATGGGAACCTCGTTGGGATTTACCAGGCCGTACTCCTCGCTCGAGCAGGCAATTTGGATACGGCTGTTCTGTTTGAATCTCCGCACGGCCTCAAATATATTTACCTCGCTGACGATGTTGTTGACCAGGGTATCCTCCGGAGAATTCCAAGACGTGGGTACAAAACTCTGGGCCGCTAGGTGAAAGATGGCTTCAGGCCGAACAGAATCTATCAAGTCATCAACAGAATTGGCGTCCTTCAACTCACATTCCACCAGATGGAGTCTATTTTGAAGTTCTTGAGGTAATTCATATAACAGTTCCATTCGACTGCGTACGCGGTAAGTCCCGTACACTGTGTCTCCCCGTGCCAACAGGTATTCTGCCAGGTGGCTGCCGGCAAACCCGGTTACGCCGGTGATGAGTACCCGCATCCTTTACGCCTCCCCTCAGTATGATGAGACTTGCAAATGGGTCCCGGTTATGGTTTTCTTGTCCACCGCTTGAGACATCCTACGCAAATGCGCAGAGACGGTGCAGGCGCTTGGCCTATTAATGTGCAAAGTCGTCCAGATGTGCAGAAAAATGTGCGCTTGATGGTTCGGACGTGTCGTGACGAGAGATGCCGAAGTCGTAGAGGATGCCCTGTTTGATCACTGGTTCAGGTCCACCCTGAAGGAACTTGAACGCCGGGAATTGTCTGTAACCTTTCCACCTCATTGCCCGGGTCCTGCGTTCACTCATCTCACTGCGTGGTAAACTATTTCAGTAGTGACAGTCATGTGTATTTACCTCTTTTGTGGGTGTCACTATCAGCGGCATGAGGGTCTATTCGGTGTAAGAAATTTCGTTCAGTGACAAAGTGTTTTCTCATCTTTTGGTGGGAAAGGTGGACATCGAATGATGTGGCGGAAAGGGATGCTTCAACGTTTGGAAGATCTGACGAAACATGATTTCACCCAACTTCGTACGGTGGCGGCTTTACATAATGCCATCGCAATTGCACTGCCTTTACTGGTTGGTCTTGCCACTGCGCACACGCTGTCGGGGTTGGGAATCGCTATTGGTGCCTTGGTGGCCGCATTTGCGGCGATGAAGGGAACCTTACGAAAACGGCTAAGAACGATGCTCTTGGTGAGTATCTGGATGGGTGGAGCGACACTCGTTGGAACACTGTCGGGGGGCATCACATGGTTAACTGTTATTTTGATAGTCACAAGTGGTTTTTTGGCGGGAATATTGAATTCTGTGAGCGCCACGGCGGGCCAAATCGGACTGTTGTCCACGAATATATTCATCATTGTTTCGCAATCTTCACAAGATCCAATTCATGCGTTCTATAGTGCTTTGTTGGTTATGACAGGAGGACTCTTGCAGGCGTTGCTGATGGTAATCTCGGATTTGTTGAGCAGGTCCGATACGGAGACGACAGCGGTGAGCTCAGTCTATGCAGCCATCGCCAACTACGCAATGTCCCTCACACGTAAAGCGGATTTACAGGTGGCGTCGAGTTTGCTTGAAGTAGACGCCTGCTTGAACGATTCGTGGATTCGGAAAGACAGGTGGCAGGAGTTACATGTATTAGCTGATCTCGCGGAACTCATTCGGATTGACATCGTGACACTCACCAGGATGATGAAAGGGGTGCAAAATCAATCCGTTTTCACGAGTGATGATGTGAGGGCGATGAATGCTCCATTGCATGTGGTCAGCAGTCTCTTAATGTCGGTTGCCACACTAATGAGCAGAGGAAAATCGTCGGGTCATGAAGGACAAGTCCTCGAGGGTCCTTTAACGGAACTGGGAATCATTGTTCACGACATGGCGAGCTCCACAACTTCAGGTGCCGAGTCAGATACCTATATATGTCTCCATCAGTTGTATTCGAAAATGGCACAGGTCGTGGATATTCTTAATCTTGAGGTGCTGGATCAGGCATATGTCGTTGCCTATGCTCCCCACCGCTCTCCTTCTCCAAAGTTGCACAGGGTGTTTATCATCATTCGGGCCAATCTCACGTTTCGTTCGGCTTTATTCCGCCACGCGGTACGTCTAGCGGTTGCCTTGGCCATTGCTTCAGTGATTTATCGTGAACTCACTCTTCCACTTGGATATTGGCTGCCATTGACAACGGGAATTGTTCTTAGACCCGAATTTTTCAGCACCTTTGCCCGGGGAATTGCTCGCATGCTTGGTACGGTTCTAGGAGTCCTTGTTGCTACTCTGCTCACGATGGTCCCTGATTCAAGTCATCTCTTGGACATGGCGCTCATTATTCTCTTTGCTTGGGCCATGTATACGGTGGTCAATTTCAATTACGCCCTGTTCTCGTTTTTCTTAACTTCCGAGATAGTTATGCTACTATCGTTTTTTGAACACAGTTCACCCTTTGTGGCGATGACGGCCCGAGTGACGGATACAGGTCTGGGGTGTTTGTTGGCCTTGTTCATCTACATCTTATGGCCAACTTGGCAGCGCCAAAATGTATCGTCGGCAATTGCAAATTGGATTTCTGCAGTGCGAACCTATTTTCAATCTGTAATGGCTTATGCACCGCATTCCTCTGCGCAGGTTCAGAAGTATCGGAAACAAGCGAGATTGGCGCGAACCAATGCAGTGAGTGTCGTTGATCAGTTCATGCTTGAACCTGTGCGTCAAACACTTGACGCGTATGCAGTTGAAGGGGTAGTTACGGCGTTTCATCGATTTTCTGAGACCCTGCTCTCTGTGGAGTCTCGCGTGGGAGTAGAACAGCATTTTCGTTCAAATCCTGCCGTGGTGATGTGGGTGGACCAGATGGACCATGCCTTGGCAGTGATTGAAAATTTAGTTCGAGACACAAACTCGTCCCCCTCATCCGTGCACTTTGATCCACCGATTGTGGAACAAATCATTGTAGATCTCGAACCTACTACGTTTTACACTTTAGCATTACTGCGACTTCAAGAAACCATGGAGACGGTGGTGCGTATGTTGCCAATGATAAAATCTCGTCACTCACAAAATTGACACAGTGATTCCCATTGAGTTGGTGATGATGGTGCATGCTCATCCGTTAATGGCCCGCAGGGCTTACCGGACACGCACTTGTAGCCACCATGGGTGCGATTGAATCAACTCAGGTGTGAAGTTACAAACAAGAGTTGCCTCAACGACTTTTTGAGAACGTTGACACTCCGCGTGAAACATTTTTTGAAGGATTTTAATGTCTGGCTGGCGAATTCTCTCCTTAATTGACATGTTTCTATCGGGTTCTTCTGATTGCTCGGCTACGAAACGGGGCTTGACTTTTCCCATGCCTTGACACATACCAATGAGGATAAAGTGCTATTTCACGGTGGTCATCCAGAATGCGGAAGGCGGTTTATCCGATGGCGATCAGTCGAAACCAGTTAGCGAGATTTAGTCACATCACTCAACTCATCATCTCAGACCAGGGTCTGCATCAAACTTTGAAACAGGTCGTTAATGCGATATCCGAAGATATTGTTCAATGTAATTCGGTGGGAATTTACCTTCCACAAGCAGATGGTTCGTTTCGGGGATTTGTTGGCAAGCCCGATATTATCAATGGCGTGACCCTGGACCAAATGGTTATCAATCCAAGCACAGATCTGCTTGCTCAGGAGATTATTGAAACCAATGTCCCCATATACGTACCGGATACTTCCGTGGATAATCGACCTGACCCGGTTCCGGTTGAAATGTTTTCTATTAAGTCATTATTGGGAGTGCCCATCAGTTTCGAGGGGGACCTATTTGGACTTCTTTTTCTTTTTAATTCGGGGTTTGTGCTCCAATTACATGAGGCGGAAATACGGTCGATTGAGGCCTATGTGAATATCGCTGCATTAGCCATCCGAAACCTGTATCTGACAACTCAGAAGCAATTATTACTCGATGCGACACGGGCTCTTTCAATTTGTACAACAACTCAAGCGGTGATTGATACCTGCTTCAGCTATATGGAGAGAGCAGTGTTTAATTCCAATATCGGTATCCATGTGAGTGATGGAAAGGGAAATTTCATTCCAGCACAGCTCAGTAAAAACAGTTCCTGGACGGAAAACGAGTGGAAGCACGTTCACCATGAAATGAATATCGATTTCACCAAAGACCTCGTATTTCAAGAGGTTGTTCGGACCAAAAGGCCCATCTTTATTCCTGATGTTGAGGAGGATCCACGGCCAAATAAACAAGCCTGCAAGCTTTTTGGAATTAACAGTTTATTCATCACGCCGTTAGTCGCGATGGGAGATGTGTTGGGGGTTGTTGCCATTGTTCATCTTGGTGCAAAGGGATATTATGCCCAGTCAGAACTTTTATTGGCTGAATCCATTACCAATGCAACTGCCTCGGCTCTTTCAAACTTGTTTCGCATGGAGCGACTTGAACAAATGGTTCAGGAACGCACGGAAGAAATCCATGTAAAAAATTTGGAACTCGAGCAAATGATTCAACGTCTTGAACACCTGGGACACCAAAATGACCTGATTTTAAACACCGTTGCGGAAGGTATTTATGGGCTGAATACGGATGGGAAAATTACATTTTGCAATTTGTCTGCAGCTGAGATGATAGGAACGAATGTTTCGGACGTGATTGGCAAAAACGAAAATGAAGTATTTCATCAAAGAATAGTATTGTTACAAGATTACTTGAAATTTCAACAAAAATACCCAGTGGTCAATACAACGTTGATGAGTGATGCTTTGTTACGCATGGATGGAAGTCATTTTTTAGTGGATACTTCCAGAACTTCGATTATCGAAAACGAGGTGGTTGTGGGAGAAGTTGTGACCATCAAAGACGTAACTCAACGGAAGATGCTGGAAATGGCAATTGAACATCAAGCCTTTTATGATACTTTGACGGGTTTACCGAACCGAAACTTATTTCATGAGGAATTAAATGCTGCGCTCAAACGCTCAGAAGAACTTGATCAGCAGGCTGCCGTCATGTTTTTAGATTTGGACCAATTTAAAATAATTAATGATACACTAGGACATGGTCAAGGAGACCATGTCCTAAAAGAGGTGGCGAGTCGTTTAAGTCATTGTCTTCGGACGTCTGATGTTGTTTCTCGTCTCGGGGGTGATGAGTTTACCATCTTGCTGTATCCCATTTCTGAGGAGAAGCAAATTCATCAAATTGCGCAAAGGATTATGGCCGAATTAGACAAGCCATTTTCGATGAATCATCATGAATTTTATGTAAAACCCAGTATTGGAATAAGCCTATATCCCCGAGATGGCCAAGATGCAGAAACCCTTATCCTGCATGCAGACGAGGCGATGTATCATACAAAACAGTTCAGTAGAACCTATGAATTTTATGAGCCTTCCATGACCAACCAAATGATGAGCCGCATATCGTTGGAACGGGAGTATCAGAGGGCACTCGATAAAAAGGAATTTGTGCTTGTTTATCAACCGCAGGTGGACATCAAGTCGGGTAAAATTGTCAGCATGGAAGCCCTCATTCGTTGGTTAAGCCCTCAAAAGGGAACTTTGCTGCCTGCTCAGTTCATTCCTCGAATTGAGCAAACAGGGATGATTGTGCCTTTGGAAGAGTGGGTCATACATACTGCCTGTGCACAGGGCAAGGTGTGGCATACGGCCAATTTCCCCGTACGTGTTTCTGTCAACTTATCGGCAAGTCACTTCGATAATCCTCATCTTGTGGACACGATAGTTCGGATTCTCGAGGAAACTGAATTCGCTCCCACTTTTTTAGAACTGGAGTTGACTGAGAGCATCGTGCTACATAACTCTGTACATGTGGCATCAACCATGACTCGATTAAATGACATGGGTGTGAACATTTCAATGGATGACTTTGGCACAGGTTATTCTTCTTTGGCGTATCTACGAAAATTTCCAATCCGTTCCCTCAAAATTGATAAGATGTTCATGGACAATATTCCGCTACACTCCAGAAATGTTGCGATTACATCTGCTATCATCACACTGGCGCACAATCTTGGCTTAAAATCCGTGGCTGAGGGGGTGGAGACAAAGGAACAACTGGCTTTTCTTCAGGAACGGGGATGTGATGAGGCACAAGGGTATTTTTACAGTACACCCTTACCGGGAGAAGAAGCCACTGAGTTACTGCAGAGGATGAATGCAAACTGAATGTAGGGGTTCGACATGTTCGAAGGGAATCAAGTTAGGTACATAGGGAGAATTTGACTTCTTTGTCATGCAAGGGCCCATCCTGTAGGATGAAGCTCTCCCAAGGACGATGACCGTAAGACCTAACGAGTGACGTAAAATCTGTCCAAAAGACATGAGGTGTAAAAATGAGAACCGTGACAGCCGTCCTGAAATACCTGTCAAATGGTGGGGTGAAATACCTGTTTGGCATTCCAGCGGGTTCCGTCAATGCTTTTTTTGATGAATTGAATGATTTTCCTGAAATTATACCCATTATTGCTAAACACGAAACGAGTGCAGGGTATATGGCTGGCACTTACGCACAGGAAACGGGGAGCTTAGCGGTATGCATGGGCTCAAGCGGACCTGGGGCCACCAATTTTATCACAGGGGCAGCGAATGCTATGCGTGAGCACATACCGGTCCTGTTTATTACAGGCAATGTTCCGGTCCAAACCATTGGGTTGAATGCATCTCAGGAACTGGATGCAGAGCCGCTGTTTCGACCTGTGACAAAATATAGCGTCACCGTCAAATCTCCGGATTGCGTGATGGACGAAGTCTCTCATGCTGTTGAAGTGGCTCTTTCCGACCTTCCTGGCCCAGTCCATGTAGCCATACCCATTGATGTACAATTGTCCAGTGTGGTTAATCAAGAAATTCCCGTGTTTCCTATAAGAAAGGCAATTGAACCGAATATAGCCCTCGTAAAGCAAGCAGCGCTAAAACTTGCACGTGTTAAACAAGGAATCATATTTGTTGGTCAAGGTGCTAGAGAGGCCATCCACGAGGTCATTGAAGCATCAAGGATTCTCGGTTGGCCCATCGTGACCACGCCGCAAGCAAAGGGCCTGATTCCTGAGTCTACTCCAAACGTGAAGGGTGTCTTTGGGTTTGCTGGTCATGATGAGGCATCGCGTGTTGTAGAGCAAGAGGATATTGAAGCAATCCTCATTGTGGGGTCGAGTTTAGGGGAGACTGCAACGAGCAACTACAATAATAAAATCACCGAAAATAGACTTTCTGTTCAGATTGACATTGATCCATCCGTGTTTGATCGGCTCTATAAGGTTGAAATACCTATTTATGGAGACGCTGCGATGAGTCTCAAATTTATGATTCATGAGTGGAAAGCGCTTGAGTTATTCCCTCGTCTCTCTGAGTTTGTCGCGTCTCAACCAGAATTGTCGATATCGGATGAATTCAATACACAGAATACCTTGCTGCAATTGCAACAATATCTGCCAAGCACCACGCGTTACACCGTAGACATTGGAGAATTTATGTCTTATGTCATTCACCATATGTCGGTCATGAGTCCTAAATCATTTCATATTAATGTTCATTTTGGGGGAATGGGTGTGGCCATAGGCTCAGCCATCGGAATGAAGTTGGCAGATCCAAATTCCCCGGTGGCTTGCATTACTGGAGACGGATGCTTTTTCATGCACGGTTTTGATATTCTGACGGCTAAGGAGCACCACTTGCAGATTCTTTTTGTTGTGTTTAATAACGCACGCTTGGGGATGGTGCACCAGGGCCATGTGTTGCAATACGGACGTTCACATGCATGTTTTCAACAACAACCCATGAGTTTTGCGGAAATGGCCCGGGGCATGGGGATTCCAGCAGCTAGAATTGAACAACTGGATGATTTAACATCCGATAAGGTTCTTGGCTTACTCCAGGAAAAGGGCCCGTCACTGGTGGAAATTGCATTGGTTGACGACAGTGTTCCTCCGATGGGGGATAGGGTGAAGTTTTTGTCCTCGTTTGGAAGCTAATAGAGGTTGTCCGGAAAGGAGTCAGAACTCCCCGGCGCATTGCCGCGTCGTCTAAAACCCTCCTGCACGAATGAGTGGGCACGTAAACATCTTCCTTTGTGGCGATGTTTGCGTGCCCGACTTGTTGTCTCCTCCTTGAACTCATGAAAATTCTCATAAAAATCGAGGAGCCCAGATTTTATGGTGTTTAGTAGAAGGTTTTAAATGCGTATCCGATTTTAAATATATTTAATAATATGCCATATATTGTAAAGCAATTGAGGTTGTTGTATACTCCTTTGGGACATCCGTTTGGGCTTAATATCAGTCCCAAAAGGACACCTAGGAAGTAAAGCCATTTTCCATGGTAAAGGAGGCCTAGACGCGGAAAGGAGATTGGAGACTGCTGAGACGAACTGAGTTATTCGGCGTTGTCGGCGGAACGAGAGCTAAGGAGGAACTGGTATGGGCACAAATGTAAGCGCTCGCAAAAAGTTGACATTAATACCTGTAATTTTGATGATTTTTACCTCGGTGTTCGGGTTTACAAATATGCCGAGAGCGTTCTACTTAATGGGATATAGTGCCATTCCATGGTACGTTTTGTCGGGAATCACTTTTTTTATTCTTTATGCTTTCATGATGGGGGAATATGGGGCAGCCTTCAAAAATGAAAAGGGCGGTATTTACTCGTGGATGGATAAGTCTGTCGGTCCGCGGTATGCTTTTATTGCTACGTTCATGTGGTATGCATCCAACGTGATTTGGATGGTCACCATCTCGTCCATCATCTGGGTGCCGTTATCGAACGCCCTATTTGGCACGGATACCACGTCTACCTGGAGTCTTTTTGGTATGGGCGCGACGAAAACCTTGGGGGTGTTGGGCGTCGTCTGGATGCTGGTGGTAACCTACATTGCCACCCGCGGAATTAAGCAGATTTCTAAAGTGGCATCTGTCGGCGGGACGGCGGTGGCATTGCTGAATGTGGTGCTACTGGTGGGGGCAATCGTGGTGCTCATCGCTAATGGAGGTCGACTTGCACAACCTGTGTTGACGGCACATGCTTTCTTTCAGTCACCGAATCCAAGCTATCAAACGCCCGTGGGCATGCTGTCGTTTGTCGTGTTTGCGATTTTCGCCTATGGTGGCTTGGAAGTGGTGGGAGGCTTGGTGGATCAGACGGAGCATTCTGAGCGAACCATGCCCAAAGCCATCATGATCTCGGCTGTCATTATTGCCATTGCCTATTCTCTGGGGATTTTCTTAGTGGGGATTTTTACGAATTGGCATGCTATCATGGATTCAAATAAAGTCAATCTTGCCAATGTGGCCTATGTGGTGATGCAGAATTTGGGCTATCAAATTGGCCTTGGATTGGGCATGAATCAGGCCACCTCCTTGATGATTGGGGCGTGGGTGGCTCGGTTGATGGGATTGTCCATGTTTTTGGCACTGATTGGCGCGTTTGCTACTTTGGGGTATGCGCCGCTAAAGCAGTTGATTGAAGGGACCCCAGCGGAGTTATGGCCAGGGAATGTGGGCAAGATTACGAACGGAGTGCCAAGAACAGCATTGTGGATTCAGGGATTCTTGGTGGCTCTTATGATTTTCCTCATGTCCTTCGGGGGAGAGGAGGTTTCCAAGTTTTTTAACTACCTCATCCTAATGACCAACGTGGCTATGACCGTTCCCTACATGTTTTTGTCGGGTGCCTTTGTGGCTTTCAAGAAAAAGTCGGAGATTGCCAAGCCGTTTCAGATGTTTAAGAGCATGAAGGGCGTTTGGGTGGCAACGGTAGTGGTCACCTTCACGGTAGGCTTTGCAAATCTCTTTACCATCATTCAACCAGCTCTCACCGGGGACATGAAGTCTACGATTTGGATGATTGTCGGACCGGTGTTCTTTTCTGTGTTGGCTTTGGCCATTTATTCCCGATATGAACATCGAGAAAGGAGCATCGTCATTGGAAAGGGAAGGGCCTCGCTACACTGAAAATCCTAAGTTGTAAGTATGAAAATATCGAGATTGAGAGAGGAGGACACTAACAATGATGCAGGAACAACTAAAAAAATATGCGGAATTAGCCGTGAAGGTTGGTGTCAATCTGCAACCTGGGCAAAACCTGGTCATTGGGTATGGTATCCGACAGGTCCTTCCGGAACATGTCGAGTTTTCCAGGCTGTTGACGGAGGCAGGGTATGAAGCGGGAGCCAAGTTTGTTCAGATTGACTGGGGAGATGAGTGGTGGTTGCGAGAAACCATTCACCGCGGTTCCATGGATACTTTTGCCAATCGGGTGCGGTGGCAGGCTCAGTGGGTACAGCAGTTGGCCGATGAAGGGGCTGCATTCTTGGCAATCCCGGCTGCAAATCCAGATCTGTTCAAGGGGCTGGATTTGGCGCGGGTAACGTCCTTCACAAATGTTCAGGCTGAAATATTCCGTCCTTTCAATGATAAGCGCACCAATGACGAGTACAGTTGGTCACTGCTGTCCGCTCCTACTCAGGATTGGGCCGACAAAGTCTATCCGGAACTATCTCCCAAGGAACGCTTGGAAGCGCTTTGGCAGGGAATCTTAAAGGCCGCTCGGGCTGATGGGCCAGATCCGGTAGTTGATTGGGCAGTACATCTGGAAAACCTGCGTATGCGGGCCGAGTGGTTGAATCGATTGCAAGTAAGAACGTTGCATTATCAAGGGCCGGGCACCGATTTTACGATAGAGATGCCACAGGGGCATTACTGGAATGCTGCTTCCCAACAAACGCCTCAGGGTGTAACGTTTGTGGCAAATATTCCAACTGAGGAAGTTTACAGTGTGCCTTTACGCACGGGGGTAAATGGTACCGTGTCCAGCACCATGCCTCTCAATCACAATGGAACGCTTATTGAAGGGATTCAAATTCGGTTTGAACAAGGCAGAATTGTGCAGGCAACAGCGACATCGGGTCAGGAGGCTCTGAATCACATCGTGGAAACGGACGAGGGAAGCCATTACCTTGGCGAGGTGGCCTTGGTACCGGTGGATTCCCCCATTTTCCAAATGGGTCGTCTTTTTTACAATACCTTGTTCGACGAAAACGCATCCTGTCATTTGGCCGTGGGTAATGCTTATCCCTTGATTAAAGGAGGACATGACCTGGCCCGGTCTGAGTGGTTGGCGCATGGGCTGAATCAGAGCTTGGTTCATGTGGACTTTATGATTGGCGGTCCCAAACTGAACATTGACGCCACTACGCGCTCCGGGGCCATTGTGCCGATTTTTCGCAATGGCCACTGGGCGGCACCCGCAGTAAACTAACGGGTGGACCGTGTTTGTATAGGGTGGCTTTGTTGAGCACACGGGATGGCGAGTGTGTGGAACAAATCGCCATGGAGAAAGGACGCGGAATGGATGGAGAATCTCGAAACGTATTTGAAAAGTCATCGGCAGCAACATTTGGACGAGTTCATGACATTTTTACGCTATCCCAGTATCAGCACCCTGCCCGAACATGACGAAGACGTACGCCAGTGTGCCGAGTTTTTGGCTCAGCACGCTCATTCCATCGGTTTTGAACATGTGCAATTGCTGCCCACTCCTGGTCACCCAGTGCTATATGCGGATTGGCTACATGCACCGGGCAAACCAACGGTTCTCGTTTACGGGCACTATGACGTGCAGCCTGTGGACCCTCTGGAACTGTGGAAAACTTCCCCTTTTTCACCCACCATTGCGGACGGTCAGGTGTGGGCACGGGGAGCGAGTGATGACAAAGGGCCCGTGTTTGTTCACTTTAAAGCTTTTGAATCTCTTCTTCAAACTACCGGGGGTTTGCCTGTTAATGTAAAACTCTGCATCGAGGGAGAGGAGGAAATTGGGAGCCGCCATCTGCCAGAGGTGGTGGAAAAAAACTCCGAGTTGCTGGCAGCCGACGTGCTGGTTGTTTCAGATACCACCATGTTTCGCCCGGGGCAACCGTCTGTCTGTTACGGACTGCGGGGAT
>DAHWFY010000037.1 GCA_027336365.1 Bacillota bacterium | reverse complement strand
GACCCCTTGCGACAGGTGCAACGTGACCACATACGCCACAACCCGCTCTCCATATAGCGCGTCTGGTAAACCCAAAACGGCTACATGGCGAACCCCCGGGTGGAGTTGCAGCACTTCCTCCACCTCTTGTGGACCGATTTTTTCCCCTGCACGATTAATCATTTCCTTGTTGCGTCCTGTAATGTACACATACCCGTCCTCATCCCTGTATCCCAGGTCTCCTGTATAGAACCAGCCATCACGGAAACTGCGGGCAGATGGGTCCCCTTCATAAGCTTGAATCACACTGTCACCGCGAATTGCAACTTCACCCACAATCCCGGGCCGTACCTCCCTACCACTGCTCTCAACAATTCGCAGGTTCACCCCCACCGGTTTTCCTACGGAACCCGGCTTGCGAAGTTCGGGGGGCAACGGATTCACACAGATTTGACTGCCGGCTTCCGTCATCCCGTAAGATTGGATGACAGGGAGCCCAAACCGTCGTTCAAACTCCTTCTGCTGCCAACGAGACAGAGGGGCTGACGCGGAGCGAATAAATCGCAGGGACGAGAAATTGGTGGGTCCGACGTCTTCTCGTCGGAGGAGAATTTCCAGTATCGCTGGCACCGCCGAAACCCAGGTCACACGGAGTTTTTCAATCGTTGACCAAAACTGGGAAGCGCTGAACTTTTCCGCCATCACCACTCTACCTCCGCTGACCAACGAGGACAACAAAACCACCACTTGAGCATTGATATGAGACAGGGGTAAGACACAGTAACCCGTGTCTGCCCTGTGCAGGTGGTGACTGCCCACCACCTGACGGACGGCGGCCAGCAGTTGTCCGTGACTCAAGATGACTCCCTTGGGTTCTCCGGTGGTCCCGGAGGTGTACATGAGCACACCTGGGGAATCGTCCCACGGCATGTCGTCCGGCTGTGTCACTTCTCCATCCGACTCAATCGTCGGATCCTGACTCTCCGCACTGCCCTCGCCCACGATTGTATTCTCTGCTCCCAACTGGGTGAAGGACCACAGCAACCTCCCGTCCTGTGGGAACTCCTGGACTGCGGCCACGCACTGTACCCGCGCCCACTGGGCCCACTGATGCATTGATGCAGATAAGACGGACGTGTGCAGTAAAGCCGCCTTGGCACCACTCTGACGCACCACCCTCAACACCTCTCGGTCTGGAGATGCGGGTGAGACGGGAACCACCACCGCGCCAAAGGACAGCAGCCCGAGATACAACACGGTAAAAGCATAGGAGTTGGGAGCCACAAGCAATACTCGGTCTCCGGGCTTGACTCCCAGTAGTCTGAGCACCTTCCGGGTTTTCCCAAGGTCCACATTCATCTCATCCCTGGACCACCACCGCTCATCAGCGTAAATCACGGGCGTCCCATGGTGCCTCAACCTGGAGTCCAGGAGTTTTATCAGTGTTGACATGGTCTCACCTCGGGTCATAAGTATTGTATTTTCGCACGGCTCATCCCCTGGATGTCGCAGTTTCACGCCGGGTGTTCCGCAGGGGTTGGATGGAGCCGGACTGTTCCATCGTCACGTTGTAAGTCTCTCTGCCCCACAGCAGGTAGGGAACGGAGAGCAAAATCACGGTTGCGGCCATTCCTGCAAACAACCCTCGACTGCCCACTCCCTGAAGCAACAAAGGAACAAAGTAAAGAGAAAACACACCCCCAACTAAGCGAGCCGACATTTCGTTCACGTACACTCCCCGTCCCCGCAAAGCGGTGGGATACTGTTCTGCCACAGACAACTTCGCCACCGGCAAAACTCCCAGCCCAAAGAAGGAAGCCAACCCGCCAGCCAACAACAGGGTCCCGGACTGTTGTCCTGTCGCCATGAACAGGCACCCCAGTGAGGCTAACGACAGCGAACCGCCCAGCACCCACTTCCGTCCGATTCTATCCGACAGGTAACCGGTCATCACAGACCCCACACCGGCTACGGCCATCATGAACCCGGTGTACAAGATGGCACTGCCATTGCTTAGACCTTTGCTCAATAGCAGGGTGGGACCAAACACCTGCAACACGTAAAATAGCATCAAGGTCCCCGTTAACTGCATGGCCACCACCAGAGTTCTCAGCCCGTAAGGGGCCCGCACCAAACGAGCCAGCGAGATTCGCTGGACAACCGAGAAATTCGCCAAATCGTGATGGGTTATGGCCTCCTCATTTTCCCTAATTCGTCCGCTGAGAAAGGCCGCCTGCTCCTCTCTGGTGGACTCTCTTCTGCTGGACTCTCGCAAATGTGAGAAGCTTGCCACCTTGGGCAATCCTGCGCTTCGCTCTAAGCTTTCCACCAAGGTCTGAACCTCGATAAATCGATCTTGACACAACAAAAACCTAGGTGATTCAGGCAGATATCTCGCTAAAGGCAATACCAATAACAGGGGTAGACCTCCCAACAGGAAGGGCGTTCGCCAAGCCCATCCCCCGGAGAAGGACTGCAGTGCCCAGACGGCTGCGAGATTGGGCAACAAGTATGCGGAGGTCAGAATTCCATTAGATCCTCCCACACTCAAGGCACGATACCTGGTACCCACAAACTCAGCGAGGTACAGGTAGGGCAAAGGCAACACGGCCCCCTCACCAAACCCGGCCAGCACCCGTACGGTTAGTAAAGAGCCGAATCCTCCGGCGATTGCACCCGTCAGAGTGAAGACAGAAAACCAGACAATTCCCCATATCACCACCCGACGTCGACCCCATCGGTCTGCCAGATACCCGGAAGGTACCATGCCCAACACCACACCTGCTGTTGAACCTGCACCCAACAATCCCACCTGATTGTGGCTGAGGTGCATAAAACCGGATACCGTTGTCAGCACAGACCCAACTAAACCAATGTCAAAAGCCTCCGCCACCCATACCAGTGACAACAAGCCAATGATGCCAAGAACCCCTTTGGTCAAGGGGAGCCGTTCCAAACGCGCCAGTAATACCTCTCGGTCTTGCGCTAGGTGGGTCAATCTCCTCACTCCTTCGACCTCAAGTACGGCCTGTATTAGGGTCTTTGCTCCGCCCGTCACGCATTACGACACCTTGGAAAGTCCTGTTTGTAAGCGATAGTGAAAAACGGCCTTTTTCCCGACGAGGTATCCCACCAGCGGCACCTTACCCAGCCAATAGGCAACCGTGGCCGAACTGACATAAACCAAGATGAGACTGACGGGAACCCACGCCAGCCTCCACCCCGGTGAGGGATGCCAAGCATACACTGCAGCCGCCACATAGTGCAGCGCCAAGGGGTGAAGCAAAAAAACGCCGAAGGACGCTCCCCCAAAAAAATTCACCAGTTTGGAAAACCTGCGCATCCTCGCCTCTGCCCGCACGGCCGCCCACTGCAATCCGGTCCACCACAGCGCCAACGTCACCACCAAACTGTAGGGAACCATGATGGGCTGCAGAACTGACACCGAGAGGTTTTCACTCTGATGCAGAATCAATCGGTCGTAAGCGAAATGCCCCCACAGCAAAAACAGACTCAAGAAAAGCGCCGTTATCACCCAGCGCCCATGCCTTTGCACAAAGTCCCGCACCTGCACATAGTGCACCGCCAAGAGAGCCCCAGCCACAAACCAAAACTGGTAGGTCAACAGAAAGCGATCGCGATCGCGAATGAGAAATGCCAGCCAAGCAGGCAATTGGGACAGATTCAGGGTTTGTAGCACCCCTTTATCGAAAGCCATCATGGCTACCTGCAGCAAGAAACTGGCAGCAAAAATCCAGCCATGACCCTTGCGAACCCGGCGAACCGCTTGTAAAAACAGGGGAAACACCAAGTACAACTGCATGGAAACCACCAGGTAGTAGAGAAAGAACTGATTTCCCGTCGGTAGCGAGGTCAAGAACTCCTGGAGAATAGTGTGGAAACTCCACTGAAATCCGGGGAGATAAGTCCCGGAAAACAAGATGTACAAAAGGGTCCAGGCCACATAGGGGATGGCTATCAACTTGAAGCGTTTCAACCAAAAATCGCGAACCGAGAAGTCTTTGGCGTAGTATGTGGTGAACAACACCAGCCCGGTGATAAACATAAAGGCTTCCCGAGTAAAGTGAAAGGCCGAAAGTCCCCCTTCAAAAGCCAGGTTGACCGACGAGTAGGGCACCGTGAACAGGTTGTAAAAGGCAAAGGTATGTACACATACCACCCCAAAAATAATCAGGGCCCGCATCAGGTCTACCTCATACAGGTGCTGTTTCAATAATCCTCCTCCTCCTTTTCCCCGAGTACGAAAGACTTGGACGGTTTCACTTGTGTGCCATGATAAAGGGCGAGTATGGAAATTTCCTTGAAAGACCCCTTGACCGTTAACAGAGGCGTGAGTTCAACCCCGTTGGAGCAAAATCTTTCAAGATTGTTTCAACTTTGCTGGGGTACACCAATGAAGTGGCTTGAACGAGAGAATGGAAAAGAAAAACAGCTTCACTCAAGTTTTAAAGCGAAGGGGAGAGCTAACGGTATGAGGTTTGTAAAAAGCGAGAAAAAACCGCATGACCATCGATGGAGATGGCGCAACCAAGCCACCGATGAACATGAAAAGGTCGACAGGCACTTGGTTGGAAAACGTCATGGCATTCTTACCAGGAGTTCCTTAAGGTCTCTGACGATTCTGCTAATCTTGATGCTGGTGGGTATCGGAAGTTGGGATTGGATGCACGGTCAACAGGGACTGTCTTGGATGTCCCTCAGGGCCTCTCGCGTGAATCAACCAATGCCCATGTCCCTTCCAAAACCGGGAAGCTCGGTGCGCGTCATGGCCATTGGCGGGTCCGTGGCCCTGGGATGGGATGACAAAACGGGAGGTGGCTACCTGCAACGAGCGTTTGCCCTGCTGTCCAGTCAACAAGGGGTGAAATACAATTTTTTCAACAAATCGGTGGAGGGAGACGGTCCCGGTAAGTTTGCTCCCCAGTACCCCAAGGTGTTGCAAGCGGTCCGACCAAACATCCTTGTTATCTCTTGGGGTATGCTGGATGACATTGCTCGTCACACCCCCGTGTCTGTCTTCCAAGCCGACGTACACCAAGAAATTGCCAAAGCTTTGTCCTCAGGAATAAAGGTTTTCGTGATTACCCCACCTGTAACGGTCGCATCTTACTCTGGTCAAGAGGGAGTTT
Organism: Bacillota bacterium; assembly: GCA_027336365.1. Lineage (GTDB taxonomy): Bacteria > Bacillota > Bacilli > Alicyclobacillales > Alicyclobacillaceae > QXHL01. The sequence goes on along the minus strand of DAHWFY010000037.1, from coordinate 14,979 downwards.
CCGAAACCAAGTTTGTGGACGCAGAAATGAATACCGCCCGCCAATTCCACAGCCCCTCCGTGTACATTTTTGACCTATTTGACCAAATGAAGGCGTATTTGCAACAAAATCATCTCTCCTATCGGACTTACGCGGCCGACGGTTGGCACCCCAATACTGCAGGCCACATCTTGGCCGCTCACCTGCTCGCGCCAGACTTGGCCCACGCCTTCGCCACTGCCAATCCGACTCTGCCAAAAGGTGCACAGTGAGCAGCCACAAAAAATCGAGGTCCAATTTTGATGGACCCCTTTTATACAAAAATAATCAGCCCCGACTTTTCGGCAATTTTCATCCTTGGTGGTGGCCGTCAGGCAATGGATGTTTCGGACAACCTCTATAGGTCAAAATACAATTCAAACTCATAAGGGTGAGGGCGTACATTGATGGCCTGAATTTCCGACTTGTGCTTCAAGTCAATCCAGTTGTAAACAAAGTCCTTACTAAACACGCCGCCCTCCAGCAAAAACTCGTGGTCATCCACCAATGCCTGCAGACTCTCCGCAAAAGAACCTGGAACACTGCGAATTTTCGCTTTCTCCTCCGCTCCCAGTTCATAAATATTCTTGTCCAAGGGACCGTATCCCAACTCCGTCGGGTCTATTTTGCGGCGAATGCCATCCAATCCAGCCATCATCATGGCAGAAAAAGCCAAGTATGGGTTGGCGGTGGCATCCGGGGTGCGAAACTCAACGCGAGCAGTCTTCGGAGTCACTGCCGCCACCGGAACCCGGACAGCCGCACTGCGGTTACCTTTTGAAAAGACCAAGTTGACTGGTGCCTCAAAGCCTGGCACCAAGCGCTTGTAAGAATTGGTGCTGGGATTGGAGAAAGCCAGCAGTGCGGGCGCATGGACCAGAATCCCGCCAATATAGTGCAAGGCGGTTTCACTCATGTTCCCATATTTCCCTTCTGCAAAAAATAAGGGAACTCCATCTTTGAACAGACTTTGGTGAACATGCATACCAGAACCATTATCGCCAAAAATGGGCTTGGGCATGAAAGTCGCCACTTTATCAAACTTTCGCGCCACATTGCGCACGATATACTTGTACAGCATGACGGTATCAGCGGTCTTGGTCAGGGTATCAAACCGGAAGTTGATTTCTGCCTGTCCAGCGGTGGCCACCTCGTGATGATGACGCTCCACCCGAATGCCGGCATTCATCAATTCCTTTACAATCTCAGTGCGAATATCCTGCTGCGAGTCTGTGGGGGGAACCGGGAAGTAGCCGCTCTTGTTCCGCACTTTGTAGCCCAGGTTTGGCGTTCCATTGCGGCCAGTATTCCACATGGCCTCTTCGGAATCCACCGAATAGAAAGCCCCTTTTTGCCCAAAATCGTAACTCACGTGATCGAGAATGAAAAACTCCAGTTCGGGACCGAAAAATGCTTCCGTTGCCACGCCACTTTGACTCAACACCGCTTCAGCCCGCTCGGCCACGGCCCGTGGGTCCCGGTCATAACGAGTCCCATCTGGTTCGTAGACATCGCATACCAGAGAAAGGGTGGGATGCGCCATAAACGGGTCCACATAGGCACTGTCCAACACCGGTCGCATGACCATATCGCTCTCTTCAATGCTGCGAAAGCCTTGAATGCTGGAACCGTCAAAAGCGATACCATGGAGTAACTTGTCCTCGTCCATTTCAGCAGCAGGCACAGTAATGTGGTGCTGACGCCCAGGTACATCCACAATACGAAAATCTACCATTTCAATTTCATTCGTCTTGAGTAACTCAAGTAATTCTTGTGCTGTCATGCTCTCCACTCCCCAACGAGTTCTCTCACCGCGGCGCAAATCAGAGACACACCAAAGACCTCGTCGCGGCACCGAAATTGGTTGACTTACTTGCTCTGTCAACGGGTACTAGTGCCACTATATAAAGAAGGGCACGACCACGTCAACAAATTATGTTAGGATATCTAACATGAGTTTGAGATTTTTCTTGCGTTCCTAACATGTATCCACCATCAACTGCAACCCATCTCAGTAGATGTCCCCCGTGTATTTCTATTCTCTCGCCGGTGCTGCTGCCAGCGGCATGCGGGTCTCTCCAATACTTCCCATTAGACCTTCCAGGAAAAATGCATACACTTTCTTCACAAATTTCTGCTATTCTATTTCAGTAAATACATTTACGCGTATTTTCGCCCCTCGCTGATGCCGCTGCCAGCGGCATGCGGGTATTTTCAGACAAACCGACATGAGGTGATTTACATGTGTGGACACCATAGTTACCGAGCAGTCCAAGATATCCCCTGGTTTTCCCATGAGTGCAGTTCTCCTACTCACGCAAGAGTAGGCATGAACCCCAATATGAACCCTATAGATAGAAGTTGGGATTCAAAAGCGACCGTTGCTCAGACCTTACAGCGTCCTGGCCCAATGAAGGCTGACGACACGTTGCTGAAAATTTTACAGGAACGTTATGCACGAGGAGAAATTGATCGGCAAACATACCTGCAAATGAAGGCCGATTTGGCTTGATCAAGACCCATACTTTCTTCGGAGAACTCCGATATTGGCAAAATTCCCGGTCGTTACTAGAATGACTTACAGTGCGTGTCCGGAAAGGGGTCTGGTCAGACCCAAGCAGTGCCAGGAGGCCAGCCCAAAATGCGCACAGAGCGTACGTTTTCGGTACGTGAAGGAGCATTTTGGGCGACGACGCAGCAATGCGCCGGGGAGTTCTGACCCCTTTCCGGACAACCTCTTACAGGGTCGCAAGAGGTCCTGTGTGGCCACGCCACAAGTTGAGTTGAGACGAGCAAAGGAGAGAAGTGCATGAGCGTAGTAAAGGTGACAGAAGATGGGATCTTTGGTGTTGGTGAACTGACATTCGGTGGTAGCTTTGTACCGGACTTACTGCAGTCTGCCTTGGATAAGGTGACTCAAGCCTTCAATCGCTATAAGGACGACCCAACATTCATCTCGGAATATCAATATTATATGCAGGAATATGTGGGGCGCCCTAATCCCCTATACTTCGCCAGAAACTTGACTGAGCATCTGGGTGGTGCAAAAATTTACCTCAAACGAGAAGACCTGAACCATACCGGAGCCCACAAAATCAACAACACCATCGGCCAGATCCTTTTGGCCAAACGCATGGGAGCCAGACGCGTCATCGCCGAAACCGGAGCTGGCCAACATGGCGTAGCCACCGCCACGGTAGCTGCCCTGATGAACATGCCTTGCACCATTTACATGGGCGAAGTAGATATGCACCGACAGGAACTTAATGTATTCCGCATGGAACTTTTGGGAGCCAAGGTGATTGCGGCCAAGTCGGGAAACCGCACCCTCAAAGAGGCTGTCGATGAAGCCTTACAGGATTTTGCTCAGCATGCGGAAGACACCTATTACTTATTGGGTTCTGCCGTCGGTCCTCATCCTTATCCACTGATGGTCCGCCATTTCCAGTCCGTCATCGGCCAAGAGGCAAAACAACAGGTACTGGAGAAAGAAGGACGTCTACCGAATTATGTGATTGCGTGTGTGGGTGGCGGCTCCAACGCCATTGGTCTGTTTTATCCCTTTGTGGACGACCTGTCGGTAAAAATGGTGGGTGTCGAACCAGGAGGTATGGGACTGGACACGGGACATCATGCTGCCCCCTTAACAACTGGTCATCCTGACATCATTCACGGATTTAAGTGTTATGTGATGGAAAACACAGAGAATTGTCATTCCATCGCTGCTGGTCTGGACTACCCGGGCGTAGGCCCCGAGCATTCTTACTACAAGTCTATCGGACGGGCGGAGTATTTGACAGTCAACGACGACGAGGCACTGCAGGCCTTTTTGTTCCTGTCAAAAACCGAAGGCATCATCCCAGCCTTAGAGTCTAGCCACGCTGTGGCGTACGCCATGAAACTGGCACCCACTCTGGCAAAAGACCAGGTCATCATCGTCAATCTCAGTGGACGAGGAGACAAAGACGTGGCTCAAGTGGCGGAAATGCTGTCTGCGCAACAGACACTGTAACAGGGTTCACGGGTTAGACACCATACCGCCGATGGCAGCATGGTGTCTAACCCGTGCATTAACCAAACTAACCCAGCACATTTTTTGCAGCGTAATAACGGTCTTGGTAATACGGATTGGCAAACACATCTTTGACAACCATCACGCCCTGATTGTGGACAGAAGATGATTCAATCATGTTGCCATCTCCAATGTAAATGCCGACGTGGGTCACCTGATTAGCATAGTGGTTTGCGTAGGTGTCTGTAAAAAACAGCAAGTCTCCCGGTTGCAACTGGTCCCGGGGTACCAAGGTCCCCATTCCTGCCTGAAGTGTGGCTGTGCGAGGCAACTCCACCCCATTCTTAGCAAATACATACTGAGTAAAACCAGAACAGTCAAATCCAGATGCTGGATTGTTCCCTCCCCAAGTATAATGAATTCCCATCAGAGAGCGGGCCGTAGCCAAAACAGTGGCCGCCCTTGCCGCAAAAGACAATGGAGGTAGAACGGTTTTACGATAGGTGACGGAAGCAACCACCGCTGGATTCCCGCGCGTGAACTGTTGACTCTTTGCTTCATCCCCACCTGTGGTGGGAATATGGAGCAAAGTACCCACTCGCATGTCAACGGGGTTGACCCCCGGATTCGCCATTTTTAAGGCAGTGATGGAAATCCCAAAGTGTTGGGCGATGGTCCACATCACGTCGCCAGTGCGCACCGTATAAGTGAGCATCCCGGCCCTGGACACCCGTGGATTTGGAGAAACAACCGGATGCACCGATGCCACATTGTCTCGTACTACAGGGGCACCGTGAGAAGTCCCCTTGGTGGGGACAACCAGGGTGACACCAACGCGTAAATCCCTAGGATGCAATGAAGGATTGGCGGCCTCCAAAGCTTGTACAGTGATGCCATAATGCTCGGCAAGTCCCCACAACGTATCGCCATGGTGAACCTGAATATGTACGTCGGCAAAAGCGGGGGTAGCGCTCAGACAACTGCCCATCATCAACATTGCGGCTGTAATACCAGATTTTACTTTCCAGTTCATTTTTGACCTCCTTGGGCAACACCGATGTTCATGACACGCCCAAAAGTAGATTCGCCACCAACGGACAAAATCCCCCTCTATTTGTGATAAAAAGTCTTCAGAATCCCGGTAGCATGGCCTGTACAGCTCGCGTTAACATCTCCCTGTCCTCGGGATGTGCTATGGCAATCAGGCGGTGTGCCCTCTGTTCCAGAGTTTGCCCGTGGAGTCTGGCCACACCGTACTCGGTGACCACGTACTGCACGTGATTGCGCGTGGTGGTCACTCCGGCCCCCGGATGAAGGGTGGCCACAATGCGAGGTTGTCCCTTACCTGTGCGTGAGGGTAAGGCGATAATGGACTTCCCCTCGGGAGCCAGACTGGCCCCCCGAACAAAGTCCATCTGTCCCCCAACTCCAGAGACCACACGAGAGCCAATAGATTCTGCCACCACCTGCCCCGTCACATCCACCTCAATGGCGGAGTTGACGGACATCATGCGAGGATTGCGACGAATGACCGCCGTATTGTTGGTATAGTCCACACCCCGCAGAGAAATTAGTGGATTGTCGTCACAAAAGTCGTATAAATCCTGGGTGCCCAGCGCAAAGGATGCAACAATCTGTCCTGGGTCTGTCCCTTTAAACCGTCCGGTAATCACTCCCGCTTCCGCTAAAATGCGTACGCCATCCGAAATCATCTCACTGTGCACACCCAGATCTCGATGGTCTTGCAGGTTTAATAGGACCGCATCAGGAATCTTGCCGATGCCAATTTGCAGAGTGGCCCGATCCGGAATTAGATCTGCGACATACTGGCCAATCGCGTCGGTCACTCCGTCCAGCGGACGCGGCTCCATGGTGTCAAGAACTTCCTCCCAGGCAACCCCGTAAGTAATCGCCGACACCGGCAATTGAGCAGGCCCCAAGGTACGAGGCACGCGGGGATTGACCTGAGCAATCACGATATCCGCCCCAGCCACCGCGGCCAGGGTTGCCTCGATGGTGGGTCCCAGACTAACAAAACCATGGCCATCCGGCGGGCTGACATGAATCAGCGCCACATGGGGGCGAAACTGGGGCTGACGTAAAAACCAAGGCACCTCAGACAGAAAAATCGGCACATAAGAAGATTCCCCTCGCCCAACTGCCTCCCGCAAGTTTGGACCCACAAACAAAGAAATATCCTGTAACCGATCCTTCAATTCTGGATGAATCCAGGGAGTATCCCCCTCTAAGTGCAGGTGATATAACTGCACATTAAGTAAGGACCAGCACCTGCGCGCTAATCCTGCCAATAACAAGTGCGGCGTAGACGCCATCCCTTGAGCGTACACCCTCATTCCCGACTGAATGGTCGCCATGGCCTGTTCCAGTGTCACCATCTGCACGCAAAATTCCCCCCTTGGCCAAGCCTGCATTCATCTGTCCCCTCAAAAATCAACTACAGTTTCGTCAACCACGGACTGCCACAAAGCAGTTCGCTCATGTCGAGTCAACTCTCTGTCTCCATCTGAAGATCTGCCTTCATTGTTCCGCCAATCTTCCGCTGTGGCCGCATGAGCAGAACGCAAATCAGTCCGAAAAAGCTGGCGGAACTCGCCACTAGAAACATGAGTCCGTAGTTGCCACCAGAGGCACGAATCACCAGTCCGGCAGTAGGAGCCGCCACAATCAAACCGATGGACTGCACCACATTCCCCATTCCATACAACCCGCCGCGCATTGTGGCCTCTTCCTGTCGATTCCAAGCAGCCTGTCGCAGTAGGTCAGTCGCCAACGCGAATGCCACTGTAAGGTTGGCCGACCAAAAAACCCCCTCCACTCCAACCAGAAAGAATACTGCCCACATTTGATGTACTGCAATCCCCGGCAACGCCAGTGCGCCAAACAAGCCCAGTGACAGAGCCAAGAGACCCTTGGGAGAAAAACGACGGTAAAGCCCACCGGACAACAGGGCTGCAATCAGACCGGTGAATGTGAACAGGGACATGGCTAAAGCGGAGTCCAGAACGGTCCCGTGGGCCTGGTGAAGAATGAAGAGCGTAAAAAAAGAGGCAATGGCCTCAAAAGACAGCCAGGCAAAGGCTTGAGACAGAAAATACAACAGTAGATTCCCCCGGAACAGTTTTGTGTATTTCCACCCCACTGCCTGAAAGCCTGCCACCTCGGGTGACGGTAGTGTGGGCCGTTCCGGGACAAAAAAGCCTGTAACCAGTCCTCCGGCAGTCATCAATAGAGCCACCAGTAAATAGGCGGCTCCATGGGAGACAGACCATACTAAGGGAATAACCAGAAAGGCCACAAGATTCCCCAATTGCCACCATAAATTCAAGTAACCCGAAGCTACTCCCCATAACCCGACGGGCACCAATTCCGGCATCCAGGCTTGGTATGGGCTGATGGAGCCTTGTTGAAATAGGTAAAATAGAGTCAAGGCCAGACCTGCCAGAACTAAGCTGTGAGAAGCGGCAAACAGCAACCAAGCCACAGCCGCCCCAGGCAAACAGATAAGCACGTAGACCTTGCGTCTGAGTCCAGGGATGCGAGTGCGGTCGCTCAGCCACCCGGTCAAGGGATTCATGAGAATGCCCAGAAGTCCCTCCAGTCCCAAAATAAACCCTATAAGGGGTTGTGATGCCTGCAGCGCCTGTAAGAGAGCCGCAGCGAACACCTTGTTGACACCAAATCCAATATTGCGGCTGAAGCCTGCGAGACCCAACAGGTGAACCTGACCGCTGCGATAGCCAGGAGTGGATGTCATTCCCAACCTCCCTTGACTGCCTGCATCACCAAATCTGGACGATCCGAACCAATGCCGTCCACTCCAGCTGCCAGCACATTGTGAATCTCCTCGACGGTATTAGGAGTCCACACCCCCACGAAAATCCCTCCAGCGTGACAACGATCCACATAAGACTTTTGCAGGCCATGAAATTCAAAAGACAGCATCTGGCAGCCAGCCGTCTTTGCCACGTGCACCGGATCTACGGGAAATCCGGCCAACAGGGCTCCACAATGAAGACCAGGAAAAGTTTGACTGAGGTAAAGTAAAATGTCATGATAAAAGGACAGAATAAAAATCCGTTCTTGATACTTGGGTTGTTCCCGCAGCAGACGCTCCATCGCCTGCACTGTTTGCGGCGTCTTCAACTCCACGACTACCGAGACATCCACAGTTTCCAGAATCTCGGCCAGAGTGGGCACACCATGCCCATCTCCCACATCCACGGTGGCCAGTTCGGTCGCTCTCATGTCCGCGACAGCACGGTCTATTCCGGCGATGCGTCGCAGGTTATCGTCGTGGATGGCCACCAGTTGCCCATCACTGCTCAGATGTATATCGCACTCCACAAAATCCACGCCTAAATGGGCCAGTTGTGTAAAAGCTGTGATTGAATTTTCGGGGTACAGTTCTGCACCCCCGCGATGAGCCACCACCCACATGACAGGTCCTCCTTCATCCGTTATGGTCTGTTCTTGTTCGTATTGTACAGGATTCTGTGCATGTACAGGTTGTAAATTTGCCATACTGCAATCGAATTGATAAAACACCCCACAGACCATTTACCTTCATCTGACGTCGCTGACTGTATTTTGTCACGAATTAATGAATTATGTCTTAGCAGGTCAGTTTTCAGTGTGAGCCGTGTACCCATAGGTGTATGATAAGGGTAGCACGTAAGTAAGTATTTTTTCCATCTCAAGGGAAAGCGCTGCCAAGTTGCGCAACCTCCTCACTCTCTCCTTAAGAGACCTCCGTATGGATGGGCGCAAACAATAAGCGCTGAGCTTCGAAGGGAGCAATTTTATATGACAACTGCAACGGACGGCTTTAAAGCGGGATTGGAAGACGTCGTGGCGAATACCTCTGGAATTTGTTTTGTGGATGGCAAAGAGGGACGTTTGGTCTACCGGGGCTACAACATTAACGACCTTGTCAACGGCGGAGCATCTTTTGAAGAAGTGGTATACCTTTTGTGGTATGGAAACCTACCCACTCTGGCACAACTGAACACTTTCAAGGAGGACTTGGCAAAAGAGAGGGCCCTTCGTCCAGAAGTCCTCGATTTTCTGCGTTCAGCACCGAAAGACGTAGATCCCATGGAGATTTTGCGAACGGCCGTGTCGTATGCTGGATTGTATGACCCGGATAACGGAGATGAGTCTTTAGAAGCCAATTTTCGCAAGGCAGCTCGTTTAGTGGCCCAAATTCCCACCATGGCGGCAACCTTTGAACGGTTGAGCAAGGGATTGGAACCCGTCACGCCAGACCCCTCGTTGAGCTTGGCGGCAAACTTCTTCTACTTGTTAAACGGGGAGAAACCCAGTGAGTTCGCGGAGCGAGGGTTCAATACCGCACTGATTTTACACGCAGATCACGAACTGAACGCATCCACTTTCTCAGCTCGGGTTACGGCAGGCACCCTGTCCGATATGTATTCTGCCATTACTTCAGCAGTGGGCACCCTGCGTGGACCTTTACATGGTGGTGCCAATGAACAGGTAATGAAAATGCTCCTAGAAATAGGCAGTATGGACCATGTGGAGTCTTGGATTGACGAGGCACTCCTGCAAAAGAAAAAGATCATGGGTTTTGGTCACCGGGTGTATAAGACAGAAGACCCCCGTGCCACACACCTGCGCAAGTTAAGCCGCAAAGCCGGTGAATTGGCCGGAACCACCCAGTGGTTTGAAATGTCCCAGGTCATTGAACAAAAGATTTTGGAGAAAAAGGGCCTGCACTGCAACGTAGACTTTTACTCAGGGTCATTCTACTACGCGATGGGTCTACCCATTCATTTATACACCCCAATCTTTGCAGTCAGCCGCATTTCCGGTTGGACGGCTCACGTGCTGGAGCAGTATCAGAACAACCGTCTCATCCGGCCACGAGCGGAGTACACAGGACCGACTCACTTGGAGTTTGTACCATTGGCCCTACGTTAAATGCATGTCCGGCAAAGGGTCCGGTCAGACCCAAGCAGTGCCAGGAAGTTAGCCCAAAATGCGCACTGGGTCTGCTCCCCGGTGGGGAGCGTTTGAACCGGGTGAGAACCCCGGACCGTACGTTTCCGGACCGTAAAGGAGCATTTTGGGCGACGACGAAAGAATGCGCTGGAAAGTTCTGGGCCCTTCCGGACAACCCCTAAAAGGGGTCAAAACTCTTCACTGATTCTTACTTGACCCCTTTCGGAGGCCTCCCATTCGGAGTCTGAGACAAAAGCACGACGTCATCCATTCGTTCTGAGAGGACCGCGCCCTGCTTTTGTCTCCGCATCACTCGCTCATTGAGAGTCCACACCGCCAGACTGCGGTACCCCGTCAGGGCATAGAAGAGCCGTGTGAGTGGGCGGATAACCTGACAGGCAAAACCACGGTGAACTGACTCCCTTTCCCCTCCTCGCTGGCGACACGCATTTGACCAGCGTGAGCATGAACAATCCATTGGGCTATGGATAAGCCGAGCCCTGTTCCACGACTGTTCCGACTTCTATCTCCCCGATAAAAACGGTCAAAAATATGAGGCAGGTCTTCACTGGATATGCCTGACCCAGTGTCTGTCACTGAAACTTCCACCCTGCGCGGGGTGACCCGTTCCAGGGCAAGAGTGATAGTGCCTCCTGAGTTTGTGAATTTCCATGCATTATCGAGGAGAATCAGTAACAACTGACGATAACGTTCTTCGTCCACCCAGGCCTGAACATTAGATTGAATGTTTGCTTGCAGGTCAATGTCTTTGGTTTCGCACAACGGAAGAAACTGAGCAACGACCGCATGCGTCAGATCAGTCAGGTTGAAAAGACGTTTATCGAGCAGGGACTGGTCAGAGTCCGAACGGGCAAGGGTAAGCAGTTGATTGACCAAACGGTTCAGCCTCCGAGTCTCAGACAGGATTCCAGACACGGTGGCCGCCTGATCTGACACTGTGGCCTTTGGTTGTCGCAGCAGCAATTCCGTTTGAGCGGAAATAGTGGCCAAGGGAGTGCGCAACTCGTGAGAGGCATCTGCCACAAACTGAACCTGCTTGTTCCAAGCGCGGCGAACAGGGATGAGAGATCGCCCAGCAAGCAGGTATCCCGCCAATATGGACAGGACCGCCCCCAACAGACTGCCCAGGAGAAGAATCACTCGAGTTTGGGCCAAGGTGTCCCGGATATCATCACTGTTGCGCAAAATCTCAAGGTCCAAGGCCGCATGGGGAAACAGCGAGGAATGAGAGGATAAAATGAGATTCACAACCCGGATTTGATGTCCTTCCAAATGGAGTGTTGCGGACACGTGCTGGTGAACAAGACTGCGTAGTTGCACTTGGGTGGCTGTGTCCACTCCGGTCAAGGGGCTGGACAAGACTTGACCCGTGTTTGCATCCCACAAAATGAGTCCCAATGGGGCACCTGCAAACAGACCTTGGGCAGCAAAACCCGGAGAGGGCCCGAACTCATTGCGACGGCTGGAAGTGTTAGCAACCGTGTCTATGGGACTCGTTGCTCCATAAAGAAGTGGAGGTGGCAAGCGACCTGCCTCAATTGCACGCACCATCGGTTGTACCTGATTAAAAGTTTGCTGGTCCAGGCTGCTGTATAATCGCACCTTTAGATTAAAGTACAAGGACAGTGAAAGCAGACCGAGAATGGTAAAAAATACAAACGCATTCCAAAGAGTCAAGCGCACCCGGATACTGCCAAACACAGGAAAGTCCCCTTTTTACAGTCTTCCAATTTGAGCGAGGTCATGATGCCGAACGTTTTCTTGTTTTAGGTACTACACCAAGATGAATCCCACACCCCGCTGGGTACGAATGGCTTCTTCACACCCGACAGCAGATAGTTTGCGGCGTAAATAGTGGACATACACGTCCACCACCGTATCCCCAGCCTCCGAATCAAAACCCCAGACACGTTCAAAAATCTGCTCCCTGGTCAAAATCCGTTCCGGATTAGCCAGGAAAAATTCCAACAGGTCATACTCTTTGCCTGTCAAGTTAAGGAGTTGGTCATGAAACTGGGCGGTACGGGTTTTAGGATCCAAACTCAAGCCCTTGTACTCCAATCCAGAAGTGTAGACCCCAGGCTGGCGGCGGCGCAAAAGGGCTCGAACGCGGGCAAGCAACTCCGTGAGCGCAAACGGCTTAATCAGATAGTCATCTGCTCCCACGTCGAGACCCGCAACGCGATCCGATACAGCGTCCCGAGCGGTGACCAGAATAATCGGCGTGTCCACACCCAGATTCCGTAGGTGACGCGTGAGAGTCAGCCCATCTTGCCCTGGGAGCATAATGTCCAGCAAAATTAGGTCATGGATGTCCTGGGAGGCAAGCCACTCCGCATCACTCCCATTACTTTCCGATGATACCTCGTACCCATCTTGAGTCAGCGCCTCGGCAATAGCGTTACTCATGGCGAGGTCGTCTTCCACCACCAGAATTTTCATGAAGATGCCCCCTTGTGATGCGGTCCCCATCCATGCCATCATCTCACGGAATTGTGTGGATGACGAGCCTTGGTGCACTGAAAAATGACTGACATAACCAGTAAATATAGTAACGTGGATTTATATTCTTTGTTGTTGCCGCTATCAGCGGCATGGTTGTCTATCCCAGTAAATACAATTCCGTGAATTTACCTTCCCTGCTGGATGGTGCAGACAAACAGGCGGAGTGGCAGAAGAACATCCCCGCCACTCCCTATGCTTCCTGCGTGTTACCAACTCAACAGATGGCGCGTCATACGCCGCTGTTTGTCGCAGGTGCCGATGAGCCCATCCAGGGACCTTGGTGTGTTGCTTGATTATGAATGGCCTGCTGAATGCGCGACTGCATGGTTTTCTGAGCAGCAGTCGCTTCATCCTGAGTAATACGGCCGGCTTGTAGTGCCGCTTGAATACGCTGAGTGTGCTGCTCCGTTAGTGCACTGACCAATGCTTGCTCTGTCACGCCGTGAGCCTTAGCAATGTCCGCCAGGGACTGCCCCGATTGACGTTCTTGCATCAGCGTCTGAGCGTCTATGTGTAACAGATTGAGGACGCCCGTCATGGCTTGCGGTCCCCCGCTGGGACCTAAGCCAAGACCCTCTCCGCGGCCCTGCATGTTGCCTTGTCCCAATTTAAGTCCTTGCCCTGCTCCTTGCCCTCTGTGTCCATATCCTTGGCTCAGAGGACCAGTTCCCGGTTGAAAAGAACCTTGTGCCGTCTGAGATGCATTGGGTGTCGCTGCACTGTTAACATTGGCCCACGCCACGCTGCCTCCGACAGTCAAAATACCCACCGCAGCCACTCCTGGTAGAATCTTTCTCATCCAAGTTTTCATGATTTGTCTCTCCTTCAAGGGGAATTTGTTCTTGCAAGGACTAAGATGCACCCCAAGTTTTAAAATACTTTTAGAAGGTGTCTGAAACATTCATGACCTGTGACGGCCACCACCAGAGATGGCAACAGGGTCTGAGCTGGCTGTTTCCATATAAAGTCGACAGGGCGTAAATGAATTGTAGGCATTGACGCAGCCATACGAGGCATGATGGAGTAAAAACAATGAGGAACTTTTCTAGAAATAGACGGAAAAAATCCATCCTTGCCAAACATCGGGCGCACATGAGTTTCCTCAGACCACTGAATGGTTGGACAAACGGGCCGATTCCCGAGCGGAATCACTGCGGTGTCTGCGCATACGCCACAGTGTCAGAACATTGACCAAGGTCAATACGGCTGGACCTAGCGCCCAAAGCAAAGTGACATGGTCCTGATAAATAACCCCGGCCAACAAACTGACCAAAGCAGCCAAAAGGAACGTGAGAGCACTTGCCAGCGGAGATAACCAGACCATCACACCTGCCGTCGCACACAACAGAGCTGTTAAAAGACCACCCCCGCCGTCACCCACGAGTTGCGGTATCCGATTGACAACACCCACTGTGGCAATCAGATAGGATTCAATGCCCACATAGGTTGCGAACAACACACTAAGAAATGCCGTCATAAGTTTCATAAAGTACTCCCTTCTTTCTATATAATGGAATATATAAAAAGACTGATACATCAACCGGAGATTCCACTGGTGTGGGTTTCCCCGATGTGGTTTTATCTTTTTTCTTGACCCCACAATCCCACAATGGGTAGCACCAAATTTGCACACCCATTGTAAACTGAGAGTGAAAGCAAAGTCTGTCGGAATTCCGGAGTGAAGGGATAAAAACGGTGAGTTTGCGAAAGAAGGGAAAAGCGGCCGCACCCTGCCGCCCGCATGGACATGTTCCCATACAGGCGTCGATGCCGCCGCCACAAAGGTTTCATCAATAAACCGGAGTTGTGGTGCAGGTGGTACTGGCGGCATAAGGAACCAGTAGAATGAACAACACAAAAATAATCAAAAACACAACCGCCCAACGGGTGTATCCCCCAAAGGCACCTCCGTCGTACATGGAACAGTCGCCTCCTTTCTACTTGCCATCCGCTCCCCGTCAATACCGCGAGTGAACTTAATAGCCAGCACCAGCGGCTCCATAGCCGGGAACAAGCAGGAAGAACAGCACAAAAATAATCAGAAACACGACGGCCCAGCGGGTGTATCCCCCAAACGTTCCATACATTTGCGGCACCCCCTCCTTTTTCTGACTTGCTACACCCTACGTCCACGTACATCCATGCGTGTAGGTATTCGCCCTGACAAACGAGGGTCAGGCCAAAAATAATTTTAGATCACTGGATGAGATAGACTATTGTCCTCCCTAAACCCCTTTGCCCTTGTGGAGCACAAAATTATGGTGAAAATAACCGGACGACTATTCTCCCATCAAAGTGCGTGTTCATTCATTTGCAGTCCCTTATACTGATGTCAGTTTAATGTGGAGGAGCCAAACACTCTGTGAACATTTTGAAGATGATAGTGGTGGTACTGTCCCTCGGCATGGACACCCTGCTAATCTCCATTTCTCTAGGCACAG
>DAHWFY010000036.1 GCA_027336365.1 Bacillota bacterium | reverse complement strand
GGCGAACGCCTATTTATGCGAAACGTGACTTGAAAGGGCTCATAAGCGTCCTGTGGCACCTTATTTGGAACTGTCGAGTCAATCCACCAGAGAATTCTAGTTGGGGGGTATGATTTGCAGAAGAAACACCGATTTGGAATGTAATTGTCTTACGAAACCCAGTGAATCGACGGTCTCATTATGGGTCTTATGAAATCCGAAAAGGGGCGAAAGTCGGTTTTTAAGCACTAAAATGGTGTCTAAGGGTTGCGATACCTTGCGGAACATCGCGAAGCATTGCGAACCCCCGCCATTTCGCACCGCCTTTTCTCATTTCTTAATGAACCTCATGATCCCCGATTAGGAGCAGGGAGTACTGAAGATATAGTTTTGTATTATAGAGGTTGTCCGGAAAGGGGTCCCTCGACAGAGCGAGGGACCCCTGAGACTCCGATTATCGATTAAGCTAAGCGGTTTTTGCCGCCTCGAGCAAAGAGACAATCAATTGTCCGTCCTGTGTGTCCACCTGCAAGGTTTGTGCACCCTCGTGTTCCAGCAGGACATCGGCAATTTTATCTTCCACTTGATCCTGGATGACTCTCCGCAGCGGTCGAGCGCCAAACACTGGGCTGTAGCCCAGTTCCGCCAATTTGGCATAGGCGGACTCGGTAAAGGTAATCTCCACCCCCTGATCACGAAGATTGTCCACCGTTTCCTGCAACATCAAGGAAACAATTTGCACCATGTCTCCAGGCTGTAAACCACCAAACTCGACAATTGCGTCGAAACGGTTGAGAAACTCCGGTTTAAAGTACATGTTAAGTGAACCCAAGACGCTGGTGGTTTGCATCGGTTCATCACCGCGGCCAAAACCCACCGCCATCTTTCTGTCAATAGCTCCGGCGTTACTGGTCATGATTATCACTGTGTCTTTAAAACTAACCACTCGGCCCTGACTATCCGTCAGCCGACCATCCTCAAGAATTTGCAAGAAAATATGCTGTACATCCGGATGAGCCTTCTCAATTTCGTCCAAAAGCACAATACTGTAAGGTTTGCGACGCACCTGCTCCGTCAATTGTCCAGCCTCATCATATCCCACATATCCGGGTGGAGAGCCGATAATCTTCGACACCGAGTGTTTTTCCATGTACTCGCTCATGTCCAAACGAATCAAGGCGTCCCTATTTCCAAATAGTTCTTCAGCCAACACCTTTGCCAACTCTGTCTTACCTACCCCAGTGGGACCAACAAATAGAAAGGTCCCGATGGGTCGATGGCTGGCCTTCAGTCCGGCACGACTGCGCCGAATGGCACGGGCCACCTTGGTAACCGCCTCTTGCTGACCAATGACCTTGCTCGCCAACCGACTTTCCAGGTCTTTCATCTTGGTCTGTTCTTCTTGTTGTAGCTTGCCCACCGGAATTCCGGTTTTTTGTTCTACAATAGCCTCAATGTCGGCAATGGTGACCTCCGGAGTAGCGGCGTCCTTTTGTTCTTTGAACTGTCGGATCAATCGCTGCTCCTCGTCACGCAGTTGAGCCGCCTGTTCATACCGTTCTTCCTTAGTCGCCACATCCTTCTGCTGACGAACAGCAATCAAGCGAGCTTCCAATTCTGACGGGGTCTGAGCTCCCACTCTCAAGTTGACCTTCGATCCCGCCTCGTCCATCAAATCAATTGCCTTATCCGGCAAGAAACGGTCTTGAATATATCGGTGAGACAGAGCGGCGCATGCCTTGAGAGCATCGTCACTAAATTTTACCTGGTGGTACTGCTCGTACTTGTCCCGCAGTCCGACCAGAATGCGCAGGGTTTCCTCAACGCTAGGCTCATTCACCCGCACCGGTTGCAAGCGACGCTCCAGTGCCGCATCCTTTTCAATCTGTCGATACTCTTTGAGCGTTGTGGCTCCAATGACTTGCAGGTCTCCCCGAGCCAAGGCAGGTTTTAGAATATTCCCTGCATCCATGGACCCCTGAGCGGAACCAGCTCCCACCAACAGGTGTATTTCATCGATAAACAGAATTACGTCGCTGCGTTGCTGAACCTCGGCAATCAGTTGTTTCATGCGCTCTTCAAATTGCCCCCGGATACCCGTGTTGGCCACCAACCCAGCCACATCCAGCAAGTACACCTGTTTATTCAACAGTTTTCTGGGTACATGGCCCTCGACAACCCGTAGCGCAAATCCTTCCGCGATGGCGGTTTTCCCGACACCTGGCTCACCTATCAACACCGGGTTGTTCTTGTTTCGACGGTTTAGAATCTCAATCACGCGAGCAATCTCTTTATCCCGTCCAATCACCGGGTCTATCTTACCCGCTCGGGCCACAGCCGTCAGATTGCGACCCAATTCCTCCAGCAATCCACCGCCCCCCTGACCACCCGCTGTCATGGTCTGAGGTCCGACAGGTTGGCCTTGTGGCATGCCCGCAGAGGAACCCGAGATTCCCTGTAGCCAGTCCTCCAAGGACCCGAAGCCCCCCAATTGGGAACTCAGACCACCGAAAGGAGTGTGGGATGAAGGAGAACCCGCATGTGGGCTCATCTGATTGCTCAACTTTGCATAACACTCCTGGCACAAGTTGAGGTCCTGTGCCTCATGATTGTACTGCAAGTGTAAGTGAATGGTTGCCACATTCTTCTTGCAAATTTCGCATGCAGCCATGACTCATTCCTCCTGTTCCGGATGATTTACAGTGAGCCATCTCCGTGGACCACTCATCCGTGAGTTAGATTTTTAGCTTTCTTAAACATTTTCACTGAGTTCCCCAATCACGACATTCTGGGAAGATAGAGTCTCATGTTTGACTTTGACTTTCTTTGACCTTCTGAACTTTATTATATCCAGGTTTGACATTTCTGCAACCCCTGGGGAATATCTCGTCGAAATTTTTTTTGGACAGCAAGTTGAAAAACCAGTTGGAGGCAAGTCTGCTCAAATCCGGTCGACCGACAAGATGAATCACCCGGCAGGCACAATCTCACTCCTGCCGGGTTCATGAGCAAAAATACCGCCCGAACGCTGGTCAAAAACGTCCATCATAAACACTGGTCATCAGTACATCATTCCCGGAGCCCCCACGCCCACTCCTGGAGCTGCTGCCACTCCCGCCGCCCCAGTGTAAGGGACAAACAGCATGAACAGCACGAAGATGATCAGGAACACCACGGCCCAACGAGTGTAACCACCAAACACTCCGTACATCCCATTCACCTCCTCCCGCTCACAGAACCAGGATATGTCGGGAGGAGAGCATGGGTAGCGGCATTCGCCCGGTTTTAACCCTTGACAGCGCCAGAAGTCAGTCCGGAGACAATCCATTTGCGGAAGATAATGGTGAGGATAATGATGGGAACAATGGACACCACGGAGCCAGCAAAAATGGTGCCATAAGGAATGGTGTATTGCCCACTGAATAAGGCAATGCCCACGGGTATGGTGCGCATGGTGTTGGACTGGTTAAAGGTCAATGCCATGAAAAATTCCGTCCAAGAGGCGACAAAAGTGAACACAGCCGCAGTGAACATGCCGGGTGTGGTGAGAGGCAAGTAGATACGGTAAAAACTTTGGAAAATACTTGCCCCATCCACCCGTGCTGCTTCCAACAGAGCTTTGGGCAGCTGTAGGAAGTAATTGCGCAAAATCCAGATGGCAAAAGGCAAGTTAAAGGCCGTATAGGGAATAATCAGAGCCTGATATGAGTTTAGCCAATTGAGATTGCGTAACAGCATATAAAGTGGCGACATGACAGCAATGGACGGGAACATGGAGATGACAAGCAATATCACCAACAACGGAGTTTTCCCCCGTACTGGTAACTGAGCGACAGAAAATCCCGCCATACTGGCAAACGTCAAAACCAAAAAGGTGGAGATCAGAGACACTACCACACTGTTACGAATGTAGATGCCAAAATCGTATTTGGTGAAAGCCTCCACATAATGTTGGAAGGTCCAGTGATCTGGAAACAAGGAGGGTGGATATGCCCCCAGTTCAAAGTCCGGTTTGAACGATGTGATGAACATCCAATAGAAGGGCAGCAAAATGACGACCAAGAAGGCAATTAAAACAACATAGCGAAAAATAGTTTTCCACTTGGCCTCTATCATTCCGACTCCCCCTCTCGCACCAAATTGCGAAAAGCAGACAAGAAGACTAGACTCAATGCCAATACCAAAATCACGGTGCTCACTGCCACTGCGGACCCAGGACCGAAGTCCAGGTTTTGAAACATAACCCTAGCACCCAGAACGGCCAGACTTTGAGTGGCCGTACCTGGCCCCCCCTGGGTGAGCACATAGGGTAGGTCAAACATGCCAAATGCTTGCAGAATGCGGAACAGCCCCGCCAGCGCAATACTTCCTCGAACCATGGGAAAAGTGACATTCCAAAATGTGTTCCAAGCGTTGGCCCCATCCAGGTAGGCAGACTCGTACAGTTCTTTGGGCACCATTTGCAACCCAGCCAGTATGATGATGACAACAAAAGGAGTTGTCTTCCAAATATCAGCAACCATCATGGCAATCACGGCACTGGTTGCCGAACCCAACCAAGTGATGGGTGCCCCAATGAGATGAAGGGACTGCAAGAGATAGTTGAGTACGCCGTACACTCCGTTGTAAATGTACCCCCACATTTGCGCAGAAATCACGGTGATAAGAGACCACGGAATCAGCATGACAACCACGGAGAGGTTCTTTAAACGGTCAATCCCATTGATTGCCAGAGCAATCAACATACCAAACAGCAGTTCCAAAAATACCGTGACCACGGCAAAGTAAAAAGTGAACCAAACCGAATGCCAAAAATTACCGCTATGAACAACCAAACTGTAGTTTTGCAATCCCGAAAAGCTCATGGCAAACCCATTCTCGGTTAAGGAAATATGGTTTAGACTCATCCACACTGAGTATAGAATGGGAAAAATGGTCACTGCGCCAATCACCAATAATCCGGGTGTCAACATGCCATATCCGGCTCGACGCTCTGGTGCCTGTAGAGACCGCCGCACAGTTCGCGCCATGCTTCCACTTGTAGGTGTCGCCTCGGTCTGCGACGTCATTGGTCAGCCCTCCTGATGGTTTTTGTGGGGTGCTCCTCATGACACCCCACAAGCCACCCGTTGCTAGGGATTAGAGTCCCCCATTGCCGCTCACAGCCGATTGGATCTGCTGCTGCGCCTTTTTCAGAGCCGCGCTGACACTGGTTCCACCAGACAACGCTTGGTTCACGTTCGTGTAAATGGCCTGAGATACTTGGGGATAGCTGGGTGTCTGAGACGGCCGGGAAACCAGTTTCACCTGGCTGACAATATTCAACACGGGGTTCACTTTTTTCACCTGCGGATCATTCTGAACGGCCGCATTCGTAGGGATTTCCGAATATTTAGTAGCCAGAATCGTTTGCGCCTGTACACCTGTCATCCAATTTATAAATTCCAGCGATGCGTTCAAGTTTTTCGTGTGGGGATTCACATACAAGTCCCAACCCCCAATGGTGGCATGTCCATTCGGTCCACCAAAAGTAGGCAGGGGTTCGACACCCACCTTGCCGACCACCTTCGAGTCTGCAGGATTTTGGGAGTTAGACCAGGCATAGTCCCAGTTTCGTAGAAATGCCGCATTGCCTTGGTCAAAGACATTCATCGACTGTGCCTCTTGGAATGTGACCTCTGCCTTGGGAGATACGCCGCTGGTGATGAGGCTCTTCATGAAGCTGACGGCCTTTTGCGCCTGCGGTGAATCAATGGTGGGTTGACCCTGACTGTTCAACACCTGCCCGCCCGCATCTGTGAGATACTCCATAAAGTCACAGGTCAGTCCTTCATAAGGTGCTCCCTGCCATACGAATCCATACTTAACCAAACCCTTTTTCTGTAGAGTTTGAGCATCACTCATCAATTGTTCCCAACTCTGCGGGGGTTGCAACCCGGCTTTTTGTAGCAAATCCTTGCGGTAATATAGAAAACCGGAGTCAACAAAGAGCGGGGCTCCATACACGTTACCCTTGTAACTAGCCCCCTGTACCAATCCGGATGCAAACCGATTAAAGAAAGAACTGGGCAGGTATTTGTTGAGGGGGACCGCCAACTGATTCTGACCAAACTGAGCCGGCCAAATCACGTCTCCCATGTAGACGTCGGGAGTGGTTGCACCACCACCAATTTCAGTCGCCAGAGACTGTCGGTTTGTATCGGTGTTATTTGGCAACTCCACTAATTGAACTTTGATGTTTGGATGGGTCTTTTCAAACTCACTGATGAGAGTTTTGCGAATGCCTGTCTGTGCAATTGGAGACGCTGCCCAAACGACAGTTCCGCTGGCCTTACTCAAATCCACCGTACCTGAGGCGTTTTGGGTACCTGAAGTACCGTTGCTCGTGGTATTGGTTGCTGTGTTTGCAGCCGTTCCACAGCCTGCCACCAAGGCACTTAAAGTTAACACGGAAAGACCTAAGGTTCCCAATTTTGTTCTGCTATTCAAATCAATGACCTCCCTATAATGTATTTTCTTACTCTCCACAATGAGTGTGGACATTCTTTATTGCTTAAACGGTTCTGCGGCAAGGTCCCTTGCGGACAAACGTCAACATTATGAACCTGTGTCACTCCTTTCCCCTTTCGCACGCAGACGTCTGTTATGCCACTTCCCCGTTTTCGCCGTACTGCAAAATTCACTAGCGCTTCACCGAGGCCACAGACTCTCGTTCGACAATTCGGTGAGGCAAATAGACAGTTCCCGTGTCACTACCGGGTTTGTGAGTTTCCATCATGGTCACCAATTGCTCTACCGCCGCCCTGCCGATGTCGGCAAAGGGCTGAGCAACCGTGGTCAATTTCGGCATGGCCATGTTGGCAATATGCAGGTTGTCATACCCCATCACCGAAATGTCTTGTGGCACCTGCAGACCCTCGTCAAAGACCCGACGCATGGCTCCTATGGCCATTTCGTCATCAGCAGCCAATACCGCCGACACCTCCGTTTCCTTGCGATCCGCTAAAATTCTCCCCATTGCCACATAGCCGTGTTCGTAACGATACCCACCAAAGGCCACCAGGGAATCCGCGAAAGGCAACCCATAATGGTCTAACCCACGACGATAGCCTTCAAAGCGTGGCCTACCCGCCACCAGGTCCTCTAAGGGACCAGAAATCATACCGATGCGCCGATGACCTCGGGAAACCAGATAAGCCACGGCATCAAAGGTGGCCCTCAGGTCATCCACCTTGAAAGCAGGTAATCGGCGTTCACCCACAGATTCTGTGAGAGCCAATACCACTGGAACACCCACCCTATCAATGATAGGAAAAAAGTCCTCCGCCACTAATTTGCTCATAAAGATAATTCCTGAAACCCGGTGTTGGCGAAGAAAGCTAAAACCCTGCAGAGCCCGTTCTTTGTCATGTTGACTGTTGTACAGGAGAATCCGCAGTCCCCTTTGTTGGGCGGCCTGGTCTATGCCCTGGTAGACCTCATTAAAGAAGAAATCCGTAATGCCGGGCACCAATAGCCCTAGGGTGTCCGGGTGATGAACACTCAATCCCCGTGCAATGGCACTGGGCTCAAAATTGAGATCCCGAATGGCCTCTTGCACTCTGGTCTTGGTGTCCTGCCCCACCTGTTCCGGTGTGTTCAGTACTCGGGAGACTGTGGCCACCGATACACCTGCCTGTTGTGCCACTGTTCGAATCGTGACTCGCAACTTCTCCACCCCAGCCTGAAAAGAGTTTCCTAAACCGGTTACACTTCCGGCTTATTTGAATGATACCGTTTACGGAAATAAAAATCAAGTATATAATTTTATCAATAGACATCGCTAAATACCGAGGAGTTCTGACTCCTTTCCGGACAGCCTCTTGAAGTTCCCTCCATGCTGTCGCAAGCCGTTGTTAGCTTGCCCCCCTGTAGGCATGAACAATGTCTGAACTGCCAATCACTCCAATGGGAGTGCCATTTCGTGTGACCAATAAATAAGTCACGCTTAGTTCATTCATCTTCTCCAAGGCGTCCGCCAAACTTGCACTGTGGTCTATGTGCGCAATGGTGCTGGGTAATAAAGTGTCTAATGATACTCCGATATCCCCTCGTTGCATGGCCTCTAATACCTGTGCTCTGGCAACAGAACCCAGAAGAGTTCCCTTGGCATCCCGCACCAGAGTGAACCACTCCCTGGTTTTATCAAACTGCGTCCAAGCCTGGGCTACAGACATATCTGCAGGCAGCGACAGACGGTGCGCAGGCAAGGCCTCACCCACTGTCAATGACTTCATCCGGTCAGGTTGACGTTTGCGTACAATATCCAGACCCCGACGCACCAATTTGAGAGTATAAATGTTGTCTTTCGACAGAGTTCCAGCCACCGTGGCCGAAACCACAGAAGTTATCATCAAAGGAAGAATGATATTGTAGTCTCCTGTCATCTCAAACAGCATCATAATGGACGTAACTGGCGCTTGGGCACTCCCCGCGAATACGCCCGCCATAGTTACGGCAGCCAGTGCTCCAGGGCTGATTCCACTGTGGGGCAGCAAGTTGGCAAACACCACCCCAATAGCTCCGCCCAGCATGGATCCCATGTATAAACCAGGCGAAAACACTCCTCCAGACCCCCCAGCAGCAATGGTCACAGAGACGGCGAGGAGCTTCAATACCAGCAAGATGAGTAACAAGCCAAGCGCCAGATGATTCGTGAGCGCCAAATCCACCGTCGGATAGCCCACGCCAAAGACCTGAGGGAACCACATTCCCATCAGACCAATCAAAGCACCCCCAACAAAGGCCTTCACCCAAAATGGCCACTTGCGCGCATCAAACCAGTCTTCCGTGCCATAGAGTACCTTGATATAAACAAAACTCCACAAACCGGCGGCAATCCCAGTCACCAGATACAACCAATACATGGAGAAGTCCCCCATCCGATACACCGGTATGGGAAATGAAGGATGATTACCGAGATAAATGCGAGCAATTGCGGCACTTACCACACTGGCCAAAACAATTGCAGAAAAGTTTTCCAGCGCAAAACTACCAAGAATAACTTCAGTTGCAAACATCACACCCCCAATGGGTGCATTGAAAGTGGCAGCGATACCAGCTCCAGCACCACAAGCCACCAAAGTCCGCATCCGTCGCTCTGGCAATCCTAGCCACTGTCCCAAGGCTGACCCCGCTGCGGAGCCAATTTGCACAATCGGACCCTCGCGACCTACAGAACCACCCGAACCGATGTTCAAGGCCGACGCAAAAGCCTTCACGAAAACCACTCTTATCCGAATGACACCCCCATTTTCTGCAATCGCGGCCATCACTTCCGGAACTCCGTGGCCCTTGGCCTCAGGAGCAAAAGTGCGGACAATAAAGCTAACAATCAGCAAACCAATGATGGGTAATGGCCACACCCATGCGCGTCCAAGACCAGAAAATAGAGGATGCCCCTGTTTAAAAAACAACCAGGTGAACAGATCAATTAATTTTCGAAATCCCACTGCCCCATACCCACCTGCTACACCAATGACAACACCATAAACAAGCAGCACCACCGGTTCCGGTAGCACTCGCAAAAGCCGTCCATGTAACCCCGGAAAAGATGGAACCAGCAAACTTCCCGACCCAGAGGCATTTACAGCATCTCTCTCATCAACTACCTTGGGTCCGGACTTCTTGCCCACGTTCACCATCTCCCACAACTGATTCTATGTGTGCGTGTTCAAAAATCGGTCTATGAAGGAACATTTTAAAGGTTGTCCGGAAAGGGGTCAGAACTTCACGGCACATTCCTTCGTCGTCGTCTAACATGCTCCTTCTCATATCCAAAACGTATGGCACGGGCTCACGCCGGTCTAAGCGCTTCCCACTGGAGAGTAGACCCAATGCGCATTTGGGTCTGTCCTCCTCGTGCAATGCTCGAACACATTATTTTCTCATCAAGCTGACCACACACTCCACATGAGCGGTTTGAGGAAACATGTCCACAGGCTGCACCGTCTCCACACGATAGCCCGTGTGGACCAGTTGCACCAGGTCTCGCGCTAAGGTGGCCGGATTGCAGGACACGTAAATAACTCGGTTGCTGTCCGCATCCGCCACAGCCTGCAACACCTCTTTGCGACACCCATCCCGCGGCGGGTCCAGCACAGTCAAATCAAACCGTTCTCCGCTGACCACGCGCCGTGGCAATTCCCGTTCCACCTGGCCCGTCACAAACTCCGTATTGGACAAACCATTGTGTGCAGCGTTACGACGGGCATCCACGACAGCCGCCGGATTGCTTTCCATGCCCACCACGTAGGCGCCCTGTGCGGCTAAGTACAGGCCAATGCTACCAATCCCACAGTATGCATCCAAGACCCGCTGTCCAGGCACAATCTGTGCCTGCTGGCGAACATAACGGTACAGCATGCGTGCCTGCAACGTGTTCGTCTGGAAAAAGGAGCGAGGAGAAATGAGCATTTCCAAGTCGTCCATGTCCTCCGTCAGGAAGGACTCACCTGTCAGCATTTCCACCGTCTTCCCCCACACGGGCCCATGAGAACGCGGTTGGATGGTGACGGCCACACCCACCACCTGCGGCAGGGTGGACAATTTGCGCAACGCCTGCTGTTGCCTATGACCGAGTGTTTCCCGCAAACACAAAATCACCATCTGGCGTTCATTGGTGTAAGACTCCCGTACAACCACGTGGTGGACAAAACGGACTTCCCGCCCCAACAAGTCGGGCAACATGCGTGTCACGGCCGCAACGGTAGTTTCCATTCCTAAAGGTTCCAAGGCACACGTCTGGGTTGCAATCAAGCGGTGACTGTGTGCAGCGAAAAAACCCGCCAGTAGCGTCTTTGTCTCCTCATCATAGGACAGGGGTACCTGCACCTGATTGCGATACCGCCAAGGGAAGTCCATGCCCAGAGTGTCAGCCACTGACAACTCCGGCAAGCTGCCGATTCTTTGCAGAGCGGCCCTGACCACCTCCCGCTTATGACGCAATTGGGCTCCGTAATGAATGTGTTGGAGCCTGCAGCCGCCGCACTGTTCAAACACTGCACACTCTGGTTGAGTCCTTACAGACTCTTCCGTCGCCTCCACCACCGCACTCACCCGCTCTGCCCGAGCGAAGTGCCGCGCAACGGAAACCACTCGCACAGTCGCACCCTCTCCAGGCAAAAGGCCTGGCACAAAAGTCACCAGGCCCTGCAGCAGCACCACACCCTCACCGTCATCGTTCAGACGCACAGCCGTGGCAGGGTAGACTTCTCCCACGCGTATCGGCTGCGCTCCCCCGCCATTTTGCTGTTGTTCCCCAACCCGATGCAATGTCACTCTTCCACCCTTAACGCGCTCAGTCGATCCCGCAGAATTTGATTGACCACTCCAGGGTTGGCTTGACCCTTGGTGGCCTTCATCACTTGTCCAATCAAAGCCCCCAGAGCTTTTTCTTTGCCACTCAGAAAATCCTGCACCGACTTCGAGTTCTTGGCAAGCACTTCATCCACCAACGGAACGAGAGCAGCCATGTCGCTGATCTGTTCCATGCCCTCTTCCTGAACCACCGTTTTCGCATCTCTGCCGGTTTCACACATGATTTTGAAGACATCCTTGGCCTGTTTAATGGACAATGTGCCTTCCGCAATCATGGCAATCAAATCCGCCAGTTGACCGGGCGTCACGCGAGAGTCAGCCAGAACCTCACCACGGCCATTGAGGTACCCCAACAGGTCTCCCATCACCCAGTTGCTGGCCGCCTTTGGCTCCGCCCCAGCGGCCACAGTGGCTTCAAAATACTCACCAATCGCCAAGTCACTGGTTAAAACTCCAGCGTCGTATGCGGGCAACTGATACTGACGGATATATCGATCCCGCTTTTCCATGGGCAATTCCGGTACAGTTGCGCGAATTTGGGCCAACCAAGCGTCATCGATGTGCAACCTCACCAAGTCGGGTTCTGGAAAGTAACGGTAATCGTGCGCCTCCTCTTTCGAACGCATGGATAAAGTGGTCTGAGAAAGTTCATCAAATCGGCGCGTTTCCTGTCTCACTGTCCCCCCAGCCGCCAGAACCTCTCGCTGCCGCTGTTCCTCATATTCCAGTCCTCTTTGAACAAACCGGAAGGAATTGATATTTTTCAACTCTGTTTTCTGGCCAAATTCCTGCTGTCCCACAGGTCGCAAAGAAATATTCGCATCACAACGCAGAGAACCCTCCTCCATGCGACAGTCGGACACATCACAGTACTGCATAATCTCCCGGATCCCTTCGAGGTACAGCCG
This sequence comes from Bacillota bacterium, assembly GCA_027336365.1. Taxonomy (GTDB): domain Bacteria; phylum Bacillota; class Bacilli; order Alicyclobacillales; family Alicyclobacillaceae; genus QXHL01. The sequence goes on along the minus strand of DAHWFY010000036.1, from coordinate 7,894 downwards.
CGCCTCCTCGGGGGTCCGGATATCCGGCTCAGAGACAATTTCCATGAGGGGTACACCGGTACGGTTATAGTCCACCAGGGTGTGACTGCCATCCGCGGCGTGTTGTGATTTTCCCGCGTCTTCCTCCAAGTGCAGACGGGCGATGCCAATCCGTTTTCGCTCACCATTGTGGTCAATTTCCAAATATCCGTGTTCACCAATGGGCTGGTCATATTGAGATATCTGATATCCTTTGGGTAAATCCGGATAAAAGTAGTTTTTGCGGTCAAACTTGCAATCCTGGTTAATCTGGCAATGCAGCGCCAGGGCGGCCTTGACGGCCATATTCACGGCCCTTTCGTTAAGCACAGGGAGACTCCCTGGCTGCCCAGTGCACACCGGACAAACATGGGTATTTGGCGGATTGCCAAAAGAAGTTTTACAGCCACAGAAAATTTTAGTGTCTGTATTCAGTTCCACATGGACCTCAAGTCCAATGACCGTTTCAAATTCCATCTTCAGCCCTCCAGTCCATGGGGAAATGGCATGACAAATCCACGCAACTGCTCATACCCGTATGCGGCTCGCAGCACGGTGGACTCATCAAAAGCTTTACCCAGCAACTGCAACCCAATGGGTAAGCCCTCATCCGACACTCCGCAGGGAAGGCTAATACCCGGCAATCCAGCCAGGTTGGCGGGAATGGTAAAAATATCCTCCAGGTACATCTGTAGCGGGTCTGCCGATTTTTCCCCGAAGGCAAAGGCCGGACTGGGGGCGGTGGGCATGGCAATCACGTCACACTTCTGAAACGCATCGTCGAAGTCTTGACGAATGAGGGTCCGCATTTGCTGAGCCCGCTTGTAATATGCGTCATAGTACCCGGAAGACAGCGCATAGGTCCCAATAATGATGCGTCGTTTCACCTCCAGGCCAAAACCCTCACTGCGCGTTTTTTCGTACATTTCCAGAAGAGTTTCGCCTTCTACGCGTCGTCCATAACGAACTCCGTCATAGCGTGCCAGATTGCTGGAGGCTTCCGCCGGTGCCACCAGATAGTAACTGGCCACTGCGTATGCACTGTGAGGCAATGTCACTTCCACCACCTGTGCGCCAGCGTCGGACAAAACAGAGATGGCCTTGTCGATAGCAGCCTTGACCTGGTCATTCACCCCTTCTGCATTCATGTCGCGCACCACGCCAATACGCAGTTCCTTGACTTCTCCCGTCAGAGACCGGGTGAAGTCCTCCGTAGAAGCGGGTGCAGAGGTGGAATCCAACGGGTCATGTCCAGAAATTTGTCGTAGGACCAACGCTACATCTTCGACGGTACGTGCAATGGGGCCAATTTGATCTAAGGAAGACGCAAAAGCAATCAGGCCAAAGCGCGAGACCCGCCCATAGGTGGGCTTCACCCCGATGACCCCGCAGAAGGCCGCCGGCTGACGGATGGATCCCCCGGTGTCAGACCCCAAGGCAAAAGGCACCATACCCGCGGCCACAGCGGCCGCCGACCCACCACTGGAACCGCCCGGAACGCGGTTGAGATGGTGTGGATTGTGAGTTTTTTGAAAAGCCGAGTTTTCGGTGGAACTGCCCATGGCAAATTCGTCGAGATTCGTTTTCCCCACCATCACTCCGTTGGCCTGTGTTAACTTTTCCGCCACGGTTGCCGAATAAGGAGGAATATAATTTTCTAAAATTCGACTCGCCGCCGTGGTGCCAACCCCTTTAGTGCACATGTTGTCTTTCAGGGCATAGGGAATACCAAACAGGTCTCGTGTAGAGTCGCTAGGACTGACCAGATTCTTTCGCCAACGGACCGCCATTTCATCCAACTGCCGAGCATGAATAAGTGCCTGCTCCTCATTCACTCGCAAAAACGCACCTATTTTACCATCAATTTTTTGAATGTTAGTTAAGGACTGACGTGTCCAGTCGGAAGGTTGTGTCTCTCCAGCCGCCATGGAAGTGAGCATCTGCTTAATTGTAGGGAATTCCTTCACACTCATCCCTCCAAAACCGCAGGGACGCGGATTTGTTCGCCGTCATCGTCAGGGGCGTTGGCAAGAATGACCTCTCTGGGCAATCCCAACTTCGGTTCATCCGAGCGCAAGACGTTCTCCAAGGGAAAGGGATGGCTAGTGGGATCCACTCCCGTCATGTCTACTCGCTGCAATTGTTCCGCGTATTCGATGATATTGCTCAGTTGAGGCGCCAAACTATGGACATCCTCTTCACTCACCGCCAAACGTGCCAAATGTGCCACATGACGTACCACGTCTTCACTGATCTTCAAGCCCAAGACCTCCATTTCACCACGGCTTTCTCTCGGGAATTATAGCACAAGCAAAGGCAGAGCCGCACAAACCTGACGCCTTTACCCACAGTCAGACCGAGCAAGTTGGACGATAGGAGAATGATAGACCGTCATGCCGCTGATAGCGGCACTAGCAAGGAAGGTAAATTCACGTTTTTATATTTATTGGATAAAATGGTTATTCCGTGGATTTGCTATTCCTAGGCACAAATGAGAGGACTTACGGGTCAGACACAAGAGAGGAAACTTACAGGTCAGCCACACCTTTCCGTCCACGAAATCCTTTAGCAGACGCTTCTCAGTGGGACGCCAGCAGAACCACGATGGAAGCGAGTGAAAAGCAGACACCCACCAAGTACAAAAATGTCACCGTTTGAATCTGGGTCATTCCGGATTTCATGAGTAAATGAAAAGTGTGACCCTTGTCCGCAATGTAAATCGGACGGTTTTCCCGGAATCGGCGAAAAATCACCCAGACCGCATCCATGATGGGAACCCCCAAGGCAAGTACGGGAACAACCAGAGAGACCAGGGTTGCACTTTTAAATGCACCCTCCACAGCAATCGCGGCGAGTACAAACCCAATAAAGGTAGCACCGGCATCCCCCATGAAAATGCGAGCCGGATGAAAGTTGTGGCGTAAAAAACCTAAGGAAGAACCCATCAGAGCAATGGCCAGCACGGCCATGGCTGGTTGAGCCTTAAGCAGAGCGATAAAAAACAATGTCACGGCGGAAATAGCGGCAATTCCTGCCGCGAGTCCATCCACCCCGTCGAGGAAGTTAATCATGTTGGTGATGGCCACCACCCAAATCACCGTACTGACCACGGACAGCCAAAGGGGAAAATCGTAGTATCCTGGACTGAAGGGCAAACTGACACCGTTAATTGCTACCCCGCACACCAAGAGAATCAGTGCCGCCAGAATTTGCGTCAAAAACTTTGGCCAAGCAGGCAACTCTTTACCCAGAGTTTTGTAATAGTCATCCAAAATACCAATCGCAAAAATCAACAGTCCACCGAAAGCAATTCCCAAGAAGGTGTTTCCAGCCCGACCAAATAACCCTGCCGACAACACAAAGCCTATGTAAATAGGCAAACCGCCAAGCAATGGAATGGGCTCTGTGTGAATTTTACGCTGATTCGGTCGATCCACGAAGCTGTGCCGAATTGCAAGTTTTCGCGTCCACGGTATAGTAACGTAAACAAAAGTAAATGCCAACATAAATGCGAGCAGGTAGGACCAGACCTCATGCATCTACCGCTTCATTCCTTCCACTGCCGGATCCTGGAAATGACTTGTATTTTCATAATGTCCAAGTCCTCCCACTGGATACCCTTTTAGAAGTTGTCCGAAAACTCACACGGCCTTGTTGCCCCCACCCACAATGAAAATCAGCAGTAGCCCAAGAGCACCAGTTTCCCGTATGGAGTGTGCAAAATAAGCAGAGCCCCAAACCTTGTTTGATTGAATCAACTCCTGTACCCTCTTTTGCGCGCCTACTTTTCATCGCCAACTGGGCCGCTCCTGACGGAACTGACAGGCCAAATGCGTAAGGTAAAAGTCATCATTTGCATGTCTCAAACATAAAATACCCAATCGTCTCACGATTACTCTAACCGATTCTGTGTGAATTGAGAAACAGCAACCACCCCTGTATCCCTGTACATCGAACCGTTAGCTATTATATCAGTCACACTGTCTATCGCCTAGTCCCCTAACTACAATCCGCAGGATTCGCTCGATTTTCGACATAATCCCGAAATGCCCTACATACGCATAGAAGTGGATTCGCCTAAGGCTCTTTGACCTGCATCTCTATCGCCAGGAGTACCCACATTCTCCTGGTTCGGTGGTCCTGCCGACAAGTCAGAGTCTGGATCCACGACGCATGGCATTGGTGCAGCCCCACCTTGGGGCGAGAAGGAGGGACCTGGTACACAGGGGCTGGATGACAGAAACCGAATGGATTGTGGCATGTCTTGTCGGGACTCCTTTGATGTTTGCCTTGGGGAGGTGGTCCACCCGTTTGCGCTGGAGTACTCCAGCCGAGCAAAAATACACCCTACCTGAATTCGTCCATGGTGCGCGAAGGTAACCTTCACGTTGCCGAAATTTTCAAAGCCCCGGGAACCAGAACTTCTCTCCCGGGGCTTTATCGCTTCAGTTGAACCCCCAGTTCCTCCAACCACGTGCAGAAACCCTCTTCAGTGAGGATCTTCAAATGAGCCTGTTGCCCACTGGTTATTAGGTTTTTCGCCTTATTGAGCTTAGATCCCGCCTTTTCACCAGCCACCAGGACATCTGTGTGCTTGCTGACGTTGTCCGTCACCTTGCCCCCGAGCAACTCGATAATTTCTGCAGCTTCCCGCCGATCCATGGCTGCAAGACTCCCCGTAAGCACAAAGGTCTTCCCTAGAAAAGGCTGATGAGCGACAGGCGTCCTGCTCGACTTATTTTGGGTCTCCCCACCGACATCCTCGGTCTGAGCGTGTAGCGCGCCGTCATGGTTTTCTACCACGAAAATTGCCCGTTTTGTCGCCGATTCATGACTGAGATAACTCGTATTGACCCCCACGTCCCGCAGACGTTGGATTAATTGCTGTGGTCCTGGACTCCGAAAGTAGTCGTGAATGCTCTGAGCCATTTTGGGCCCAATATCGCGGATTGCAATCAAGTCCGCCAGGTCTGCCATCATAATTTCATCTAAATTCCGGAAATGAACCGCTAAAGTTTTGGCAGCCTTTTCACCCACCAAGGGAATTCCCAACCCAAACAGCAAACGTTCCAGTGAATTTTCCTTGCTGTGATTAATGGCCGTGAGAAGGTTGGTAGCAAGTTTCTCCCCCATTCGATCTAGCTCAAACAACTGTTCCCGGGAAAGGTGATACAAATCCGCCACATCTCGAATGAGCCCTGCGTCCAACAGTTGGTGAATCCATCGTTCCCCCAATCCCTCAATATTCATGGCATTCCGAGAGACAAAGTGCACCAATCGCTCCTGAATTTGTGCCGGACAAGCGGGATTTACACAGCGCCAAGCCGCCTCCTCCGGTTGCCTGTGCAGTGGCTCACCACACTGAGGGCAATGACTGGGCATATGAAAAGGCACTTCATTGCCAGAGCGTTGATCTGGAAGAGCCCTCACCACCTCAGGAATAATCTCGCCAGCCTTTTGTACCACAATGGTGTCGCCCACCCGAATATCCTTTTCACGAATGTAATCCTCATTGTGCAACGACGCCCTAGATACCGTGGTTCCTGCGAGCTGCACCGAATTGAATACTGCGGTGGGAGTGACCGTTCCCGTTCGACCCACGGTCAATTCGATGTCTGTGACAACAGTTTCCGCTTGCTCGGCGGCGTACTTGTAAGCAATCGCCCAGCGCGGGCTTTTGGCCGTAAATCCCAGTTGTCGTTGCAGTCCGAGATCATCAACTTTCATCACCAATCCGTCCGTGGCATAAGGCAGATGGTGCCGCCGTTCTGCCCACCAGTGAATGTGAGCGATGACCTGTTCAATGTTCGGGTACACCCTTGTTTCCGGATTGACTGGAAAGCCCAGGGCGGCCAACCACTGAAGTACTTCAGAGTGTTTGTCCGGTGTGGGCACAGTGGCATCACCCAGGGCATAAACAAATACGGCCAACCCCCGCTGCGCGGCTACCTTAGGATCCAACTGCCGCAAAGATCCGGCGGCCGCATTCCGTGGATTGGCAAATGGAGGATCTCCCAGTTCTTCTCGCCGGGCGTTTAAACGAGCAAAGGCGTGTTTTGGCATATAAGCCTCGCCACGGACTTCCAAGGTTAAGGGTTCCGGCAACACCAGCGGAATGTTGCGAATGGTGCGGATATTTGCCGTGATGTCCTCGCCAATTTCCCCATCTCCTCGCGTGGCTCCACGCACCAAGCGACCTTGTTCATAACGCAGGCTGACCGCCAGTCCATCAATTTTTAACTCACAGACATAACTCACAGAGCTGGAGACACCCTCCCGCACCCGTCGGTCAAAATCCTGAATCTCCTCCGGGCTAAACGCGTTGGCCAATGACAACATGGGAATCTCCTGCCTGACCTTAACAAAACCAGTTATCGCCTCACCACCCACCCGCTGTGACGGCGAGTCCTCAGTGAGCAAGTCAGGATATGCAGATTCCAGAGTAGTCAATTCCCGCATGAGAGCATCAAACTCCTCGTCGGAAATCTCTGGATTGTCCAAAACATAGTAGCGGCGATTGTGATAGGAGATTATTTCTTTTAATTCCGTAATGCGGTCTATTGCTTGTTGTTTGGGAGGAACTGCAGTCACGTGACCTCGGTCTCCTTTCTTACTGAATCCCGTTCTTACGAATGGGGGCAAACCGTACCAGTAATTTTTTCACTCCCACTGGAGCCGCGAAGGCAATGGTTAATTCTCGGTCTTCCACGGGCCCACTTACCGCAACCACGGTCCCCTCCCCCCACTTACGGTGTTCAACCTTATCTCCCAAACTGTAAACAACACCTTCCAAAGTGCCAAACCCAGTCTTGTCTGTAACAGTTTCTGACTCGGCAAATTCACTGACCACGGAGGAAGTACGATGAACCGTATCGAATGAAACCTCCCCCCGAGATATCCGTTTACCCAAAAGATTCCCGTCATCCGTTGTCAGGGATTCTGGGGGCATCTCTGCCAAAAACCGAGACGGCATAGATTGTTTGTATTGACCGAATAAAGTCCGGACTTGGCATGTGGTCAAATACAGCGTTTCCCTGGCCCGAGTCACGCCAACATAACACAAGCGGCGTTCTTCTTCCATCTCTCGTTCCGATTCCAGCGCACGGCGGTGAGGAAACAGGCCTTCCTCCAAACCCGCCAAGAAAACCACCGGAAACTCCAACCCTTTCGCACTGTGTAGAGTCATCAATACCACTTGGTCCCCATCCTCCGGCTGAGCTTCCGGTTTTCCTTGATTCAAATCCGTGTCCGCAACCAAGGCCACCTCTGTCAAAAAGGTGGCCAATGCAGACATCTCACCGCCATTCAGGGATGACACGGTGGGGGGATTTTCCTCAACGCTCTCTACCTGCGCAATGGACTCGTCAAACAGACTGCTCGCCTGCTCCAAACGTTTGTCAAATTCACCTGTCACGGAGAGAAACTCGTCCAGATTTTCTACCCGTGCTTCCGCCTCCAGCGTTTTTTCCGCAACCAATGCCTCACGATAACCCGTCTTCTGTATGACCTGCTCCGTCAATTCTGTAAGAGATAGGAATGGCACCATGTTGCGAAGTTCGTCCAACACCTGAGTAAATGATTTGACCCCTCGCAAAGCGCTGCCCTTCAACCCGGTATCGTCCGCTTGCTGCATGGCCTGGTATAAAGACAATCTCCGCTCCTCGGCATACGCCTGTAATTTTTCCAGGCTGGTTTCTCCAACACCCCGCTTGGGAACATGAATGACCCGACGCAGGCTCGTATCGTCATGGGGATTCAGGACCAGACGAAGATATGCCAACACATCCCGGATCTCTCTACGGTCATAAAACTTCAATCCACCAAAGACTCGATATGGGATGCCCTCCTGCAACAAGGCCTCTTCAATCACGCGAGA
>DAHWFY010000366.1 GCA_027336365.1 Bacillota bacterium | reverse complement strand
TACAGTCATTGGTGTTTTACCTCCCCATAATTGAAGTGTTCCGGTGGAATCACGTCCCTTACCACAAAGGCACCGGAGATTCCTATGATATAAATATTTAGCAAGAATCATGCCAAGCATTCGGTAAGATTCACTGAACCCGTGTGTCACGCAGACCCCTGTTGTCTCGTCCTAACCAGTAAATACAATAACGTGGATTTACATTCCCTGCTGGTGTCGCTAACAGCGGCATGGCGGTCTATCCCATGAAAGACACGCATGGGGTCTGTACCTTGCCTTGGAGGCCAGTCCTTGCCTTGGAACGGGGAACTCTCTTTGCGTCCATGGCCCTGTGGCGAGGATAACCGACTGAATGAGCAGTTCTCATCCGTTCTTTCACTGGGAGGCTGATTGACCCTGGAATGGGAACAGGGTACCTTTTCTATAGATTGTCTAAGCAGAGCGGACTGAGTGTCCAACCTTTCTGGAAAACGCAGGCAGAATTCGTCGGCGAATATTCTT
>DAHWFY010000365.1 GCA_027336365.1 Bacillota bacterium | reverse complement strand
CAAGACGTTTGGCGCTGTTCGCTATGTCTATAATTGGGGTCTACGTCTCAAAACAGATGCATACTACCAGAATGGTCAACGTCTGTACTACAAGGATATCTATAGATAACTGTTTTTTTGATCGCGTGGGTTGCGGAAATTTTTAAAAGTGAGGGTCGATGCCATGCAGGGTCCGTGCACTTGTAGATGACGCAACAAGAATCTCTGTATCAGCGTGATCTCCGTTTCAGGTACCTTTCGGAGGAAGTGTAGCAACTTAACGGTCATTGTAGGCAGGAGATCATTGACTTGGGTTGCGAGTTCGCCAGATGTAGGCTGAGAAGTTGCAACCATTCGTGCTTCTTGTGACTGTGTTGGACTTGACGAGGGCAGAAAGAATTGAGTCAGTCTGTAATGCGGGACCCAGGCCTCTACGTAAAAAAACGAACGCCGCTTGCACTTTCTGGGAGTACAAGCTTCCACCTTGGTTGTAACGTCTCACTGAGATCGGCCGAGGCCTCATAAATC
>DAHWFY010000364.1 GCA_027336365.1 Bacillota bacterium | reverse complement strand
TAGCCCAGGGCGATGACGAGGATCGCTCGATCGAAGACACCTTGATACTGGCCTGGGATCTGCTGTCCATGCTGCCAGCCGACAACCTGGCGCGGGTCAGCGACGAGGATATTGCCCGCCACCACCACGAATCGGCGGCCAAGACGACATGAAGGAGCTGTTGAAGGTCCCGCCCACCAAAAGCGCGATGCTGAGGCTAAAGCGCGAGCTCGCATTCCTCACGCAGGGGCACGATCTCCTTGAGCGCAAGCGCGAGCTGCTCACCTATCTGGTCTACGATCGCCTAAGACAATACCGCAAGCTTCGCAAGGAGGCGCGCGCCGCCCTGGAGGAGGCCTACCGCTCGCTTGGCATGACGCATATGCGCACGGGTAGCCGCATGCTGCATCAAGCGGCGCTTGGCCTGAAGCAGCCCGGCCTGTCGGTCCGCATCGTGCCCCGCAGCAGCCTCGGCGTCGACTATCCGGCCGTGACCGCCGAGCCCTTGCCGCTGCCACCGATCGGCCT
>DAHWFY010000363.1 GCA_027336365.1 Bacillota bacterium | reverse complement strand
AGGATTTGTCGTGAAGAAAATTCAAAAATGGTCGTTTCTCGGATTGGGGATTTTGCTCCTGTTTGGCGCGGTTTTCTTCGTCACTCTGAAAAAGCCCTCTCAAGCGAGTGTAGCGGTCTCCCCAGAAGTGGGTTATCGCGTTCCGTCTTTCACCTTGACCACCTACCCGGGAAATGGCTCCGTTACCGTGGCGTCGGACGTTCATAAACCAATGCTCATCAACTTCTGGGCTTCGTGGTGCCCCCCTTGTCAGGCCGAAGCTCCAGATTTGGAGAAAGCCTATCAAAAGTACGGACAACAAGTCGAATTTGTAGGGGTCAATTTAACGGTGCAAGATTCATTACCTGCTGTCCAGAACTTTCTGAGTAAATACGGGATCACGTATACAACCGCTTTGGATAAAACGGGTGAAGTAGCCTCTGAGTATAAGGTGGTGGCCATACCTACTTCCATCTTTGTCAACCGTTCCGGGGTTATCGTGGACCGCTATACGGGAGCGATTCCACCT
>DAHWFY010000362.1 GCA_027336365.1 Bacillota bacterium | reverse complement strand
CTGTAAAAGTCAGGTTATACCACGAACTGGCGAGGGACCATGTTGCCGCTATGATTCCCGCAAAAAAAGCCATGTCCTTGGCTTGTCAAAAGGTGATTTTACGAGTGGACTGTTGAATTTAAATTGTTTTCCACATATAATATATATACCCTAAATATTTCATTATCGCCCCGACTTTTACAGTTAGCATGGCAAATTAGCTAGGAACAACTAAATAAATTCTTGAAAAACGCGGATTTCCGCGTTTTTTTATAGTTATATTGTATGTTATGCTAATGATGTGCTATGATGTGTATCAGGTGATGTCACATGGTCAAAATAGACAAAAGAAAGAATGCGGATGGAACTCCCAGGACGCAGGTGCGAGTGGTCGAGGGCTATCGCCCCGGCCCAGGAATGCCAACCAAACAACGAACGATCCGAGACTTCGGTTATCTCGAGGACCAAGAAGACCCCGAAGCGTTCATGGCGAAAGTCAAGGAATTCAACGCCAATTACAGAGCAGAAAACGTTC
>DAHWFY010000361.1 GCA_027336365.1 Bacillota bacterium | reverse complement strand
GCAGGCTACCTCGGGTCTCAGTCTCGGGCTTAATCTGGATTCGATCAATACGCCGATTACCGGGACTGCCATCAATCCCAATAATCCTAGTACTTATAACTACTCTACGACGACGACGGTATATGACAGCCTGGGTACACCGCAATTGTTAACTACTTATTATCAGTTGTCTTCGGCCAATCCCACCAGTGGCCAAGTGTGGAATGTGGGTTACTCCGCGACGGGAACGGCCAGTGGCACGGCAGCCAGCGGAACGCTTGCAACCCCCCTTCAGTTCAACTCAAGCGGGCAAGTTCAGCCGCCCAGTAGTGGAACTGTCAGCTTCCAGTGGGCAGATGGGGCCGCCCCCAGTACCCTCGCCGTCAATTTCAGCGGCAGTACCAACTACAACTCCGCCAACGCGGTCATCAATGCCAGCAGCAACGGCTACGGCACCGGCCAACTCTCCGGCCTCTCCATCGATCCCAGCGGTAATATTTTCGCCCGCTACAGCAACGGCCAGTCGCAGGTCATG
>DAHWFY010000360.1 GCA_027336365.1 Bacillota bacterium | reverse complement strand
GGGCGATAACGGCATTCGCCGCCTGCAGGATGGGTGCCGTAGAACGGTAGTTCTGCTCCAGGCGCACCACCCGCGCCCCGGCAAAGTCTTCGCCGAAGCGGAGCAGATTCTCCACTCGTGCGCCCCGCCAAGCGTAAATGGACTGGTCATCATCGCCGACCGCAAAAATCTGCCCATGCCGGGCCAGCCCCTTCAGCCATGCGTACTGCACCGCGTTGGTGTCCTGAAACTCATCCACCAGAATATGCTGAAAACGGCGCTGATAATGATCGAGGATTTCCGGAGATTCCCAGAGACGCAGGGCGTAGAGCAACAGGTCACCGAAGTCCACCAGCCCGGAGCGCTTTTTAGCCGCTTCATAGGCGCTGTAGATGGGGATGAAGAGCGCCGCTGCCAAGCCCTCATATTGTTGCACCTGTTCCGGCCCCCAACCTTCGTCTTTCCAGCGACCGATACGCCCGGCCATGGCCCGCGGCGGCCACTGTTTCTCATCCATCTGCGCTTCACGCATGACA
>DAHWFY010000035.1 GCA_027336365.1 Bacillota bacterium | reverse complement strand
CATAGCCTTGCTCATATGCGGCAAGCATCGCCGCAGGAGTATATTTTGGTAAAATCCGATGATTGAATTCACGAATCACCCGTTGTCGCAAGTCGATGTCTACCAGTAGCCTCTGGACAGCGGCTGCCAAAGAGGGTGGATCTCCTTGAGTGAACAACAAGCCGGTTACCTCATCCTCAAGAAGACTGCGAATTCCCGGAACATCGGATCCAACGTTGGCTGCACCATAAAACCCCGCTTCCAGCAAGGCATAGGGAGACCCGCCTTCACTCCGCGAGGGCAATACGTGAACATCCAGTCCCGCATAAATCGGACCCACATCCTGCAAGAATCCGAAAAAGTGGGTTCTTGCAGCGATACCCAGTTCCTCAGACAGGGTCTTCAGCATCAGCCTGTCTGGTCCATCTCCCACCAACACCAGGTGAACCTCCGGCAAATACACCACCGCTCGCAACAAGGTGGTCAAATCTTTCACCGGGTCCAATCTCGCCACTGTGCCAATCACCGGAGTCCTTGCAGACAACCCCAACTGCTGCCGCAATTGCTCTCGATACAAGGTCTTGGAGCTAGGCAACTGCGCCGTGGTCAGAGCATTGGGTACGAAAAAGCCGGGCTTACCAGGAAAAGTTTTTAAAAACGTCCTGTTGCCAGTGAACAGTCCTGCGCAGTGCTGCAAACAACGCCGATTCAATTGCGGTAAAAATCGATTTTTCCAGGCTTTAGATAAAAAGTCCCCAAAAATATCACTGTGGACTGTGGAAGTCCATATCCGTCGGGATAGGCTCGCAGCTAAACATGTCCACAAATTCATGCGTGGCCCGTGAGCATGCCAAATCGCTTGCTTGTCACTGCGAACCATTTCCCGGTACAAGGTTCGCACAGCCTGCAACGGTGGTCTGGGAATCTCCCCCACTATAATCCCCTCTAAACGTAAAGAAACGGCCAAAGCACCCTCTCCTACGGTAAAAAAGTGGAATCGTTCTGCTAAATTCGAATCTCGCACTGCCCGAGCGAGTGCGATAATGTGCGTCGCTCCGCCACCCTGCTCATTGCCTGGAATGATATGGTATACATCGGGAATCAAGACGGCTGCCCACCCAAACCGGCGTCTGCATGCTCCCGCACGTACTCCGCTAGGTCCTGGTCAGTGAAAGCAATTTCCTCCCGATTCAGCATCAGATAATCGAGGGATGAACCAGCACGTTGAGCCATAAAGTGCAGCAGATGCTGACGTCGACGAGTTTCGTCCGACCAGTAAGGTTGGAAAAACAGGTCCACGTCCTGAAATTGTTCCTCAGACAATCCCGGAATCATGCGTACAAAAGCTTCCTCAGGAAGTTCAAGAATGTCATAGTTGTGGCCGTCATATACAATATTTAACCCTAGTCGCACAGTGTTCACATCCTTCCCTTGACAGACTCTTGCAAGTCCACCCCTGGCCTAATATGATGTCAATAGGAGAATGTTGCCGTAGTGTGTCTATTGTAAGATTTCTCACTCTTATTAATGTTAATATCTGTATTGTATGAGTCTGCGCTCCAACCTGGGAATTTTCCCATGACCCATTTACATCATGCGGAGCAAAAGAAAATACAGAACTGTGATCCATCACAGTATAACGGATCCAAAACGGTGAGACAAACCAGCGGCAACATCTCAATCTCATAAGGAGTGTCTAAATGAACACACTAAAAACCTGGGTACTGATGGGATTTCTGACGGTAATCCTGGTTGTCATCGGGCGGTTCATCGGAGGCCCCAGAGGGATGTTGGTGTTTCTTATCATCGGCATCGTTATGAACTTTTTTGGCTATTGGGCCAGCGGAACTATGGCCATCGCCATGACCAGTTCTAGACCAGCAACCGAGGCAGAAGTACCCGAAGTGTACCGAATTGTTCGCCAGTTATCGCAAAAAGCTCACTTGCCCATGCCAGAAATTTACTTGACTCCTTCCGCCCAGCCCAACGCCTTCGCAACGGGTCGCAACGCGGCTCATGCCAAGGTGGCCGTTACGGAGGGCATCCTACGTTCTCTGTCCACACGTGAACTGTCAGGAGTGCTGGCCCATGAGATCTCCCATATTAAGAATCACGATATTCTCATCGGCTCCATGGCTGCCATGATGGCTGGTGTCATCACTTACATCGCCAACGCCTTACAGTGGGCGGTGATGTTTGGGTTTGGTGGCCGTGATGAACGAGACAACAATGTGTTCGCAGAGATAGCCATGATGATTTTGGCTCCCATCGCGGCCACGCTGGTACAAATGGCTATCTCCCGGTCCCGAGAGTTTAAGGCAGATGCCTCTGGCGCTCGCCTGTTGGGAGACCCAATCCCCTTGGCAGACGCCTTGGAACAGTTGGAGTCGTCCTCTCAAATTGGACCCATGCAGGCAAACCCAGCGACATCTCACCTATTTATTGTAAATCCCTTCAAGGGAGAATCCATGATGAAGCTATTTAGCACCCACCCTTCCACACAGGAGCGGGTACGTCGCTTGCGGGCCATGCGGATTCGCTGAGGTCCCTTGAAGATACCCAATTTTTGTTCATCGGCGGCTTCGGAGCTTATCCGAGGCCGACATTTTTATGCAGGTTGCGTCGAGGCGAATCCACATTGTTCTACCTGCATTATCAAGCAACTACTCATAGCGCAGAGCATCAATGGGGTTTAGACGTGCCGCCTTGTTCGCTGGATACAATCCGCAGGCCACACCAATTACCATGGAGAACAAGAAACCCACACCTGCGGCCTGCCAGGAAACACTGGCAGGAAAGCCCGTAAACCAACGAATGGATGCGGACGCCCCCACTCCCAAAACCACCCCCAACAGACCCCCACCGGTGGTAATCATCACGGCCTCTGTCAAAAACTGCAACAGGACCGCTCTGCGGGTGGCTCCCAAAGACATACGAATGCCGATTTCCTGAGTTCTCTCGGTCACGGACACAAGCATGATGTTCATCACCCCAATTCCCCCCACCAGCAGTGCAATGCCTGCCACAGAGCCAATGGTCAGAGTCAAGATGGTGCTGACCTTACGAACCGTTTGCTCCAATCCCAGCCACAGTCCGGACGCATCCTCGAAAGCTTGAGCGTTGTGAGCATGGATGTTCAAAGCAGTAACCAATCGTTGAGACACCTGTCCCACCGAGGCTCCTGGAGAAACTTGCACATCCATTTCGGAAATCCCCCACCAGGGAAACAGGTCTCGGCAGGTAGTGGATGGCAGATACAAATAATTCGAACCCAAAAAACGCGACATTAAATCAAATTGTGAGGAAATTGTTTCGCCGATAACTTGTAAGGGATACCCTCCCACCAGAATAACTCGTCCAATCGGGGATTCGTGTCCAAAGAGTTGTCCTGCCAAAGATTGACTGACCAAGGCTACTTGGCGGTGTGCCAGCACGTCCGTCGAGGTGAACATGTGTCCGGAAATGACCGTAAAGTGGGCCAAGTCGTTAAGATAAGCTGGTCCCGCCTGAACTGAGGCATTCAGGGTGTGGCTATGGTAGCCCACCGTGGCTTGCCCATACAAGGAATAGGAGACACTAGCCACGCCAGAGAACTGCTGTGCCAATTGCAAGTCAGAGGTCTGAAAAGACAACACCTGTCCCGGTTGGGGAAGACCTGGTTCCACAATCTCTTGAGGCAATATTTGAATCGTATTTTGCAAACGGGTGCTCGCAATGGTAGAAATAACTGCCTTTTGCCCCCCCTGACCCATAGCCACGATGATGATGATACTGGCAACACCAATCCAAATTCCCAGCATCGTCAAAAAAGTACGTAGGGGACTCGCTCGCAAGGAAGACGCAGCCGCCAGCCACATCTCTGTGAAACTCATCGCAGGTCTTCCTCCCCAACAATTTTCCCATCGAGCAAATGGACAGTTCGGCGAGCATAATGAGCAACCTTGGCATCGTGTGTGATGACCACCACCGTCACTCCGCCTTGATTCAACGCCTGAAACATCCCCATGATTTCCTCCCCCGTTTTTGTGTCCAGGGCACCCGTGGGTTCGTCGGCAAGCAGAACGGATGGATTGTTAGCCAGAGCGCGAGCAATGGCTACTCGCTGTTTTTGCCCTCCGGACAACGTGTTTGGTCTGTGTTGAAACCTATCCGATAAACCCATTTGATGTAACAATTCGCTGGCTCGCCTACGCCTGTCAACCGGCGAAATTCCTGCATATACCATGGGCAACTCCACGTTACGCAGAGCCGTCATGCGAGGAAGTAAATAAAAATTTTGAAACACAAATCCCACCTCTTGATTGCGAATGTGAGCCAGTTCCCAAGGGGTCAAGCTCTCCACCGCCTGGCCATGCAATTGATATTGACCCCTGCTGGGAACATCTAAACAGCCTAAAATATGCATCAGGGTGGATTTACCGCTTCCCGAGGGCCCCATGATGGATACAAATTCACCAGCCCGTACCGTCAGATTAATGTTCTGCAAAACAGTCACCTTGTCGTCGCCTACAGAATAGACCTTGTCCAAGTGACTCACCTCAATCAGCGCACAATCACCTGTCACTGTCTGAGTCCCACCCAAACCGTCCCTCCTGGCAGAAGCCACGTGATGTTCGTCGCTTTTCCTCTTCAACGTTCCAACCTCACCGCCTGACCGCTGGTCAGTCCTGCAGCAGGATTCACCACCACTTCATCTCCCGCAACCAGACCTCGCGTGACCTCAACTTGAGTGTTGGTGGTGATTCCTAAGGAAACCGTCCGCTCCGTCACATGCCCATGGGCGTACACGAACACCGCATAGTGTGTTCCGGACTGAACCAGAGCGGCATAAGGAACCACAGGAACCTGGTGATGGGTGACACTGACAATGTGCACGTTCACCTGATATCCGTAGGGGACGGAGAATCCCTTGGGCACCGATACGTTTACGGTCACTTGCCCGGTCCCACTACTGCTTGTGGCCGCAAACGGGGCCACAAGAGAGACCGTCCCTTGCCAAGTCCGATTGGGAAAGGCATCACTGGTCAACGTAGCGGTCATGCCCGCATGAACTTGGATGGCGTCTAGTTCAGACAGATTCACCACCACCTGTCTTTGGCGAGATGCCACTTCCACAATCGGCGCGGGTGTGCCATCTGAGGCAATTCCACTCGCATTCACGAGGACCACCTCCCCCGCCAAAGACGCTCGAATCTGAGTGCCAGCAAGGGCTGCCTGGACTTGTATCAGTTGCGCTTGAGCTTGGGCAAGCGCGGTTTTTTCCTGAGCTAATGTTCCGGTAAACTGTGCCTGAAATCCTGGTGGTGCCTGCTGCTGTTGCTGCTGTGTGGCTTGCAGTGCTTGCTGAGCCTGAACAAGAGCCACTTCAGCCGCTGTGACCGCTGCCCTCTGCGTGTCCGCTTGCAGTTGCACCAGCAACTGCCCCACCTTGACAGTTTCCCCCACGTGAACTGGTACGGATGCAACCGGAGCAGTCAACTGGGTAGACATCACCAACTGACGCTGTACAGGCCGAACATCTCCAGAGGCAAATATCTGATTTTGAATATTTTGGCGTGAAATGGTTAGAACTTGCACCGTCAAAGTTTTGGGCCACACCGCCCAGGTCACGCCAGCCAAGATCAGAAGTAAAATGCTCGCCCCCGCGATGATCCACACTTTTCTCCTACCAACCGTCTGTATCTCCTTCACCTGTGAACTCACCCAATCCCGTTCGCCTGAAATTTCTGGCCATATTTGTTGCACTTTGCGGCTCATGTTATCGTTTGGACACTCATCTCAAGGTTAACATACAACAGCAGCGGGAGCACAGGTCCCGCTGCCGGTATTTTACATGTATCAATTCATCCGTCTGTTCATTCCTCTGAACGATTCCTACTATCACCAAAGGTGTCGTCCTCAAGTTCGTAGTTACTGTCGTGGGTGGGGTGCATAAAAGTCTCACGCATACGAGTAAGCCCCTGTAAACTGTCGATCCGCTGCGCACCCGGGTCCCCCGCAGTTCCTTCCCCTGTCCATTCGTCCCCCGCCATAATGGCCGGGTCTATGTCTCGACTCCAATGGTCCAGTGGTGTTTCTCGCCATGCGGGGATAGTGCTTGCACTGACAGTTGTAGATTCTTTAGCCACGATGTGTTTCCCCTTAAATACACGTCGGATGACCGCCTGCCTGTTTATGTTCTTCGGGGTACTCTGCAACACGTCTTCATCCCGTGGGTCAGATGGTATTTTTTTCACAGACGTCACACCTCCATGCAGCTAAAGTGTGTCCATGTGGCCCCCTATATACCTATCCAGTAAATACACTCACATGTATTTACATCCCTTGCTGGTGCCGCTATCAGCGGCATGACGGTCTATCCCAGTAAATACAGTTGCGTGGATTTACATCCCGTGCTGATGCCGCTATCAGCGGCATGAGGGTCTATCCCAGTAACTGGCCTCAGTCATACGCAGCAAGTTGCACACATAGGGATAACCAGACTCGTGCAGGACAAACCCGCGGCTTGTATGAAACTGATTTTTGAACGGGGGATACTACTGTGGCCCTCACCCTTTATAATCGGATCTCTGGCTGGATTTGGCTGGTCTTAGGCAGCATAGGGTGGAACGGTGGACAAATTGGGGATTATCTCAATTTACACCCCAGTATGAGCAAGGTCTACGTGGTGCTTGGCATTTTAGCCATCCTTGGTGCACGCAGTAAGCAGCGCTACAATGCAGCCACGGTGACCGCAGTGTTGACAACTGTGTTTACCATTATCGGTGTCTTGGGCATCATCCTGACCCACTCCTTCATCACCCCAAACACACCATTGGAGACCCTGATGCGCTTTCTTTCTGCCCTATGGGGATGGTACGCCCTTGTTTCCAGCATCCAGGCTTGGATTCACGCCCAATTTTTGCAAGTGTAAATCGCAGTGTAACCCGCAGTGCCTGTTTTACATAAACCGCGAACACAGGTGCACACTACCCCTGTGCGCCCGCACTTGTGTCGGCGCATCATCTCAACCAGAGGAGGCATGCGGAATGAAGGTTCGTGACCTGATGACCAGTTCTGTGACTTGCGTAAAGCCGTCTGACACCCTGCAGAATGCAGCGCAACAGATGGCCTCCGTCAATGTAGGATCCGTGCCTGTTTGTGAACAGCGACGACTGGTGGGTATTCTCACCGACCGCGACATCGCTCTGAAAGCCGTGGCCAAAGGAGAATCGGATCAAATGCGAGTGCAAGACTGCATGACGCGCCAGGTGGTGACTTGTACTCCAGACACGGACGCCCATGAGGCTGCCGACTTAATGGCCAATCACCAGGTCCGTCGACTGCCAGTGACCGACAGTCGCGGGGATTTGGTGGGCATGTTGGCAATTGCCGACTTAGCTACTGAGGATATTCATGTCAACGAGGCAGGCGACGCCCTCAGTCGCATTTCCATACCCACGGAAACGCAGAATGCCATCCAATAATCCTCAACTTGACAGCGTAGGATAAAAACCTGTCCGAGGGATTGGACGGCAGCCCTCAGGCTAGTCCTTGATTAACCTTGAGGGCTGCCTTGTTTTTTCGCTTCTAATAAAGCCATTTCAATAGCCGCGCGAATTTCCTGGGGCGAAACCCGTACTTTGTTGGCTCCTAATACCTTGGCCACATAGTCCATGGCATAACCTAGCTTTTGCGTTCCATTCAATTGACCATAGGCTGTTTCCGCAAACACCACCGCTTCTTTCCCCACCTGCATCAGCACCTGTCGCTCTTGCCCAGTAAGGTGGTGTTTGGCCCAGTTTTGCAATAGAGGTACCAGTGAGTGAACCCAAGCCAACAGACCGACAATAAGCAACTGAAGCAAAATCAGCAAAACTTGTTGAACGACACTCGACCCAATCGATTGCATCAGTTCTTCCTCCCCTAGATGTCATTAAAAAAGACTCACACACGTATCCATTCCATCCCTCGGTCTCTTCTCAATTGCCGTAAAGATGGAATTAGGGGGACAGTCCGACATCTGATGGTGCATCATATGGTTCTCAGTCAATCCTGGTGCATTGGCCTACACTCTAAAATACATTGAGGGTCTGGCGCATCCGCCAGACCCTCAAACAAAAAACGCTGTGTCACTCTCAGGCATTATGCACGGCCGCTGATTTGCTGTTCTGCGAAAGCCACCAGCCGCTTGGTGATTTCTCCACCCACAGACCCGTTTTGACGGGAAGTGGTGTTTGCCCCCAACTCAACGCCAAACTCAGAAGCAATTTCGTACTTCATTTGGTCCAGCGCATGCCCTGCTTTGCCGACAAGACGATCATTGTTAGTCGCCATTCTGTTTCACCCCCTCCTTGGCTGGTATTGTCCCCATGGCCACGTTCATTACACTGTCACTTTCTGTTACTGCAAGATATCCTCGCCAACTTTTGTTCAAGATTTCTGGCTTTCTCACCCATGCAGGGGGCCAGGCAATGCCTGGCCCCCTGCAAAAAATTTATTCAGCCGTTATGGCTGTTTGCTATTCTATTACTGGCGGCCGGACAAGGACTGCTCCGCGAATGCCACCAATCGTTTGGTGATTTCTCCACCAACAGATCCGTTTTGCCTGGCGGTGGTGTCAGGCCCCAATTGCACACCAAACTCTGAAGCGATTTCATACTTCATCTGATCCAGAGAATGACTTGCACTGCCTACTACCAAGCTGTTCGATGAACCTTGTGCCATTTGGTATCGCCTCCTTGAGAGGAATTGTGCCCAGACACAAGACATTCACACCTAGTAGGTTATGGAAATCAATCGCGCTCCGCTAAAGGAACGAACTCTCGATGAGTGGCCCCAGTGTATTCTGCCCGCGGGCGAATCAACCGATTATCCTGATACTGTTCAAGAACGTGGGCCGTCCAACCAGAAACCCGACTGCAAGCAAAAATTGGGGTGAATAAGTGAGTTGGCAAACCCAAGGCATAATAGAAGGATGCAGAGTAAAAATCGACATTGGCATTAAGACCCTTTTTGTCCTTGACCAAATCCTCTATTTTGCGGGACATTTCATACCATTGGGGTTCTCCTGCCAGTTCTCCAGCCTGGCGGCTCAACTGGCGCAGATGGGTAGCCCTGGGGTCCTCGGTACGATAGACTCGATGACCAAAGCCAAAAATCTTTTTCTTAGCAGCCAAGGATGCGTCAATATAGGCATCAACCCCGCTCACCTCGCGGATTTCTAAGAGCATTTTCATGACCTGCTCGTTTGCCCCTCCGTGCAGGGGGCCTTTGAGGGTCCCAACAGCCGACGTGATGGCCGAATATAGGTCAGACAGCGTACCCGCGGTCACACGAGCCGCAAACGTGGACGCATTCAACTCGTGGTCCGCATGGAGAATTAAAGCCGTGTTGAATCCCTGTTCCACAAATTCACTGGGGCGTTGGCCATGCAGCAGGTAAAAGAAGCTGGCAGCCATGCTTAATTGCGAATCAGGCATCACCGGTTCCAATCCCGCGCGAATTCTTTCATAACTGGTTACCATCGTTGGCATTTGTGCTACGAGTCGAGTGGCCTTACGAATATTTGCCTCTTTGAGTTCACTTCCGTTGTCGGGGTCATACAAACCAGCGTATGACACGGCAGTACGCAGGACTTCCATAGGATTGGCATCTATCGGAACAGATTTTAAGAACGCCAACACTTGTGGAGAAAGAGCACGCTGTTGAGCAATGCTAGTCGTGAATTCCTCAAGTTGACTCACGTTTGGCAACTCTCCATGCCACAGTAAATAGATGACCTCCTCAAAGGTCGCGTGACCGTTGACGAGGTCATGGATATCATAGCCTTGATAAACTAACCGCCCCTCTTTTCCATCCAAAAAACATATTTTAGAACTATTAGACACTACATCTTCCAAACCGCTTGCAAACGTCTCCTTTTCCGTACTCAAAACCATCTCTCCCTCCCCGGGATTTATCGCTCCGGTAGGGGGGTCCAGATTGACCCTCCCTGTAGTCCATTACGACAAACCTATCACAGGTCATTATACTACACGGTACCCATCCACCAAAATCAGTCCTGTCAGAGGTTGTCCGGACACCTATGCTAGAGGTGTAATTAAGCTCGAATCGCGTGGCGACGTATACGAGGACATGGGATGCACACCAAAGGTAGGTGCGCATCCCATGTGATGGCGAATGATTTAGTGGGTTTATACGGCACTAGCTTGCTAATCTTTTGACCATATTCATTCTTGGTGATGGCCGCTAGGCCATATGGGTTTCGGACATACCACTTAGAACATGCGCTTGACAGCCGTGATATGACGTCCCCAATAACTATTTGGCGACACCGATAGGTATCCCACTCGCCCCAATCCACCGCCTTCTTCAATCATTCTATCGTTGCCCGCATAGATGCCAACGTGCCCACCATTGTTGAAAATAATCAAGTCTCCCGGTTGCATGTTGGCTTTGGAAACCTGCCATCCTACACTGCTGGCCTGCACCCTAGACGCCCCACTCATTTTGTAGCCCAGAGCGTGATGGTACACGTAGGCCGTGAAATTGGAGCAGTCAAACCCGTATTGTCCTCTATCCTCGTTGTGACCCCAAATGTACGGCGTACCCAGTTTGCTAGCCGCCACCTGCAACACAGCCTGCTCTTTCGCCACCGTCGAAGCTCCTAAAGTTGCCACGGGTTGCAAGAGCGAGTCCAAATGCACACCTGGAGGTAAAGTAGCATACCCCTGGGCTGAATTTTGCACTGGCCCCACAGAAGTGTTGTTTGAAGTCCCAAGTTGAGGCGTTTGCACCCAGTAAGGCTTACGAATGACATAACCGGTATTCCCGTAAGGGTCCTGAACATGCCACCAAGTTATCGTACTCCCGGGCAACACCGCAAACGTTGTCCCTGAGCCCTCTTTGCGTTCCACATTTGCTCCAAAGCTCGCCGTTTTTCGCAAGTCCACTGCTCGTACAGCATGAACCGTCTGAACGGCAGCCTCAGCACGAATGGCAGAACCCAATGCATCACTTCCAGGTAAAGAAGCCATGGCACCCGTGAGTGGTACCATCGCCGCTGCAATCCCTCCTGCAATCCATAGACGTTTCTGCCAAGACCTGTGCATCAAAACATCTCCTCTTTGTGCCTCCGGGGTTAGTTGTCGGGTTCGGATCGAGGATCGACCCGGGCAGCTTGTCCACCTTCACCCCAAAATCCCTTCCCGCAGAAATGTCCCTTCCGGAAAGTATCCCCCGTACCCGCTCAGCACAGGATTCGGCATGTTTTGTGCTGACACCATTCAGCCTAACAAACCGCAGTTGAATGGAAAATGTAAGATTATTGGAAGCAAGTCCAACAATATGAGTCATAAGGTAAATGATAGATTTTCATTGTTTTTTATATATTCATAGAACATCAGAATAATTTCTATATAATGGGTCGTTTGGATTCGTAGCGTGTTTTTCTTGGACATGTTATCATAGATGAGATTCGACACAGCCTGTCACAGTTATGAAAGAAAGGATGATACAGGATGGCCATGCAACGCACGTTTGGATTTGTGGGAGGGCCCGCAATTTTGGCAGGTCCGGAGTTGAAGGTTGGCGACAAGGCCCCTGGCTTTGAGGTTCAGGCCAATGACTTGTCCCCAGTAACCCTAGCAAGCAGTCAAGGCAAGGTCCGCGTACTCAGTGTCGTCCCTTCTTTAGATACCAGTGTTTGTGATACTCAGACCCGCCGTTTTAACGAGGAAGCGGCCAGCATTGGGGAACACATCGTGATTCTCACCATCAGCGCCGACCTACCCTTTGCACAAAAGCGTTGGTGTGGCGCAGCAGGGGTGGATCGAGTGCAGACCGTCTCTGATCACCTGCACATGTCCTTCGGAAAAGCTTACGGCACTTATCTACCCGACTTCCGTTTGGAATCCCGAGCCGTATTCGTGGTGGATTCCAGCGACACGGTGGTTTATGTGCAGTACGTACCCGAGGCGGGTCAGCAACCCGACTATGCGTCTGCAATTGCGGCCGCCAAAGCCGCGAAGTAAACAGACTTGTCTTCGCTCCCCACGGATAAATCCTGGGGATTCCATCCCTCACGAGTTGGCTTTCCGACATAAAGTGCGTGTCCGGAAAGAGGTTAGGTAAGCCCCAAGCAGCACAAAGAGGTAGCCCAAAATGCTTACTCTGTATAGAATTTGTCAGTCTGTATGGATGTTGATTGAATAGGGGAGTGGGACGCCCACCCCCCCCTATTCAATCGCGGACGTCACAATTTCACAATTTTCTGCAGCTTACTAGCCTTTCCTGTGACGGGGTGAATCACTGGGTGAACGTCCTTCTCCGTTTACCCACAAGGTGGGGCGGGGGATATGTTTTTCCAACAAGTTTTTGTTTTCCACGGAACTTTGCATCGATTCATTCACATGGGAAAATGGGGAAGACGCAGGGCTTACATTCTGTGCTCCCGAATCATGGCTGACTCCTGCAGAGGCATATAATGAGGGACGGAGTGTATCGCTGCGCAACCCTCTGCGCAGCGATTCCAAGGGCAACAGGTCCAGAGGATGGACATTACCGAGATTGACTCGATTTCCCAAGGTATTCACATAGTAAATTTGTTGTTTCTTAAGCGGAGCTTCCCAAATCAACCGCGTCGATAAAGGCCCCAAAGCGTTGAGCAAGGCCTGGACATCATTTTCTCGAACGTTTCCCTCGGCGTCGTACACCCCAACCCCCATGCCCCCCTCGCGGCCTTCAACAATGATGTAATCGGCCCCAGCGCGCAAATCTCCTTGGACCAACCCAGCCTGCTCTACCACCGGTAAAAACCGACCCGGCTGTTTTTTACCCACTTCTGAGAGAACCGTGAATCCCCTTGCGTGAGCGGTGCGAATCATCTCCCGTCGCGTCTTAAGCGGCAAGTCAATGGTACCATCGGAAACCTCCAAAACCCTGATTCCAGCTTCCCACAAAGCCTTCACGTACTCCTGCCAGACTCCTTGTAACACGGCAATTTCTAGAGAAGTACCCCCAGAGTAAGCCAATACCCCATACTCCTGACATAGAGTAATCTTATTTACAAGGACCTCGGGTGGGTAAACGGCGGCACTGGCAAAACCAAATTTCCAAAAGTCCACATGCTCTGCACCTGCTTGCAACAGGTCCCTCATGACCGACACTGGAAACCCAGTGTCCATGACCATCGTCAGCCCAGATAAGCGAGGTTTGGCCACGCGCCCAGGCAAGGGATCTAAAAACATTTGTGACCAGTATGTCTCACTCACGATTACACATGTCCCTTCTGGTTGTGTCTCAATGTCACCCACACAACCTATGGGGGCACAAGCAAATGAGTGCGCGTCTAACTGTGATTAACTAGGGAGAGCAACCATCACTGCGGCCACCAACAGCAAAACTACCCCAGATAAGCGATCCGCCGAAAGCGACAGAGTTTTCCCCATGAAGCGGCCCAGTTCCAATCCTGTCAAAGACATACCCACACTGACGACTCCGAAGACTACAGCCGCTTCCATCAATCGTACCTGCAGCATTCCCAAACCAATCCCCACCGTTAAGTTATCCAGGCTCAACACTATAGCGAGGGTCAGACTTTTCCATCCAAGGTTGTTCGGTATTGGTTTTGAAGTCTCCGCAGTAGTTTTAAATAACAGGTACAACCCCATGACTCCCAATACCCCAATGCCCAGCCAACGGGCTTGTCCACCTAAAAGACCGGTGGCCGCGTGTCCAACCAAGAGACCTACAATCGGCATCACCGCCTCAAACAAACCAAACAGCAGGGCAATCTGAACCTGTAGTCCCCTACGCAATCCGATAGTCCCCAGGGCCACAGCGGCCAAGGCATTATTGAGTCCCATGGCCATGCCCAAAATCATTAGCTGCCACAGCATGTCTATTCACACTCCTCTCCACACGGCCCTTGTGTCCACCTGTAAACAGGCCAGGGCATCGGCCACAAACGACTGAGTACCGAGGACCAGTAAAATCCCTTGTTTTCCCACTCGCTGTTCCGCATGTTTCAAGGCTTGTTCAACATAGTCAAACTCAGCAACCTCCGGAAAGTGAGCGTCCGCTAAAGATATCCATGTGTGGTTAAACTTTAGGTATGGATTATGCGTTTTAGCAAAACCCAGCCAATCCACCCGCCCTTCCAACTCCTCGAGCATGCCCATTCCATCCTTGTCTGCGGGCAATCCGAGCACGGCTCCAACAAAGGGGCGGTTCGACACTCCAGCCTTCCGGTTGTCCGAGACTGAGGTTCTTGCGAATTGCTCCTCTAACCACTGCATCACATGGTGAGCAGAACTGCGATGAATCGTCCCGTCCACCAAGGTCAGAGGTTCCTGACGAACCACTTGAAAACGTCCGGGAATCACCAGGTCTGTCAGATCCAACTCATCAGGCCAAGGAGTCTGTGAACGCACATCTCGCCAGACACAACGAGCCGCCGCCGCTGCGGTACTCACATTTTCAGGCAGTAAGCTTCTGGACACACGGAGAAGGGCTCGGCCCCACTCATCCTGAACTTGGATAACTCGCTGCCCCTCCCGGTCCAGCGCAGTGACGGTAAAATGAGCCTGCTTGCCCATTTGGCCTAACCACGCCCCGGTGGCTTGCGCTCTTTGCCGCAGATGATCTAATACTTCGGGGCTTTGTGAGCCAGTCCAAACCCAGCGAGTGTCCGAGGTGACAACAGCCGCCTTTTCCCTGCCCACATCAGCCAAAGTCGGCCCCAGTTGTAACAAATGTTCCATAAACACCGGGGTCACGATGGCACCTTGGTGCCACACTCGGTTAACATCGTCATGCAATGCCCCCCTACCCAACTCAAATACGTTGACATCGGTGTTTTTGTCACGAAACCACAAAGCCGCCACCACGGCCAGCAGCCCGACTGGACCGATGTACTCCCCTTCCGGGAGATCCAAACCTGCTGCTTTAGCGCGTACTCGGTTTACATAGGTCACAAAGTCCGCCTCTGGCATCACCAAGCCATTGACGCGAAACCGCTCCATGAAGTCAATCAGATGGGGACCCGTAAACAGCCCCACGCGCAACCCCAACTTTTGCAGCATGCCCGCAATGAGCACGGCATGGGAGCCTTTCCCTTTGCTCCCTGTCACGGCAACATTGTATGCGCTGCGCTCCGGACGGCCGAATTCGTCCAACAGAACCTCCGTCCACTCCGGATGACGAATTTCACGGTCCGGTCGGGCAAATACATCCTCATCAACTGAAAAACCGCCAGACTGAATCAGCCGATTCTGATGAAAGGATTTTGCCCTTTGATAAGACTCATACAACCAGTGAATTGCTTCATGTACACGGTTGTCCTGCACACTCATGGATGTTCATCGCCTCACTGCCCCCCAGTTTAGCATATTTTCCCCTTCTCACGTCGCGTGTCGTTTAACGTTTCCGTCTGCCCCCTGTGACAGGATTTTACGCATTCGCAGGGAGTGCAGGTACGGACTGCCGGATTCCACAAATCCCTCCCGGGCGTAAAACCTTTGTGCCCTAGGATTGTTGGTTTGTACCCACAACTCCAAACGCAGAAGTTTCCTGGCCCGCGCACGGCGCTCCACCTCTTGCAGAAGTTGTTGGGCCAAGCCGCTACCCTGACATTGAGGAGATAAGACCAGTGTGTGAATGTGCATTATTGCCCGATTTGCTGGCACACTGAAAGTAATAAATCCGGCGAGATGACCAACGGCGTCTCTGGCCACCAACGTGCAGGCATCCTTTACCTCTATGATCTCCTTTGGATCCACCCGCCTTCCCCAGGCCTCAATCAGCATTGGATTCATTTGCGACTCGGCCAGTTGCACAACTTCTCTGGCGTCTGCCGCACCCATCCAGCGCGTCATCCAACCCCCTGCCAAAGTTCGCATTCCACTACCCGGACAATCCACCCCATTCGCTGATTCGCTCAGCCCAGTGGCAGGCAACTCCGTGACAATCACCGCTCCGTCCTCCCCCACCCATACCGTGTCTTCCCAGTGTGCCGCCAAGCTGCCGTCGACAGTGGCCTCGGTCCACCCGTCCGGAAGTTTGTGCACCCGTCCCTTGCCTGCTGTGATGACTGGCTCTATGGCCAGTACCCAGCCCCATCGCGCCCGCGGGCCCCGCCCACCGGGGCCAAAGGAGGGGACAATAGGCCAGGTATGCAACGCTGTTCCTGTTCCATGACCCAGAGCATGACGTACCACAGCAAAACCTGATTGCCGTACCACGTCTCCCATGGCCTGAGAAACATCCGACAAGGCACAGTCGGGCCGCAGAGCCTGCACCCCGGCCCTTGCAGCA
Organism: Bacillota bacterium; assembly: GCA_027336365.1. Taxonomy (GTDB): domain Bacteria; phylum Bacillota; class Bacilli; order Alicyclobacillales; family Alicyclobacillaceae; genus QXHL01. The sequence goes on along the minus strand of DAHWFY010000035.1, from coordinate 4,031 downwards.
GACCGGACCAGCCACATCAGGTGTTCGCCAAGTCCCCCCAGGTGTTCTGCCGAGGACTGACATTCACTGCCCACCACGTATGTTCGAGCAGCATCGGTGTACATTCCTCGGTGCCGGATTGCTATGTCAATTTTTACCACATCCCCCTTGTGCAACCGCTGTGAACCCGGTACCCCATGTCCCACCTGGTTATTAACAGATACACAGCAAAATCCAGGGAACCCCACTTCACGCAGTGCAGATTGGGCCCCCTCCCGTTCTACCACCCTTTGCGCAGCCTCGCTCACCTCCCGAGTTGAAATGCCAGAAACCAAGGCTCCCGCCGCAGTGACCATCGCCATGCCATTGATGTGTCCCGACTCCTTCAACAGGGCCAAGTCCATGCCGAGACCCCCTCCCATTCAGTGCATTTCCGGAATACCCCTTTGCCACAGACAGATTCATCTCTTGTATATGACACTCCGCTGGCGTCTGGCACGATGCCCCACAAAGTACCCAATTTGCACCGAATGGTTCAATTGGCCCTTATGCCGCTGATAACGGCACCAACAAAGATTGGCACCAACAAAAATTGAACATCGAGACTTCGGTAGGAAATCTACCCCCACCGAAGCAGGGGACGGAGTTCCACTCCCACTTCTTCAAGTGGGAGTGGAACTAAAAATCCACAAAACAGTATTCACTTACTGAGGCTAGGCAGAGTCATTTTGCCCGTGTCATGCATTATTTAAAGCAGTGGAGGTGGGAACATGAGCGTGTGCGCGGTGATCCGGGATGAAAGTGACGCGTTGCATCAAATCTGTACCCCGGTGGTGGAATTTGATGTTCAATTGGCTCAATGGGTATCTGATTTATCGGACACGATGGTTGCGGGACCCAGCCTATCTCTGTCAGCACCTCAAATTGGCATTTTGCGGCGAGTATTTGTCATGGATGTGGGTCAAGGCTTGCAGGTCTTTGTGAACCCCGTCCTAACGGATGCAAAAGAGGAACAAGAAGCTACGGAATGGTGCGCAAGTTTTCCCAATCAGCCGCTGCTGCGACGACGCCCCTTGCACGTTACCGTGCAGGCCCAAGACCCACAAGGCCAATGGTTCGTGATCTGCGCCACGGGTCTAGCGGCCCGTCTTGTCTGTCACGAGTTGGACCACCTGGAAGGCAAGGTATTTTACGACGATTTACCGGATGAGAATTTTTTTCAACAATTTACCCTGCCCTGGCTGGACGACGAGGAAGACTCCCCGGCAATGGAGGAACAGCAGGAATTTCTCGACCTCGCCCGGGACGCCCTATGGAAGTTAACCTTGTGGCTGGACGTCTTGCACGAGGAAGTGTCGATGTTGGCGACAAAACCAGCCATCATCGAAATTCAGTCCATGGTAGAACACCTCCAAGAACTCGTGGACGAGTGGGAAACGCATTCCCGGGAAATCACAGAATAGACTCTCATGCCGCTGTTAGCAGCACCAGTAAGGAATGTAAATCCAAGCAATTGTATTTACTGGGAAGACCGCCTGCACCTCTCCTAGCTCCATCGCCTGCTGTAAGTCGACCCTCGTGTTTTTTCCGTTCAGCGTAGTTTTCTATAACCAAATATGTGTTATAATATTTCTAACACTTCTAATGCGTGTTCGGAAAGGGGTCTGGTCAGCCCCAAGCAGTGCGCGGAGACAAGCCCACTATGCGCACCAAGCGTACATTTCTGGTACGTGAAGGAGCATTTTGAGCGACGACGAAGTCATGTGTCGGGGTCCTGACCCCTTTCCGGATAACCTCTTATAATTTAGAAAGGGCAGTCATGCTACCCTTTGAGGGGATGGAGTTCCCCTGACAAACGTCCAGGCCGGGCTGATAACTCCTACCATGCAGGCAGTTGCAGCGGTAGAGTTGATGCTGTGCGTTCATCTCATGGCCCTGGAGGTGTGTTTTTTGATGACTTTTCATAGCATACTATTTAAAAAATTGGAGGATAGGACAAAATCAGAGACACTTATAACTCCCGCTTTTTTTACCGATTTAAATCTTGATCAGATAATAAATACTGTCACAGCAGGTCGACAAGAATACAATTTAGAGCCATTTTTTTATACCCCCCTGAATGATATCGATTCCATCCAGTATCGACACGAAATTATGCTGGACCTTGAAAATAAAGCTTTATTTGAGTACATAAAATCATTTACACAAAAAATGCGGACAATGCGTGAACATCTTGTCCAAGCAGACAAGCTTCATTATAAACATCAGAAAGAACGATGGTTTTTAGATTCAGCACAAATTTACTGCGAGGCCGTTCGTTCGTTGCTCCAAAATTTAATTCATATCGATTTACAATCACGCGGATTTCTATCCTTCCGCGAGTTCTTGACAAACTATACCCAATCCAACGAATTCACATCACTTCTGGCTAAAACAAAAAAACTCACAAGCGATTTGTCCACAGTAAAATACTGTATGCTCATCAAAGGCAACTCAGTAAAGGTGCGCAAATGTGAATCAGAATTCGATTATAGTGCGGATATAGAAAAAACATTCGCTAAATTCAAACAAGATGCGGTTAAAGATTATCGAGTTGAATTCTCCAACTCGCCAGACATGAACCATGTTGAAGCGAATGTGCTCGATTTAGTGGCACGTTTATATCCGGATATATTTTCTAATTTATCTATTTTCTATGATGAAAATGCCAGTTTCCCGGACGAAACGATAACCGTATTTACCAGAGAAATTCAATTTTATATTTCCTTTCTGGACTATATCGCCATTTTCCAACGAGAAGGTTTAAAATTTTGTTATCCTAAAATTTCTATTAGTTCCAAAGAGATATCCAATAATGAAGGATTCGATTTAGCTCTTGCCTATAAACTCATTACCGAAAGGACATCCGTAGTCTGCAATGATTTTTATCTGAAAGACAAAGAGCGCATATTTGTAGTCTCTGGTCCAAACCAAGGCGGCAAAACAACCTTCGCCCGCACATTCGGACAGTTGCACTACCTGGCCAGCGTAGGATGTCTCGTACCTGGCAGCAAGGCAAAACTCTTTCTTTTCGACAACCTCTTCACCCATTTTGAAAGGGAAGAGAACATTCAAAATCTCAGCGGCAAACTACAAGATGACCTCGTCAGAATATACGACATACTCAATCACGCAACATCCCACAGCATTATCATCATGAATGAAATTTTTTCTTCCACAGCTTTAAAAGATGCCATTTTTCTGAGCAAAAAAGTGATGGAGAAAATAACACAGTTAGACATCCTATGCGTTTACGTCACATTTATCGATGAATTGGCTTCCTTTAACGAGAAAACCGTAAGCTTGGTCAGCACCATCGTTCCCGCTAATCCAGCTTTACGAACCTATAAAATTGTAAGAAGACCCGCTGATGGACTCTCATACGCGCTATCCATTGCTGAAAAATATCAACTGACATACGATTGTTTAAAGGAGCGCATTAAATGATGAAGGTTTTCCTCATGTATAAAGATCACGATGTTGACCTACAGCAGAAATTACCGATGAATGAACAAACACTGACGCAAGATCTAGAATTAAACACGCTGTTCAACACCATGGCCCTCGGTGATAAGTTTTTATTTGAAGTAGCAAAAAAAACTGTTTTGTCCAGTTTAAATGAACTGGAGACGATACAATATCGCCAACAAATTCTTAAAGATTGCCTGAAAAATCCTGACATTGTTAAGGAAATTTTCAACATTGCAGTACAATCCATTGAGAATGAGAAGAAGAATTACTTCGGAATTTTCAGCCATTACCCTGGGGCAATCCTCAACAGATCGATAGAAGTACTGCAGATGTTTGTGAGTATGCTAAAAAAACTCAAGAATATCTCAAATCAACACGCAACTAAATTTGAATCAGAGGGCTTTACCGCTTTTTACAAAATGCTGGACAAAGAACTTGTTGAGGAATATTTCGCCACCGTACAAGAACATTTAAAAGAACTGAACTTCCGCGATGGGGTGTTCATCAGTGCTGAGTTAGGGAAGGGTAATAAAGGTAATAAT